>JAZRKP010000061.1:0-37516 GCA_045646365.1 Clostridia bacterium
AACTATATTGGCTCCGTGATTGCATTCGTCAGCGTACGGACAAAAGCTTTCACACCTTTGTGGCATATATTCCTGGGCGGTCATATATGTAAAACAATATCGCCAGTCCTTTTGGCGATAGCTTTCAAATGAGCTTTCCTCAACAATTTCAAGAAATCTTTTCCTTCCGCCTTCTATATTGTTCAGATTACTGGCAAGTCCAAACAGTTCCTCGTGATAGAGCCATCTTTTATCATTCAAAAATTCATCATATAGCTTACATTTCTCGCAAAGCTTATCAAAATTGAAATACCTCGTTTTATTTTTATTTGCTTTTCTGTTGGTTGGCTTGCTATAATTGAAATTGAGATAATATTCAATATTATCTTCCATAAACTCATAGCAGTCCTCGCTTTGCTTTCCGCCAATATATGCAAAGCCACCACAACGCTCTAAATTATGTTTCACAGTGAAATTTTCTACATGCTTTTTATAATGCTTTTCCCTGTATTTATCCTTTAAAAATCTTGGAAACTCCATCATAAGATTAGTTAAAGACAAATATTTTTCCGATGCGTATATTATTCGTTTACCACCGAAGAAAATTCTTGATACATCCCTGCAGGCTTTATCGCATTCAGGGAATATCTGAATAAGTGCATCAGTAATTATTTCCGATACCCTTATATCATCAATCTCAAAAGCATTAATAAAAACGACACGAAACCGATTTTCATTTACCGACGAAAATGTTTCATACGCTAACGCTATTGGAAGTCCATAGCTTTCCGCACGCATTGAAATTTCACTGTATGTAATTCCATCATCAAAATCTAACGCAAAAATCTGCTGACTTTGAAAATTCTCTTTAGTTCTTTTACCATAAAAATCCGATACACAAAAGGAATAACCTTGTTCACCTACAAGAGAACTGAACTCTTCAAACGATATTTCTTTTGTAGTCATATCAGATAATCTGTTACTTATTTTTGCTATTTCATAGCCATTCGGTTTAGCTTTATAGCTAGTCTTATCAATTCTTAGATTTATCATATATTTCCTCCAAAAAGTGCATTAAATTAAAATACTGTCTGCTAAGACTTTTGCACTATATTTTTGTTAGAAATATATTTTTTTACAGCTATGCCTTCGACATAACACCTGGTATATTCTCAATCTATCAAAAAAGGGGGATTTATCACTTTACCCTTAAATTTAAATAAGAGTAGTGAGAATATCCCCTTATACCAGTATGTTATGTCTACATGCGGGTTTTAGATTTTTAATTATGTGTTATATAATAAAAAGCTACCTGATATGAAAACCGTATCAGATAGCCTTTAATTCACATTACCACTTTGGGAAATCATAAATGAAAAAATGTATAAAAACATATATATTTTCTCATTTTTCTGGATTATATTTTCCAAACAGGTAATTTATGTAGATATATCAAATTTGAGTCTGCATCTTAAATTATACGCCTTTTTATCAATCATTCCATTTCCTACAAAGATAAATTCTCCTACCTGTAAATTTCTTAAACTATTCTTCCATTGCAAATAATTTGATTCATCAATACTTTTTGCAACTGCATTTATATTTTTCTCGTTTTGCACAAAATAGAATTTTTGCGCAGCATGCTCCAATGCAAGCCTCCCATCCTTATTCTTCATATTGCCTATAAACTGTGTAGCAACAAGCATTGCAACTGAGTATTTACGGGCTTCCCTAAGCATATTATACATAGTCGATGTTTCATCATACCGCAAATGCTGTACCTCGTCAATACATAAAAGATATTCACCTAATCCTCCTTTCTTTGTTTCTGTCCATAAGTCATTTAATATCAGTTCTGTATAAAAATATCGCAAATGCTCCACCATATCTGATAATTGAATTACCACAATATTTCCCGGTTTCAAAATTTCTTTCCATTTTAACTGCTTGTCATACGCCCTTAAATTCTTGAGACATCGTATTCTTTCTCCAATTTCTGTCCCTAAAAGAGATGCATATAAATACGCAAATGACGCGGCTTCCCCCTCTTCCTCTATAAGATTAAAAATCTTTTTCTGGAGAGTCAGCCTTTGTTTACTGCCACTTATTTTAAATCCGTGAATAAGAACATCTAAAACTCTATACGCTATGGAATCATCGCTTTCCGGTTCTGGAATATTGTCAATATAACGCATCTGTCTCTCAAAAGGATTGATTCCCAATCCTTTCTTTTCTACATTATGATAAATAACTTTATTTTTGAGAAAAACATCTTTTTCTTTGCGGTAGCTATCAGAAAAATCAATAACGACAACAGGAATACCATCCTGCATAGCACCTCGTACGCACTCACAAATAAACGAGGTCTTGCCAACACCAGGCATTCCTAATACTACACCAAAATTATTTATACTATGATGCTCTCTAATATTCCATTCTACTGTATTTTTGCCATCTGTTCCGATTTTCATATTATTCCTCCTTCAACAGAGTCAAAGGGAATAAGAAACTCTTTGTTAAAAACTATCATCTTCCTCGGCTCTCCCTGAAACCATATATTTTTTTGAAATCTTTTTTCATCATCTGTCGCAAGTTTTTCAAATCTTTTTAATGTCCTTAAGATATCATTTCTTCTCATCTCTTCAGGAAAATATTTTAAAAACAAATTAAAATCTTTCTCTCTGAAGCATACATATTTTTTTGTAATGTAAGTAAACGGCTCTTCGCTGTGAAAGCTAACATTTTCATCAAAATTATACACTCTTTTTAAATTGAGTTTTTTAAATGCATATTCAAATCGCTCGCATATCCAACTTCCCTGATAATCATTGTAAGCCTGGCTAACCATTTTTCTTAAAACAGAAAAAACCTCATTATCAGAAACAAAGTCCAATTGGGAAAATAACTCTCTGCCACCTATATAGTCATAATATTTACTGATATAGTTATATACCTGCGCAAGCGAATCATATATGGTGCAGTCTCCTATTTTTACATTTTCAAATGTATTAATCTTGCTTTCTGTCCATGAAATAAAATATGATATATGAGTTCCCAGGCTCTCAGTAAGCAACTGAGATGCTTCAATTATTTTTTGATTAACTACGAAATGAAAAACATCCTGATTAGCCTCTAAAATTCCATGATTTGAAAGAATAAGACACAAACAATTGCATTTCCCACTCTCAACAAAGTCTTTGATGTCGCTGAGATTTTTCTCTGCAAGTTGTTTTTTATATTTTGTATCAGGGTATTTATCAGTAATGAGGAAGATTTCATCTTTACACTCGGACATTTTTTGCAAAACATCCGAGTCATACAGATAATTTACATCAACTTTATCCTTGTTATAAAACTGAAAAAATAAATATCCTATATTTTTTATCATTTGTTCTTCCCCAAACAACGCAAAAATGGAATTCGCTTTTATAATTTTTATTTTGGAAGCAAAAAGAGCATAATGTAAAAACAACAAAATAAATAATCTCAATGCTTTATCCTCAATCTTACATATATCATCTATAAGCATATCAAAAGCTTTTTTCTGAGTTATGTCATTATTTATCAAAAGTTTCTTCCTGAAAAACGGTGTATCCGTAAACGCGGGAATATCTTTATTATATAAAAAATTCTTTCCATGCCATCCGGGAGAATAAGGGTACTCTTTGATTTCTTTTACAACAGAAAAAATATAATTATGTAACAGCACTATTGCGTCTCGTGCTGTATAAGAAAAAGCAATTCCGTTTTCTGAAAATATGCGGAATGTTTCTATAGTTTTCATTAAATCCCTTTCTGATATAAGAAACTCTCTTGTATACATATTCTCAACTATTATACAATACCACACCTCTGCATTTTCAGGCATGTTTATAATTATTTTAATTGCGAATTTAATAATTCCATTACAAAACCGCTTTTTCTTTAAGCCATTTTGGGTCCAGTAATATACATACATTTCAAATTTCCCTCTGTTATCAGGAGCAAGCCATCGACCCTCATCTTCAATTTCGGGAAGTTTAGAATGGGGTTGTTCATAATAGACACACATCTGCTGTGGAATTAAACTTTTTGCCTGACTAATATTGGTTAGTTGATTTATTGGAAGAGGCTCCATTTTTTCTAACCCATTTATCCACTCTGTCAAGTCATTCATTCAAATTTCTCCTTTCACCTCCAGAGAATTATTCTCCGGAGGCATTTATTTTATCCATAGCTTCTGAAAGCCGCTTTGATTCTGCACCGTATAAATCCGGCATTACATGTGAATATGTATTAAAGAAAAGCTGCCAGTCCGAATGTCCTAATAAAAGTTGCATCACTCTTGGCGAAACACCTGCTTCAAGACCTCTTGTTGCAAAGCTATGCCGAAGTGCATGAAGATTTATCTCAGGCAGTCCATTTTTTCTGCATAGTTCTTTTAACGCTCTTCCAAAATAGCTTCTGGAATGATATGGAGCATTCTGATTGGTTTTTAGTACAAAACCGTTAATATCTCCGAACAACCCCATATGAATTTCCATTTCTTTAATTAAAAGTTCCTTCAGTCTTTCCGTAATCGGCAGTGTTCGTACACCTGTATCCGATTTTGGTGTTCCCTCGTGGACCTTTGTCTTTTCTTCCTTATCATACGATACCGTCAGATTTTCGCAAACATAAATCGTTTTACTTTCCATATTAACATTTTTCCATTTAAGTGCAAGTATTTCTCCGCACCTCATTCCTGTCGTAATAGCAATAGTATAAAACAATTCATGCCGGTGTCCTCTGATAGCCTGCATGAAAACCTTTTGCTCCTCTTTAGAAAAAGCAAGCACCTTCTTTTTCTGATTTTTCTTTGGTACTTTTAGTTTTTCCGCTGGGTTCTTATCAATCAGTTCATTGTATGCTGCTTCATCAAGTGCTGCTTTCAAAATTTGCAAAACACCTTTTATAGTTCGATACGACAAATCTTTTTCAGCAAGTTCCATAAGAAAATTCTGTAACACCATTGGTTTTATCTCTTTAAGACGATATTCACCGATATATGGGTTAATATATTCATCAACCATACATCTGTAATAGCTTAATGTCGTCGGCTTTACTGTCGGCTTTTTGAAGTCTTCAATATACTGCTTAAGATATGTTCCCAACAAAGCCTCCGAACCGCTTCGTACAATCTCATACATACCCCGATTGGAAATAATTGCTTTAGCAGCCTCATATTTACTGCACTCTTCATCAAATCTGATTTTCACTTGCGATGGTGTTTCACCTTTCCTCTGATACACTTGTATCATCCTCGGTTTACCGTTTTCTTTTTTTCCAACCATCTTTTTGTATGTAATACGCCCATCAGGCATAATTTTGCGACTTCCTTCATTATTCAGGTTCCGTGTCTTTTTAGACACTACATCGCCTCCTCATAGACAGAAAGATATTCTTCGAGATCGCTTTCTTTAACTCTTACAGTTTTTCGTACCTTTATTGCCTTTAATTCTTTTTCTTTAATTATCCTGTAAACAGTTGCCCGTGATACCTGTAATATATTACAAACTTCTGCTACTGTAAGAACTTTGGTCATATCTTTTATCTCCTTTCGTGAAATTTTAAGAGCTCTTGCACATAGAATGACACAATATTTTACATTTGACAATAATGAATCTTTGATATTTTTTCTGTTGCAAAATGGTTGCAAATATGGTATTTATATTATATAGTGTTTAATTGAGGTGATATTTGATGGAACTGTTTGTATTCAGAACAGGCGAAGTTGCAGATTGGTTGCAAAACTGCCGAGGTATTATCGGTGAACATATAAGGGTTGCCCGACTTATCAGAAATATTTCATTGGAGAATATTTCCAAGCACTTAAACATTTCCGAACAGGATTTTTCAGACATAGAAAATGGTACATATGTCATAGACGAAAATCTTTTGACAAATATTTTGCGTGCTCTGCTTTGCAGCCGAGATTTTATACTTTGTAATTCAGGATGGCTTCTTGCTGAAAAAAGTTCACGCATCACCAAAGAGAATTATCAGAACTCCTGTCTTTCGTCTACCGTGGTAAGCAACCGTTTTGAGGAGCTTATTCTTATTGACCGTATCAATACTTCCAATTTAAAAAGAATGCTTTCTTCTTCCGAACAAGACGGATTAAACGGAACAAATAATCTTAATCATATAAAGAAATATGCGACTCTCCTTAACTGTTCCTGGCAGTATCTTGCAGGTCTTACTCCATTCAGATGGTCTGAAGATATAGCTTGTAAATCCCCTCAGACACAGAGCGCGATTCTTTATGACACAATATTAAATCATGTAAAGGCATATTATTTCTCCCTTGATACAACACATAAAGAGGTATTTGATATTAAAATTGGTGAACGAATACGCAAGTTAAGGGAAACACGGGGATTTTCTCAATCCGATGTTGCAGAATATATGAATATTTCCCATCAGGCTCTTTCGAAATTTGAATCGGGAGAAACATCTTTAATAAATAATTCCCATTTATTTAAATTAGCCGAAGCTTTGCAGTGTTCTTATGAATATATTCTATACGCAACAGACACCCTGCACGGGACAGGAGTATATAATCTCTCTGCACAGGAAATCTGTTACAGTGTATTTCCTGTCGATTCATTTAAAATTGAAACCTCTGACTTTCTTCGAGAACAAAATCTTAAAAGATATGTGAACCGACATAACATTGCCCTTTCAAAAGCATTTACATCCATTGTTGATAAAGGTTCTAACTCAGAGAAAAAACTCGCTCTTGATATGATAAATTCTTTACTGAAATACATAGATAAAAATCAAAAAGACATAAAAAAATAGGGTCAAAATAGGGTCAAATACCAATTTCCCCAAATTTCCCCATAAAAGCAGAAACCCCGTAAGCCTTGTGCCTACGGGGTTTAAACTGGTGATCCATCGCAGATTCGAACTGCGGACACCTTGATTAAAAGTCAAGTGCTCTGCCAACTGAGCTAATGGACCATATTTAATTTTTTAGGGTTTTGGCTGGGCTGGCAGGACTCGAACCTACGCATGCGGCAGTCAAAGTGCCGTGCCTTACCGACTTGGCTACAGCCCAATATGTGTGGGGTGGGTAATCGGAGTCGAACCGATGACCTCTAGAGCCACAATCTAGCGCTCTAACCAACTGAGCTATACCCACCGTGTAATGGCGCGCCTGAAGAGACTCGAACTCCTGACCCATTGCTTAGAAGGCAATTGCTCTATCCAGCTGAGCTACAGGCGCAAAAAATTGGAGCGGGTGATGGGAATCGAACCCACGTGTTCAGCTTGGAAGGCTGACATTCTACCATTGAACTACACCCGCTTGGCAGGTCTTTTATCGACCGACCTTGATAGTATATCAAAAAAAGTTTAACTTGTCAATACTTTTTTTCAAATTTTTTATTTTTTTATTTCAAGAGATATTTTCCCGTCCTTTTCCTCTACAAAAGCTGTATCTCCTGCGCCTATTTTCCCTTCTATTAAAGCTTGTGCCACGGCATCCTCTACATATCTTTCGATATATCTACGGAGAGGTCTTGCTCCATACTGCGGATTATACGCTTCCTTTAATATAAGTTCTTTGGCAGACTTTGTCATTTCAAGAGAAATTCCTTTTTCCAAAAGACCTGTTTCCAAATCCTTTGTCATAAGTGTTATTATTTCTGAAAGTTCATCTTTGTTAAGTTCACTGAATATAACAATTTCGTCTACACGGTTTAAAAATTCAGGACGGAACATTTCTTTCAAAGCTCTGTCAACCTTAATTTCATTCGTTTTGCTTTCACTTTCACCAAATCCCGCAATTCCCGATTTAAGATTACTTCCTGCATTTGATGTCATTATTATAATTGTGTTTTCAAATGAAACTGTTTTTCCGTGGCTATCTGTTATTCTTCCGTCGTCCAGAATCTGAAGAAGCATATTAAATATATCAGGATGTGCTTTTTCTATTTCATCAAGAAGAATTACTGAATACGGATGTCTCCTTATTTTTTCTGTAAGCTGACCTGCATCGTCATAGCCCACATAACCTGGGGGTGAACCGATAAGTTTTGCGGCGGAATGTTTTTCCATAAACTCCGACATATCAAGACGGATAAGGGCATCCTCGCTATCAAAAACCTCTCTTGCAATCTGCTTTACAAGTTCAGTTTTACCAACGCCTGTCGGTCCTACAAATATAAACGAAACAGGGCGGCGTTTAAGGCTTATTCCTGCTCTTTTTCTTCTTATTGCTCTCGCTACATTCTCGACCGCTTCGTTTTGTCCGATAAGTCTTTGATGTAGTCTTTCTTCAAGATTCACAAGACGCTGACTTTCGTATTGTGTAATATTTTTAACAGGGATTTTTGTCCACGCTTCAATAACTGCCGCAAGATTTTCACTTGTTATATAAACATCTTTCATATTTGCCTTTATATCGGCAATCTCCTGTTCTTTTCTGCAAATCTCGCTTTTGATTTCCGCAAGACGAGCATAATCTTCCTCGCTCAAATCTTCTTTACCGTCAAGGGTTTCAATCTGCCCCTGCATTTCTGCAAGTGCCTTTTCAGCCTTAGAAAGCTTTACCAAATCGGTATTTTCAAGATTAGCTTTTGATGCCGCTTCATCAATAACATCAATCGCCTTATCAGGAAGGAATCTTTCCGTTATATACCGCTCCGACAAGACTGCTGCAGTTCTTATAATATCATCAGTTATTTTAACCTTATGATAATCTTCATAATATTCCTTTATACCCTTTAAAATCTCAACAGTTTCCTCAACAGATGGTTCTTCAACCATAACTGTCTGGAATCTTCTCTCAAGAGCGGAGTCTTTTTCGATATATTTTCTGTATTCTTCGAGAGTTGTTGCCCCTATTATCTGAATTTCACCTTTTGACAAAGCAGGCTTTAAAATATTCCCTGCGCTCATTGCGCCGTCGGCATCTCCTGCTTTAACGATAGAATGAACTTCGTCAATAACAAGAATTATATTTCCTAAATGTTTAACTTCCTTAATAAGATTACGGAGTCTTGATTCAAACTGACCACGGAACTGTGTTCCTGCCACCATAGCCGTCATATCAACGAGATAAATCTCATAATCAAGAAGTTTTTCAGGAACTTCCCCATTCACAATTTTAACAGCAAGTCCCTCAGCAATAGCCGTTTTACCAACGCCCGGCTCACCGATAAGGCAGGGATTATTCTTTGTTCTTCTGTTTAAAATCTGAGTAACCCTTTGCATTTCGGCATCTCTTCCTATAACACGGTCAATAAGACCTTCTTTTGCCTTCTGGGTAAGGTTTGTCCCGTACATATCAAGGAATTTTCTTTCATTCTTTTCCTTTTTATTCTTCTTTTTCTTGGATTTACCTGTTTCGTTTTCGGTTTCCTTATCCTTTTTTCCGCCAAAGTTCATAAAGCCAAATGGTTTTTTTACTCCATCAGAATCATCGTCATCCATATCACTGTCCGGCATCATCCCGGCAAACGCCGCTCCAAGCTGACTCATATCCATATCGCCGTCAAAAAATCCGCTCATTTCCTCAGACGCCGCTTCAAGGTCATCAGGGGACATTCCAAACTGCCCGCCTAAATTACCAAGCATTTCTTCGGATATAAGATTAAGTTCACGGCCGCATTTGATACAATAACCTTCGTCAACACGCTTTCCACTTTGGTCAAGCTTGGTCACAAATACAACCGCAAGATTTTTCTTGCACTTCGTACAAAGCAAATTCATTTAATTGCACCTCATAATTTCTATATAAACTTCGAATAAAATCGCAAATTTCTATACAGTATACCACAGTTTTTTGAAAATTTCAATGTATTTTACTATAAATTTCTCCAAATTATAAAAAAACCCTTTACAAATTGGATTTTTTTATGTAAAATATATTAGTTAGAATATAATTAATTTTCAAACGGAGGAAAAGCTGATGTATAATAAAGTATCAACTGACCTTTCTTTTGTAGACAGAGAAAAGGAAATTGTCGAATTCTGGAAAAAGAACGATATATTCGGGAAGAGTATGAAAAATCGTGAGGGCGGAGAAACCTACACATTTTATGACGGTCCTCCAACCGCTAACGGTAAGCCTCATATCGGTCATGTTTTAACCCGTGTTATAAAAGACCTTATTCCGCGTTATCGCACTATGAAAGGTTACCATGTTTTAAGAAAATCCGGCTGGGATATTCACGGTCTCCCTGTTGAGCTTGAAGTTGAAAAAATGCTGGGTATCAGCGGTAAACCGCAGATCGAGGATTACGGCATTGAAGATTTTGTTAAGAAGTGTAAAAACAGCGTTTTCACTTATCAGAGTGAGTGGGAAGAAATGAGTGACCGTGTTGGCTTCTGGGCTGATATGAACGACCCTTATGTTACTTACCACAATAACTACATTGAATCTGTATGGTGGGCGCTTAAGACTATATGGGATAAGGACCTTTTATATAAAGGTCATAAAATTATGCCATACTGTCCTCGTTGCGGAACTTCTCTTTCCAGCCACGAGGTTGCTCAGGGATATAAAGATGTTAAGGAAAACTCCCTTATTGCTAAATTCAAAATCAAGGGACTTGACAAAGAGTATATCCTTGCCTGGACAACAACACCTTGGACACTTCCGTCTAATGTTGCTCTTTGCGTAAATCCACACGAAACCTATGTTAAAATTGCAGTTGGTGAGGAGAAATATATTCTTGCCGAGGCTCTTTGCGAAAAGGTTATCAAAGACGAATATACTGTTATTGAAAAATACACAGGTTCTGAACTTGTTGGGACTGAATACGAAGCACTTTATAGCTTCAAGGCACCTGAAGACGGTAAATCCTGCGTGGTTGTCGCTGACAACTATGTTACTATGGAAGACGGTACAGGTATTGTTCATATTGCTCCTGCATTCGGTGAAGACGATGCAAGAGTCGGCAGAGAAAACGGACTCGGTTTCTTGAACCTTGTTAACACTCAGGGTAACTTTGTTGACGAAGTTGAGCCGTGGAAGGGTATGTTTGTCAAAGATGTTGACAAGCTTGTTATCCGTGACCTTAAGGAAAGAGAACAGCTCTTTGAGGTTATTCCTTTTGAGCATAGCTATCCTTTCTGCTGGAGATGTGATACTCCTCTTCTCTACTATGCTTGCGACACTTGGTTTATCAGAATGTCTGCTGTTCGTGACAGACTTTTAAAGAATAATAATACTGTTAACTGGATGCCTGACAATATTAAGCAGGGCAGATTCGGTAACTTCCTTGAAAATGTTATTGACTGGGGACTTTCCCGTTCAAGATACTGGGGAACTCCGCTTCCTATCTGGGAATGTAAGTGCGGTCACCGTGAATGTATCGGCTCCGTTGCTGAGCTTTGCGAAAAGGGAATCAATGTTCCTGAAGATATTGAACTCCACAAGCCTTATGTTGACGAAGTTCATCTTAAGTGTGAAAAATGTAACGGTGAAATGACAAGAGTTTCTGAGGTTATTGACTGCTGGTTTGACTCAGGTTCAATGCCGTTTGCTCAGTGGCACTATCCTTTTGAAAACAAAGAGTTGTTTGAAGAGAACTTCCCTGCTGATTTTATCAGTGAGGCTATCGACCAGACAAGAGGTTGGTTCTATACTCTTATGGCGATTTCAACACTCCTCTTTGATAAGTCACCATATAAAAATGTTATCGTTTTAGGCCATGTTCAGGATAAGAACGGTCAGAAAATGAGTAAACATAAAGGAAATGTTGTTAATCCTTGGGATGTACTTAATAAGCAGGGTTCTGACGCTGCAAGATGGTATTTCTATTCAAACAGTGCTCCATGGCTTCCTAACCGCTTCTTCGACGAGGCAGTTTCCGAGTCACAGAGAAAGTTCCTTGGAACTCTCTGGAACACATACGCTTTCTATGTTCTTTATGCAAACATAGATAACTTTGACCCGACAAAGTATACTCTTGACAAGGATAAGATTTCTGTTCTTGATAAGTGGATTTTGTCAAAGCTCAATAATGTTATTGATACTGTTGATAAATATTTATTTGAATATAAAATCACAGAGGCAACAAGACTTATTCAGGAATTTACTGATGAACTCAGTAACTGGTATGTTCGTCGTAGCCGTGAGCGTTTCTGGGCTAAGGATATGACTGATGATAAGATTAACGCTTATATGACTCTTTACACCGTTTTGGTTGAGTTCTCAAAGCTTTGCGCTCCGTTCATTCCGTTTATGACAGAGCAGATTTATCAGAATCTTGTTTTATCTGTTGATAAGAATGCACCTGAAAGTGTTCACCTTTGTGACTTCCCTGTGGCTAACCCTGATTTCAACTTCCCGATGATTGAAAACGAAATGGATTCAATCAGAAAGATTGTTATTTTAGGTCGTGCTTGCCGAAATAGTGCTAATGTTAAAAACAGACAGCCAATCTCTACAATTTATGTTCAGACAAGAGAAAATATCAACCCTGACTATGTTGCTATTATTCTTGACGAACTCAATGTTAAAGAGGTTAAGTTCACAGATAACGCAAGCGACTTTATAAGCTACAACTTTAAACCACAGCTTAAGACTATGGGTCCGAAATACGGAAAGCTTGTTCGTCCTCTCTTTGAGGCAATCAATGCTTTAGACGGTGCTGAGGTTATGGCAAAGCTCAACTCTGGCGAGGCTTTAGTTGTTTCCGTTGAAGGAACTGACGCCGAAATCTTCAAAGAAGATGTTTTGGTTGAAACTCTCCAGAAGGACGGTTTTGTTTCCGACAGTGACGGCGGTTTCACAGTTGTTCTCGACACAAATCTTACAGACGAGCTTATTGAAGAAGGTTTTGTTCGTGAAATTCTGAGCAAGATTCAGACAATGCGTAAAGATAACGGTTTTGAAGTTCAGGATAATATCAAAATCGGCATTGAAGGCTCTGAAAAGATTCTTAAAATTGTTAACGACAATAAAGCGGAAATCTCCGCTCAGTCCCTCGCAGTTGACATTCACGAAGGTGTTTGCGAATCTGCAAAGGATTGGAATATTAACGGCGAATCAGTTAAGATTTGTATTGCAAAAGCATAATCGAATTTTGAAAAAGGATGTATGAATTACATCCTTTTTCTTGTAAAATAAATAAAATAGTGATATAATAATAAAAAAGGAGGTAATAAATATGTCAGCTATGAAAATAACAAAAGATAATTTTGAAACAGAGGTTTTAAAATCCGATAAAACAGTTCTTCTCGATTTCTGGGCAAGCTGGTGCGGACCTTGTAAAATGGTTTCCCCAATCGTTGACCAGATTGCAGACGAGCATCCGGAAATCAAAGTTGGAAAAGTTAATGTTGACGAGGAACAGGAACTTGCGGCTGAATTTAAAATAATGAGTATTCCTTCGCTTTTTGTAATCAAAGACGGAAAAATCTCAAATCAGGCAGTTGGGGCACTCCCGAAAAGCCAAATTCTTGATTTACTGTAATTCGAGGAATTTATATGGACAAGTTATACGATATCATTATAATCGGCGGAGGGCCTGCAGGGTATACTGCGGCACTTTACGGAGCAAGAGCCGGTTTTAAAACCCTTGTGCTTGAAAAGTTTTCTGCAGGAGGCCAGATGACACAGACCTCGCAAATTGACAACTATCCCGGCTTTGACGAGGGAATTGACGGTTTCACTCTTGGATTTAAGATGCAACAGGGTGCTGAGCGTTTCGGGGCAGAAACCGTTCAGGCAGAGGTGCTTTCTGTGGAGCTTAGCGGAAAAATCAAAAAAATTGTGACTCCTGACGCTGAATACAATGCAAGATGTGTCATCATCGCAACAGGGGCAGAACACAGGCATTTAGGGCTTGAAAACGAGGAAAAACTTATTGGCAGAGGCGTTGGATACTGTGCATCCTGCGACGGTATGTTTTATCGAGGAAAAACCGTCGCAGTTGTCGGGGGAGGAAACTCCGCCGCCGCTGACGCTCTTTATCTTTCTAAAATCTGTGAAAAAGTATTTTTAATTCACAGACGGGATAAACTCCGTGCCGAAAGAGTTTACCACACTCCTCTTATGACTGCTGAAAATGTGGAATTTTTATGGAATTATACTGTTTCAGACATTATCGCCGAGGAAACTGTTAATGGTGTTATTCTTAAAAGCACAACGGATAATCATACAAAAGAAATCCCTCTTGACGGTGTTTTCATCAGTATCGGGAGAGAGCCTCAGACCGCTCTTTTCAAAAATCAGCTTGATATTGACAGTCACGGCTACATAGCCGCAGACGAGTCAACAAGAACAAATATTGACGGAGTTTTTGCAATCGGGGATGTCAGGACGAAACCTATGCGACAGATTGTTACAGCCGCCGCAGACGGAGCAACCGCAATTCATTTTGCAGAAGAATATTTATCATCTAACTAAAAAAAGACAAAAGAAAAAACGAACACGGGGAGTGTTCGTTTTTTCTCTGGAATCTTTTAAATTCCATAAAGGGAAATGAAAAAAGTTTGTTAGTTGTGGTATGTTTATATGATACACTATTTTCCGTCATTTTGCAATAGTAATTTTAGAACATATTATCAAAGAAATATATTTTCTTTTGTATAAGTTGCACAAATTATTTAAAATTTACACAAGTTGCACCTTAATATGGACTTTCTTACCCTTTTTAATAACTATTATTCCGTCGTTAAAACGGTCTTCTGTAACCATTTCAGCTATATCCGTAACTTTTTCGCCGTCGATACTCAACCCGCCCTGCTGAATTACGCGTCTGCCCTCGCCTTTAGACGGAACAAGACCTGCCATAACCATAAGGTCGATTACATTCACGCCGTCGCCAAGGTCAGCCTTTGAAAGTTCATAAGTTGGCATATTTGCATTCGCAGCACCTGCACCGAACACTGACTGAGCAGCTTCCTGTGCCTTTTTAGCTTCTTCTTCGCCGTGAACCATTTTCGTAACCTCATAAGCCAGAAGTGCTTTAATTTTATTAAGTTCCTGACCTTCGAGTTTTTCGTATTCACGGATTTCTTCCATTGGAATAAATGTAACAAGCTTTAACATTCTAATAACATCACGGTCATCAACATTTCTCCAATACTGATAAAATTCATAAGGAGAAACCTTTTCAGCGTCAAGCCAGAGAGCACCCTTTTCGGTTTTACCCATTTTCTTGCCCTCAGAATTTGTGAGGAGAGTGAATGTCATACCGTATGCACTCTTCCCCGCTTTTTTACGGATAAGCTCAATTCCACCGATAATATTTGACCACTGGTCATCTCCGCCGAATTCCATTTTACAGTCATAGTCACGGTTAAGCTTATAGAAGTCATAACCCTGCATAAGCATATAGTTAAATTCAAGGAATGAAAGACCTTTTTCCATTCTTGTTTTAAAACATTCAGCAGTAAGCATTCTGTTTACGGAGAAATGGACACCAACTTCTCTTAAGAAATCAACATAATTAAGTTTTAAGAGCCAGTCAGCATTATTAACCATTCTTGCCTGACCTGGCTTATCACCGAACTCGATAAATCTTGACATCTGTTCTTTGAATCTGTCAGCGTTATACTGAATAGTTTCCTGAGAAATCATAGGACGCATATCTGCCTTACCTGTCGGGTCGCCAACCATTGTTGTTCCGCCACCCAAAAGAACGATTGGTGTGTGACCTGCGTTCTGCATATGCTTCATAACGATAAGTTGCATAAAATGGCCGATATGAAGGCTGTCCGCTGTCGGGTCAAAGCCGATATAAAATGTTATTTTTTCTTTTTCTAAAAGTTCTCTTATTTCTTGTTCGTGAGTTGTCTGTGCAACAAGACCTCTCTCCTGTAATATATCAAATACACTCATTTTTAATTCTCCTTATCCTCTGTAACAGTTTTTATAGCAAGTTCTTCGAGCTGTTTTTCATCAACAAATCCCGGAGCATTTGACATAAGCTCTGAAGCATTCTGAACTTTCGGGAATGCAACGACATCTCTCAAACTTTCCGCTCCGCACATAATCATAGAAATTCTGTCAAGACCTATACCCATACCGCCGTGTGGTGCAGCACCATACTTATATGCTTCAACCAGGAATCCGAATTTTTCTTCAATTTCCTTTTCAGAAAGACCAAGCGCTTCAAACATTTTCTGCTGGAGCTCGTAGTCGTTAATTCTGATTGAACCTGAAGAAAGCTCTGTTCCGTTTAATACAAGGTCATACGCCTTTGCAATAACCTTTTCAGGATTGCTTTCAAGATACTGTATGCAATCGTCCTGTGGCATTGTGAATGGATGGTGCATTGCAACATAGCTGTCTGATTCTTCGTCATATTCAAAGAATGGGAATTCCGTAATCCAGAGGAAATTAAATCCATCCTTAATAATATCAAGCTGTTTTGCAACCTTAAGACGGAGAGCACCGAGGGTTGGAAGAGTAACTCTGTCTTTATCAGCAACGATTAAAACAACATCACCTTTTTCAGCACCAACCGCTGTATAGATAGCCTTAAGCTCATCCTCTGTCATAAATTTAGCAAATGAGCAGTTAGGCTCGTCCTCAACCCATCTTACATAGGCAAGGCCTTTAGCTCCAATTCCTCTTACATATTCTGTAAGCTTATCAATTTCTTTTCTTGTAAGAACTCCTGCGGCATTTTTAGCACATATAGCACGAACTGAGCCACCGCCCTCGATAGCAGACGTGAATACGCCGAATCCGCAATCCTTAACAATATCCGAAAGATTAACAATTTCCATTTCAAATCTTGTGTCAGGCTTATCACTTCCGTATCTTTCCATTGCTTCCTTATAGGTAAGTCTTGGGAGAGGAGTTGGGATGTCGATATTTAACACATCACTGAAAAGTCTCTTAACAAGACCTTCGCCCATTTCAAGAATATCCTCAACATCAACGAATGACATTTCAAGGTCTATCTGTGTAAATTCAGGCTGACGGTCTGCTCTTAAGTCCTCATCTCGGAAGCATCTTGCAAGCTGGATATATCTGTCAAAGCCCGAAATCATAAGAAGCTGTTTATAAATCTGCGGTGACTGCGGAAGAGCATAGAACTTTCCGTGGTGAACTCTTGATGGAACAATATAGTCTCTTGCCCCCTCAGGAGTTGATTTCATCATCATTGGTGTTTCTATTTCTATAAAACCGTTTTCATAGAAATAGTCTCTTGCACTTTTAGCAATCTGACTTCTCATAATAATATTGTCCTGAAGCGGTTTGCGTCTTAAGTCAAGGTATCTGTATTTAAGACGAAGTTCCTCATTTGTATTGCTCTTATCAACAATTTCAAAGGGAGGAGTTTGTGCCTTTGCAAGAATTCTCAAATCATTGACAAAGATTTCGATATTTCCTGTTTTTATAGCGTCATTCTTACTCTCTCTTTCTCTTACAACACCTTTTGCCATAAGAACATATTCGCTATGGCACTGTGATGCTTTTTCAAAAACATCCTTTGCTGTTGTGTCGTCAAAAGCAAGCTGAACAATTCCTGTTCTGTCTCTCAAATCAATAAATATAAGTGTTCCCATATCACGGATTTTCTGGACATATCCGCCAACAACGACTTCACTTCCAACGCCTTCAACATCTCCGCAATAATGAGTTCTTTTAAGACCTTTCATTGTATCCATTATTTTACCTCCTGTATATATTCAAAAATACCGTCAGCAGTAAGAGCAATCTCGCTCTGTTCCCCGCTATCCATATTTTTAAGATTTATCTTATTCTCTGCGATTTCGTCATCGCCTATTACTGCACTGTATTTTGCCTCAAGCTTATTTGCGTATTTCATTTGAGCCTTAACACTTCTGCCACACAAATCCATCTCAGCAAACACACCTTTAAGTCTTAAATCATAGACTATTTTCTGTGCTTTCTTAACAGCCTCATCGCCTATGGCACCGAGGAAAACCTGTGGTTTAACACTATCCGCAACTGAAAGGCCCTGATTTTTAATAATCAAAACAAGTCGCTCAATTCCCATAGCAAAACCGATACCTTCTGTGGGTTTTCCGCCAAGTTCCTCAACAAGACCGCTATAACGACCGCCACCGCATACTGTTGACTGTGCCCCCAAAGAATCGGAAACAAACTCAAAAACAGTTTTTGTGTAATAGTCAAGACCTCTTACAATATCAGGATTAACCTTAAAATCAATTCCCATATTCAAAAGCCCTGCTTTGACCTTTTCAAAATGGTCGCTACACTCTCCGCAGAGGTAATCAACCATTCTCGGTGCATCCTTTGCAATCTCACTGCAAACAGGTGATTTACAATCAATTATACGCATAGGATTCTTTTCAAGTCTTTCACGGCAAGTTTCGCAAAGTTCATTTTCCTTTGCTTTAAAATAACTTTTAAGCTTTTCGTTATATTCCTTACGGCAAGTCGGGCAACCGATACTGTTTATATAAAGTGTTATCCCTTTTATACCAACCTTATTCAAAAAGGTATTCGCAAGGGAGATAATTTCTGCATCAGTTTCAGGACTTTCCGCTCCGAAGCACTCAATTCCGAACTGGTGGAATTCACGAAGTCTCCCCGACTGCGGTTTTTCATATCTGAAACATGGAATTATATATGCCAGTTTTGTCGGCTGTGGATTTGCATAAAGTGAGTTTTCGATATAACTTCTTACAAGCGTCGCTGTTCCTTCGGGCTTTAATGTAACTGACCTTCCGCCCTTATCAAGAAAAGTATACATTTCTTTCTGAACAACATCCGTTGTTTCGCCGACACCTCTTGCAAAGAGTTCCGTATTTTCAAAAACAGGAGTTCTTATTTCCTTATATCCGAAAACATTACAAACCTCTCTTGCTGTATTTTCAATCTTTTGCCAGAGGGCAACCTCCTCAGGCAGAACATCCTCTGTTCCTCTCGGTTTTGTTATCATCTGTCTTCCTCCGCCTTTCCGCCAAGTATATAATCAATAAGCTCTAAGACATCTTCCCGCCCCGCCTTATTTTCCGAAGAAAACGGGATTAAAACACAATCTTCGTCAAGCTCAAGCTCATTATATATACAAGTCAAATTCTTATCAATTTCTGATTTTTTCAATTTATCAAGTTTTGTCGCAACAATATAAGTATAGTATCCGCAACGCTTAACCCAATCAGCCATCATCAAATCGTCCGCCGTCGGTTTATGTCTTGCGTCAACAAGCTGGATAACCGCCACAAGGTTTTCTCTTTCCGACAGATACCCCTCTATCATTTTTGCCCATTTCTCTTTTTCAGCCTTTGAAACCTTTGCATATCCGTAACCGGGCAGGTCAACAATTCTGAACTTTTTCTCAACATTATAAAAGTTAATGGTTGCAGTTTTCCCCGGCGTACTACTTGTTCTCGCAAGCTTTCTTCTGTTTAAAACACAGTTGATGAGTGAAGATTTCCCAACATTCGACCTGCCAACCAATGCAATTTCAGGCAGACTTTTATCAGGATATTGAGCCTTGACAACAGCCGTTGTTTCAAATTCTGCATTTATATATTCCATAGCATACTCCTTACTCCGCAAGCGCCGCTTTCAGCACCGTCTTCATATCCTTTGCAAAAATAAAGTTCATTTCATTCTTTATTTTATCCGGAAGTTCCTCATAATCCTTTTTATTTTCAAAAGGAATTACTATGTTTCTTATCCCGATTCGGTAGGCAGCAAGAGATTTCTCTTTCAGTCCGCCGATTGCAAGGACTCTTCCCCTTAAAGTAATTTCTCCTGTCATTGCTATATCCGCTTTAACCGGGACTCCCGACAAAGCAGAAACCATAGCCGTTGCCATAGTTACCCCTGCAGAAGGACCATCTTTCGGAACTGCACCTTCGGGGATATGGATATGAATATCCTTATTTTTATAAAACTCTGTTTCAATACCAAGCTCTTCACTGTTAGCTCGAACATAAGACATAGCCGCCTTAGCTGATTCTTTCATAACATCGCCAAGATTTCCTGTAACCTCAACCTTTCCCGTTCCGGGCATAACATTGACTTCCGCAACAAGGGTTTCGCCACCGTGCTGTGTCCAGGCAAGACCTGTAACAAGACCTATGCTGTCATTCTTTTCCTTTTCGTCTTTCTGATACACTCTTGCACCAAGATATTTTTTCAGGATTGAACTGCTTAGAGTCACACTTTCCGTTTCACCCTTAACAATATCAAAAGCAGTTTTTCTGCATATAGCCGCAATATTTCTTTCAAGGTTACGAACGCCCGACTCTCTTGTATATCCGTCAATAATTTCTCTTATCATTTTATCGGATATTTTAAGAGCCTTTTCGTTTATACCGCTTTGCTCTTTCTGTTTTGGAATGAGATACTGTTTTGCGATATTAACCTTTTCGTCTTCGGTATATCCAGAAATATCAATAACATCCATTCTGTCAAGAAGTGGATATGGAATTCCTTCATAGGAATTTGCCGTCATTATAAACACGGTTTCCGACAAATCAAAGGGAAGTTCTATAAAGTGGTCACGGAAGTTCTTGTTCTGTTCCTTATCAAGAACTTCAAGCATTGCTGACGCAGGGTCACCTTTATAATCGCTTGCCATTTTATCAATTTCATCAAACAATATAAGGGGATTGGAAACTCCTGCAGTTTTAACCGCATTCATTATTCTTCCCGGCATTGAGCCTATATATGTCTTTCTGTGGCCTCTTATCTCAGCTTCATTCTGTATTCCGCCAAGGCTTATTCTGACATATTTTCTGCCCATTGCTTCCGCGAGGGATTTAGCGATTGAAGTTTTTCCCGTTCCCGGAGGGCCGATAAGGCATATTATTGAGCCATTTCCCTCGCCGCCCATTTTCTTAACGGCGATATATTCAAGGATTCGCTCTTTAACCTTTTTCATTCCATAATGGTCTTTATCAAGGATTTCTTTCGCTTTCTCTATATCAAGATTTATTTCCGATTTTTTATCCCACGGCAGAGCCAGGACTGTTTCAATATAATTTTGTATAACAGAATACTCCTGTGACATTCCCGGTTGTCTTGAAAGCCTTTCTATTTCCTCATTGAGTTTAGCCTTAACTTCCTCAGGGAAAACCCTTTTTTCAAGCTCTGCTTTGTATTTTTCAACATCATTTGAGAGAGGCTCCATATCATCAAGTTCACCCTGAAGAACCTTCATTTGTTCACGGATAACATATTCTCTCTGATTCTTATCAATAGCTCTGTTAAGCTTTTTCGCAACGCCTTTTTCGATTTCTAAGACCTGAACTTCTTCCTGCATCATCGCAATAAGCTTTTCAAGTCGCTTCTCTATATCAAGCTCTTCTAATATTTCCTGTTTCTGGGATGGCTTAAGTGGAAAATCCGATGCAGTTATATCTGCTAAAACACCCGGCTCGTTGATTTCCTCAAGTGCTGCGATTGTTTCAGGGGTAACCTTATCATAAACTTCGAGATAGTCCTCAAGAAGATTCTCCACTCTTTTCATAAGAGCTTTTTCATAAAGCTTATCTTCGCACTCAATCTCATCCATTTCAGAATAAGCCACAAATCTGCACGCCTCTTCATCATAATAACGGGTTATTTCAGCACGGCACACACCTTCAACCAAAATTCTCATATTCCCATCAGGGAGAACAAGCGTCTGCCTGATTTCAGCAACAGTTCCCATTTTGCTCAAGTCAGCCTTTTTAGGTTCTTCAACCGACATATCAGGCTGATATGTAAGGAACAAAAGTCTGTCGCTTTTCATTGCCTCATTAACTGCCGCCTTAGAACGTTGTCTCCCCACATCGAAATGGATTACCACTCCCGGGAAAACCGTAAGCCCTCTGAGCGGGAGCAACGGCAATCTGCTTTTCTTTCTGCTCATAAATCTATTTTCATCCTTCCAAAATAAGCCTTACAGACTTATCTTTTTATCTACATAATAAACCATTAAACATTATACTACTAATTCCTGAAAAATTCAAGTATTATTTGCGATTTTTTAGCGTATATATGCTTATTTTTAATATTTTTGCGACTTTTTTGTATTCAAAAATTAAAAAGGCAAGGAAATCAAAGGACTCCCTTACCAAAATTCGCACTTTCAAACTATCAACTTTTTTAAAAAATCATTCTAATATTACCATATAAAAACCGTGTAGTCAAGACCTAAAAACAAATTTTTATAACTTTGTAAAAAAAGAAATAAATATAAAAAATAATATTATGCAAAAAATATAAATATATAAGTTGACAGAACCCCATCATAAATGCTATAATAGTAAATTAAGAAAGTATGTATTATTGTCATATTTAATCAAAAAACAGGGGGAATACCGATGACAAAAAATTTTGGCAGAAAATTAGTTCTCGAAGACGGCAGCGAATATATCGGCTATGGCTTTGGCGGCGATAAAGATGTTGTTTGCGAAGTTGTTTTCGACACATCAATGGTTGGCTATCAGGAAGTTATTTCTGACCCATCCTACACTTCTCAAATCGTTATTATGACCTATCCTCTTATTGGGAATTACGGGATTACAGAAGACGATTTTGAATCTAAAAACCCAACAATCGGCGGAATAATCGTTCGTGACTACAACGATATGCCAAGCAACTTCCGCTATACAAAAACGCTCTCTGAGGTGCTTGAGGAAAATTCAATCCCAGGTCTTTACGGAATTGATACAAGAAAGCTTACAAGACACATAAGAGATAACGGATTGCAGAGAGGAATTATCACTTCTCTTGATACTCCAACC
Organism: Clostridia bacterium; assembly: GCA_045646365.1. Classification (GTDB taxonomy): domain Bacteria; phylum Bacillota; class Clostridia; order Monoglobales; family Monoglobaceae; genus SIG454. The sequence continues at coordinate 22,651 of JAZRKP010000061.1, forward strand.
GAAAAAGCTGTTGAAACTATAAAAGCTACTCCTGAAATTAAGAATGCAGTTTCCAGGGTTTCAAGCAAAAAGCGTTGGTATTCAAGAACATCCAGTCATAAATATAATGTTGTTATTATCGACTGCGGTCTTAAACTCAGCATTATTGAAAAACTTAAATCAAGAGGCTGTAATGTTACTGTTGTTCCTTACAACACAACTGCAGATGAAATTATGTTTATGAATCCTGACGGAGTTCTTCTTTCAAACGGGCCAGGAAGTCCTGAGGATATTCCTGAGGTTGTTGAAACAGTTAAAGCTCTTATCGGGAAATACCCAATCTTTGGTATTGACTTAGGTCATCAGATTATCGGTATGGCTTACGGTGCTAAAGCTTACAAGCTTAAGTTCGGCCACAGAGGCGGAAATCATCCTGTTAAGAATGTTAATACCAATAAAATCGAAATTGTTTGCCAAAATCACAGTTATGTTATTGACGAAAAATCCCTTGAAAATACAAAATTAAAACTCACCCATATAAATGTTCTTGACAACACAGTTGAGGGGGTTGCGTGTCCTGAAGACAAGGTTTACGCCGTTCAGTACCTCCCCGAAAATGCACTGGGACCTGATTGTCCTAAGTGTTTATATGACGAATTTGTAGAAATTATGGAGGAGACAAAGAATGCCTAAGCGTAAGGATATTAAAAAAGTATTGGTTATCGGAAGCGGTCCTATTGTTATTGGACAGGCGGCAGAGTTTGACTATGCGGGAACGCAGGCGTGTCTCGCTCTTAAAGAAGAAGGCTACGAGGTTATTCTCGTTAACTCTAACCCTGCCACAATTATGACAGATACAACTATTGCAGATAAGGTTTATATGGAACCTTTGACACTTGAATATGTTGCAAAAATTTTAAGATATGAAAGACCAGACGCAATCGTTCCTGGTATTGGCGGTCAGACAGGTCTTAACCTTGCTATGCAGCTTGCAAGAAAAGGAATACTGGCTGAATGTCAGGTTGAACTTCTGGGGACAAGCTGTGAAAGTATTGAAAGAGCCGAGGACAGAGAACTTTTTAAAGAACTCTGTGAAGAATTGGGCGAGCCTGTTCTTCCTTCGCTTATAGCAAACTCTATGGAAGAAGGCATTAACGCTGCTAAAGAAATCGGCTATCCTGTTGTTCTCCGTCCTGCATTTACTCTTGGCGGTACAGGTGGTGGTTTCGCTGACAACGAAGCTGAACTTTGTGAAATTATGAAAAACGCACTTCAACTCTCCCCTGTTGGTCAGGTTCTTGTCGAAAAAAGTATAAAAGGCTACAAAGAAATTGAATTCGAGGTTATGCGTGACAGTAATGACACCGCTATAACAATTTGTAGTATGGAAAATATGGACCCTGTTGGTATCCACACAGGCGACAGTATCGTTGTTGCTCCTGCTCAGACTCTTACAAGCAAGGAATATCATATGCTTCGTAACGCAGCATTAAGACTTATCCGTGCTTTGAAAATTGAGGGTGGATGTAATGTTCAGTTTGCTCTTGACCCTCAGTCATTTGACTACTATGTTATCGAGGTTAACCCAAGAGTATCCCGTTCCTCCGCTCTTGCATCAAAAGCAAGCGGATACCCTATCGCAAGAGTTACTGCAAAGGTTGCCGTTGGTATGAACCTTGACGAAATTATGCTTGCTAACATTCCTGCAAGCTTTGAGCCGTCTCTTGACTATGTTGTTACTAAAATGCCTCGTTTCCCGTTTGATAAGTTTACTAATGCTTCAAACAAACTTGGTACTCAGATGAAAGCAACAGGCGAGGTTATGAGTATCGGCAGAACTCTTGAGGAAAGCTTGCTCAAAGCTATCCGCTCTCTCGAAATTGGAGTTTGCCATATTTATATGTCTAAATTCGACCAGGATAAGATGTCTGTCGATGACCTTCTTGCATATATTGCCGAGGGTACTGACGACAGAATTTATGCAATCGCTCAGCTTATGTGGCTTGGCGTTGACCACAGCAGAATTTGTAACATAACTCATATTGATATGTTCTTCCTTGACAAAATCAAGAACATCGTTGATTTCGAGCGTATTCTTGAGGCTGACGGTGCAAAAGGTGATATTGAACTTCTTAAAAAGGCTAAAAAGATGGGATTCTCGGATAAATATATCGCTCACCTCTGGAAAACTGATGAGGACGAAATATTTAATCTTCGTTGCGACAACAACATCTTCCCTGTTTACAAGATGATTGACACTTGTGCAAGCGAGTTCCCCGGATATATTCCTTACCTTTATTCAACTTACGAAGACGAAAACGAGTCTGTTGTAAGTGATAAGAAAAAGATTATCGTTTTAGGTTCAGGTCCTATCCGTATCGGTCAGGGTGTTGAGTTTGACTATTCAACAGTACACGCCGTTAAAACAATCAAGGATTATGGCTACGAATCAATCATTATAAATAACAACCCTGAAACAGTTTCAACTGACTATACAACAAGTGATAAGCTCTATTTCGAGCCACTCACAGTTGAAGATGTTATGAATATCGTTAAGCTTGAAAATCCGCTTGGTGTTATCGCTTGTCTCGGCGGTCAGACTGCAATTAACCTTGCTGAGCCTCTTGAAAAGCGTGGCGTTAAAATTATCGGCACTGATGTTCAGGCTATTGAAAGAGCTGAAAACCGTGACTCATTTGAACATATTATGAATGAGCTTGGTATTCCTCAGCCAAAGGGTAAGGCGGTTACAAAGATTGAAGACGGTGTTAATGCTGCAAGCGAAATCGGATATCCTGTCCTTGTTCGCCCAAGCTATGTTCTTGGCGGTCGTGCTATGCAGATTGTTAACAACGAAGAGGGTCTCCGCAGATACCTTAAAACTGCCGTTGAAATCGATGAAGACAAGCCCGTTTTGGTTGATAAGTATATCGTTGGTAAAGAAGTTGAAGTTGATGCGGTTTGTGACGGTGAAAATGTGTTTATTCCGGGTATTATGGAGCATGTTGAAAGAACCGGTGTCCATTCCGGTGACAGTATCAGTATTTACCCGACTTTCAGTATTTCCGATAAGGTAAAAGAAACAATTATTGATTATTCAAAGAGGCTTGCTCTTGGAATCGGTATTGTCGGTCTCTACAACATTCAGTTTATAGTTGACAAGAACGATGATGTTTATGTTATCGAGGTTAACCCCCGTTCTTCAAGAACAGTTCCGTTCCTTTCCAAAGCAACAGGCTACTCTCTTGCTGATATTGCAACTCTCGCAATCCTTGGAAAGACACTCCCTGAACAGGGAATAACTGAGATTTATCCAAAGGAAAAAGACAGATGGTATGTTAAGGTTCCTGCATTCTCATTCTCGAAAATCAGAGGCCTCGATGCTTACCTCTCTCCTGAAATGAAGTCAACAGGTGAGGCAATCGGTTACGACAAGAGCCGTACAAGAGCACTTTATAAGGCACTTCAGGCATCAGGAATGAATGTTGTTAACTATGGAACAATCTTCGTTACAATCGCTGACAAAGACAAAGAAGAGGCTCTTCCTCTTATCGAAAAATTCTATAAAATGGGCTTTAATATTGAGGCAACAAAGGGAACTGCTAACTTCCTTAAGTCCCACGGAATTAAGACCAGAATTAAGAAAAAACTCAGTGAGGGCAGTGAAGAGATTCTTGAATCTATCCGTAAGGGATATGTTAACTATGTTATTAACTCCCGTGATATTGGCGAGGTTGATGATGAATCCGATGGATTTAAAATCAGACGCTGTGCCGTTGAAAACAATGTTACAATGTTTACAGCGCTCGATACTGTAAGAGGTCTTCTCGATGTTCTCGAAGAAATGACAATCTGTATTTCGACAATCGACAGTGAATAAGAAAAAAATAAACCCGAAACAAATGTTTCGGGTTTATTTTTTTTATATTAGTTTGTGTAGTTATCAAAGTAGCCCTGAACCAATACAACAGGTGTTCCTTTATCACCGGAACCACTTGTCAGGTCACAGAGAGAACCGATAAGGTCAGTAAGCTGACGAGGTGTTGTCCCCTGAGCCGCCATATTTCCTACAAGGTTTCCGCCCTTAGCCTTAATACTGTTTGATATTGCTTCCTTAAGCGCATCACCTGAAAGGTCTTTAAAATCATTATCCGCAAGATATTTGAGTTTAAGCTCATTTGGTGTTCCAACAAGGCCGTCTGTGAATGCCGGAGACACAACCGGGTCAGCAAGTTCCCAGATTTTGCCCTTCGGGTCTTTGAACGCACCGTCACCATATATCATAACCTCAACATGCTTACCTGTTGCCTTTAATATCTGTTCCTGAATATCAAGAACGATCGGCTGACAATCACGCGGGAAAAGCTTAATCGTATCTTCTGTTGACTTATTTGAGCCTAAAAGACCATAGTTTTCATTGAATCCACTTCCGTTTACAGAAGCATTCATAATATCATCAAGTCCGCAAACAACCTTTGCACCTGCCGCCTTTAAGATACGCTTTGTTCGTGCTCTTGTGTGAATATCACAGTTGATGATGCAATCTGCATAGTCAAGAATTGCCTTTGGCTGATTTGCAAAGATAATCTCCGCTTCTGCTCCTGCTTCTTCTATTATATTCTGGTAATATTCAACATAGTCAACACCTGTAAATTCAAGTCTGTATATACCAAAAAGTTCACGGTATTTTTCAAGAGAAAGTACATCAGAATATGGATTCACGCCTGTTTCATCAAGCCTGTCTAAATCCATAAGAGAGTTACCAACCTCATCAGACGGGTAGCTAAGCATAAGAACTACCTTCTTAGCCCCTTTAGCAATCCCCTTTAAACAAATAGCAAAACGGTTTCTTGACAAAATCGGGAAAATAACTCCAACTGTTCCGCCGCCAAGCTTATTTTTAACATCTTCAGCAATATTATCAATAGTGGCATAGTTTCCCTGAGCACGGGCAACAACGGATTCTGTTACAGAAATAACATCCTTATCACGAATTTCAAAGCCTTCATATTCAGCAGCTTCAAGCACACTGTCCGCAACGATTTTCGCAAGATTATCGCCCTGCTTTATAATTGGGCAACGAATACCTCTTGAAATTGTTCCGACTCTTCTTTCTTTGTTAGCCATAAAAAATCCCTTCTCGCTTTTATAAATTCTTTTTCAACCCTATAATTTTACCACAACTCTCGACAATAATCAATAGTAAATTTAAAGAATTTCTTATTTTTTCAAAATTTCTTTTATTATTTTAAACAGAATAACAGGATTTATCAGAAATTCCAAGCATTTTGAAGAAAATGTCTCATATCCATATATACTAAAAGAGCTAACCGACTTTGATGTCAGTTAGCTCTTTACTTTCATTATTTCTTATTCCCACTCCAACATCTTTGAAGTTTACTGCATCTCAAGTGTCCCGAAATCAGCATAAATGCGTTGTTTTATTTCGTTCATTCTCTAGTTTCTCGGTATTCTCAAGGTTTTTTGCAGTCGCTTTGCAGTCATTTTTTGCAGTCGTAGGAAACCAAAAATTATTTTACTTAATTATAGCACTTTTCAATTAAAAATGCAATAGAAAATTCCCCTTACATCAAGTAAAGGGAATTTTTTTAATCTTTCATAGAGTTAAGATTTGTTATCTTTGCAAAGTTATCTTCTTCTTTGCCTTTTTTGTTTATTATCGTGCCATATTTTTCAAACAGCTTTCCGTTGTAATAATCTATCAAATCTATAGTCAGCTTACGACCAAAACCAATTTTAAAAGCACGGTCAACAATCTTATCAAAAACTTTACCGCTTTTATCAATTGAATAACCATTAAAAGAAAGTAAGGTGTTAAGCATATCAAATGGTAATTCCAGCATAAAGCCAATATTCACAAACATTTTCTTTCCGAAATCTTGTTCACAAAAATCTTCAGATTGAAAATCGTTATATACTGTTTTTGATATTCCATTCTGCAAGAGCAGATTTTGATAGCCTGTTTTTATACACTTTGTTGGTGTAAGCAGTTTTGGAGTAGACTGTGTTTCTGTTCTGTAATTACTCAAATTTTCAATTTCGTCAAAGAGTTCATCAACCGATTTAAACTTAATAACCTTTTTGCCTTGATAAACCTTTAACTGAAAGCTTACGCTATCAATTAAGCATTCTCTTATAATTCTATCAAGGTCAGATTTATAGTTTTCAAGGTTATTCGCCTTAAAGCATTTTGAAATATCTTCATAATACTTTTTGATGTTGTTCTTTATATGTTCATCTTCCTCTTGTTCCAGAGTCTTTGCAAATGGGTTGTGATTTTGTATAGTTTCAAACATCATAGGCGGTACAATAACTTTTTTGCCATCTATGATTGTTTTAATTACCACTTCTGGAAGAGCAAGAGAGAGCAACGCCCTTTTGAATTTGTAATCGCCATATATTTTTTTATTATCTTCATAGTGCTGATACCAGTCATCAGTAAAATGCTTTACTGCTTGCAGATAATCAGCCCTATGTTCATAATCGGTAGATTTTATTAAGTTTCTGCAATCTTTGAGCCATCTTCTGATTTGAATAGATGACATTGACTGTAGGTCTACATCAAATATATTACCTTGCATTTTACCACCTCAAAAACATTCTAACACAAAAACTAAAAAAAGTCAATTAAACGACCAATTTTAAGATGAAATTTGATGTTTAACTATATTTTCCGTCTTGCCCTTGATGGTAGAACACCTAAAATGAATATACAATAAAGATTTATTGTAATATATAAAAACAATATAAACAGGAACAGCCTCACTCCGACACCTACACGCTTAAAAGCGTTCTTGGTGCGAGTTTCGGTAATTCCAGCCCAGAGGGGCTGACACGATTTTTTGACAATCGTTGAATTACACGAAAATCTCCGTTCGGCTGTTCCACAGGGGTAAACGCCAGCTTAGGCTGGCTTTGTATGAGGTGGGCTTATGTCAAGAAAATCACAGTATATAACAAAACTGAATAACCGAGATATACAGTCATTCAGATTACTGTATTTCGCCCACCACATACCACGCTCGCTTATGAAAGCGAGCGATTGTAGGCTTCGTTCTTACGAAAAACAAGGTCTGGTTGAAAGGTGTGTAAGCCTTTCAACCAATGAAACAATCTATAAATGCACAGACAAAGGCCGTGCATTTATAGGTAAGTTAGACGGCTTTCAAGGTCATAAGCCGTATGTAAATGCTAATTCCAGCGAGCATAACAGCTTACTTGCATATCATATCGCAAATCTCCCACAGCACCAGCAAGAACAATGGTATTCAGAAAGAGATTTGCACGATATGTACCAAGAAAAGCTGGAAGAATTAAGACACACCGATTACGACCGCTGGGAACAGTTAAGCAAAATGACCGCCTCTGCTTGTGATGGTGGTATTGTTAGTGAAAGCCATATTGAACTAATTGAAATTACTACCGACCACTATAATCAAACTATGCTGGAGGAAAAAGAGGTATTTAGTCAGGTGCTATCAGCAAATCTAACCTTTTACCATACATAAGGAGATGATGAATTATGAAATATGATTTTTTGGAGCGTGGAGCAAGGACGAACTGCATAAAAGATTATGAAGATTTTTTCTATGTGCTTAAAAAACATCTGGGTGGTGTAGTCCAGCAGAAATATGTATCATACTTTCTAAACCACACCAGCGAGATTATGAGCCTGATGTGTGAGCTGGGGCTACTCAAACGAGTGTATTTAAGTGGAATGATGGTTTATCAGCTACAGTATTCAAACGAACTATCAAGCCATAATGTTGGGAAAATCACAAAAGATATGCTTGTCCGTTCAGCACTACGAATGGAACATTATAACTCTCTGGGGCTTAAAACCTTTGCAGAAATACGAAAGCACGGCGGTTTTGGGAACAATGTATCAGCAAATATCAATAAAGACCTTTTGGAGAGGTACGACTACAACCTAAATAAAAAAGGTATTCTGATTGAAAACCTTACTAACCCAGAAAATGTTTCAATATTATATAAGTTAAAATCTCAAAATGTGTTCATAGATGGTATTCGTGTTAAAGACCGAGTGATACGACCACAAATATCAATCTATAACATAAATGTAGAGAAAGCAAAGAAGATGTCAAACAGAATAGCCTATGCTTATTCTGAAATTGTTGGAATGTTCACCGACTATATCGCTGGTGTTGATGTTAAGCCGACTGTAGTAATACACGGCTTTGGAGATTTAGAAATGTTTAATAATTTAGTATATCAAGACTTATTGAAAAATCATTATCAAGAAATAGGGTGTTATGATTTAGAGAGCTTACAGGAAAAATTCAAGTTCAATACATATAAGAACAAAAGCAAAACGCCCTATTCAAATATTCTTAATTAAAGAGGTGTTTTACAATGGAGAATAACAAAGATTTTGAATTAACCGAGGAAGAACAAGAATTCTTACATATGATGTATGAAGAAACTTTTGACTTTAACAAATGGGCTGATGATATGGACGAAGCCCTAAGAAATACAGAAATTGAAGAAATCTTAAAGGCTATAAAGCCAGAAGAAGATTTTGAACTGGAATTATAAAGTGAAAGCCCCAGCGACCGCTGGGGCTTTGTTGTGTTATTTTACTATTTCTGCTTCACATATCGGGACTAATGTTTCAAAATTTTCCCATACAAAAACTTTTGCATTTGCATAGTCTTTGGTAGTTGTGAAAGGTATTGGTTCTCCGTTATAAACCAAACTTTGCATTTCAACTAATGCAGTACCATTATAAAGAGCCAGAATAACCATATTTCCAGTCGCTATATTTATTGGTGTGATTGTAAAAGTTTTATCATTATTTGAAAGAACTGTTTCTGTTCTTGGTTTAATGAAATGTATGGTTGCACCAGTTAAACCATCATTGTAGGTACCAATTAAAACTTTATTCCATTCATCTTGTGTTCCATAGTAATATACATTTTTTATATTCGGACAATCACGAAATGCTGTCATCCTAATTTCCTGAATGCTTTCGGGAATTGTTATTGATGATAAATTAACACAATCTTCAAAACAGTATGTATCTATCATCGTTACTCCGTCTGGTATAATGTATGCACTTTCGCTTTTACCAATGGAATACTGTAACATTGTTGTTACCTGTTTATTAAAAAGATTGCCTTCTATTGAAGAAAATTCGCTGCTGTTTTCATCAATTTCTATACTTGTTAAATTCGTACATCCGTAAAATGCCCTATCTCCAATAAAAGACAGGTTCACTGGCAATGTAACGCTTTTTAAACTAGTGCAATTGCCAAACGCAGAACCTCCAAGCCAAGTTAATGTTTCAGGAATGCTTACGCTGTTTAAATTTGTACAGTTTTCAAAAGCACTACCATATATTCTTGTTACGGAATCAGGCACAAAGACACTTTCTATATTCGTACAGTCTCTAAAAGCGTTGTAATCTATAGTTGTTACAGGATAGCCCTCAATTTTTGATGGTATGCTTATGTCACCAGAAATACCTGTATCACAGTCTGTTATTTTCACATCATTATAATCCGTTATAACATATGTAATATATTCAAGAAGTTCATTGTAGTTGTAATGCATCGTTGCATTTAACAATTTTGTATTATAGCTACTGATAGTTATACCTTCCCAATCGTTTTCTGTCCCTCTATAATACACATCGTTTAAATTACTACAATTATCAAATGCTCCATAACTAATGTTTGTTATGCTTTCTGGAATTATAACACTCATCAAGTCTTTACATCCACTTAATGCAAACTGACCTATTTGGGTTATACCATCAGGGATATCTATACTTGTTACAATTTCCCCATTAAAATAAAGATTTTTTGCATACACTAATGGAGTAGCTGACCCATTCATAAATTGTATACTACACCACGCCCCAAGATCCGTTGTACTTACTTTCACCAATTCTGAACAATTATAAAACGCGTATGCTCCTACCGTTTTTATGCTTTTAGAAAAGCTTACAGATGTAATTTTATGGTTTCTAGGATATGTATCAGCAATATAAAAAGCATATGCAGGAATGCGTTCTACAGTATCACCAAAAATCACTTCAATACCACTTTTATTCTTTCCAGCAGAACAAAAAACCGTAGTATCCGACTTAAAATCATCAACCTTTTTAGCATTCCAATAAATTTTCGTTAGGTTATTACAATTATAAAAAGCTGCATTTCCAATACTTGTTACATTTTCTGGTATAGTTATACTTGTCAAACTAGTGCATTCGCAAAAAGCCCCATATGCAATTGTTTTAACCCCTTTTCCCATAGAGACTTCTTTTATATAATCGCAACGATAAAAAGCAGAATCACCTATGGTAGTTACATTATCAGGTATAATTAAACTTGTTAATCCACTACATCCATAAAACGAACTATACCCTATTGACACCAAGCTTTGTGGAAAGGTTATGCTTTTAAGGCTAGTACAATAATAAAATGCATATTCGCCGATATCTGTTATTCCTTCTGGCAGTTTTACTGAAGTGATTTTTGCCGCATATGAAGTATTAGAACCATTGTTAAACAAATGTTTAGGGATTTTCGTTACATTATCTCCAAACACAACGGCTATTCCATTGCTTTTTTGACCAGCATACTTAAATATTCCACTACTTGATGAAATATTGGTAACTTTATCTGTATTCCAGTATATATTTTCTAATTTCTCACAACCATAAAACGCTTGACTTCCGATTGATGTTAAGCTTTCAGGAATACTTATACTTGTTAACGTCGTACATCCCGAAAAAGCTGAATTTCCTATTTTGTTCACCGTTTTGGGGAGTTCAGCAGAAGTTAGTTTAGTGCAACCAACAAACGCCGATGAACCTACTTCAACTACATTATCACCAAAAGTAACATCCGTCAAATTAGTGCAATTGTAAAACGCTTGATAGCCAATAGTTTTCACTTTATTACTGATTACTGCAGATTTTATATTGGGTCTACTACTACTGTCAGTATAATAAAAAAGATAATCAGGAATTTTTTCTACATTATCACCAAAAACAATCTTAATACCATCGCTTTTTGTTCCAGCATATTTAAAAACAGAACATCCGTTGTACGGAAAAGTCGGTCCTTTAGACGTGTTCCAATATATATTCTTTAATCCCGTACAGTAATAAAACACATAGTCTTCAATTGTTTTTACACTGTTTCCTAATGTAACATCTCTTAAACTATAGCTGTACGCAAACGCATACTGTCCAATAGTGTTTACATTATCAGAGATTATTATACTTTCTAAATAAGAATGACCATAAAAGGCTCTACTTCCAATAACAGTTACTGTATCAGGAATCGTATAGCCTTGTTCTTTCTTACCTGTAGGATAATTAATGATTTTTGTTTTATCCTTGCTGAACAAAACACCATTTTCATCAGAAAAATAATTTTGATTATCTTCCGAAACAACTATATTTGTAAGATTTATACAGTTTATAAAAGCACTCGCATCAATAACAGTGATGCTGTTAGGTATTCTTATTTTTTCAAGGTTGTTACAACCGTAAAAAGCATAACTACCTATAGCGGTTACGGGATAGCCTTCAATAATTGTTGGGATAGTGATGTCACCTGTTATACTATTATCACAATCGGTAATAGTAACTTGCTCATTAGTGATGGTATATGTATAATACTCACTTGTATCTGCACTTACAATTATAGCATTAAGTGCAAACAAAAATATCATACTCATAATGATTACCAAAATTCTAATTATCTTTTTCACAAAATCACTCTCTTTCGTTAATTTTATTATAACATTGTTCTAACACAAGCACACATTCGTTAAATTGTTTTATTTTTGTTTCCAGTTTAGTATAGTCAGTATTTTTTAATGTATTATATAAATAACTGTTTACAAAGCCTTCATACACGGAGTATTTTTCAAAAAGATTCTCCATATTATTATGATAATTTGATTTGTGTTCATCTATAATACCACATAAGTCATCCACAAATTTCAAAATAAATTCTTTTTCGTCTGTTGTTGCATTCAATAAATAATTATCAACTCTTGCGTTCCAGCCCTCATGATCAGCTTCCATAAAATTCTTTAAAAAACAGTCTATTTTTCTAGGATAAACCAACATTTCATCACCTCTCCAAATAAAAAAGTGTGCAACCCTTTTCAGAGCCACACACTTGAAAAACGCACAACTCTGACTTTAAGGTTGCTATACTCTTAAATATTCCTCACTACAAGGTTTCATCAGAGAGCACGCTTTTACCTAAAACAGCGTACTCCTTGTAGTGAAAAAATATACTTACTCCATTTTAATTAAGAGTATAGCATAGTTATTATAACACAAAAATTGGAATAAGTCAATTAAACGACCAATTTTATGAAAAAATTGTAGAACATTTTTAATTTATAATTTCAAAATCGCCTGTATAAGATAAATTAAGTTTAAGAATATGGAATAGAAATTATCTTAAATGGGAGCAAAAATGAAGTAAGTTCCATTCTGGATGTTTTATTCCATTTGAGATAAGCGTTTTATACTCACTTGGGACTGATACTTCTATTCCATTTATTAGACTGAATACATCTATAAAGGAGATAAAGAAAATGACTAAAGAACTAAAAGAAATGATTAAATGTAATAATTACCCAAAGAAACAGTTTAGTAAAGAACAATTAAGTAATATGAGAAGTATTGATTTAATTGACTTTATGACTTGGTATGATGAAAGTAAAATCATCAAGTTAAGAGGTAGTGTAAGATTAGCAGATAACAGAAGCGTTGTACTACACGAGCGATGGGCTAAAGACTTTGCAGAAACATCTGACTACTGTTCTGGTATTGATTTCTGCATTAAGTATCTAGGTTTAAGCACATACGGAGCAATGTTTGTAATGAATGAGTTTTTGGAGAGTGGCTATATACACCGAGAGCCAACACCGAGAATGCTAACATCAATCAAGACCATTGAAAGCAGAATAGCAAACGGACAGTACATACCAGCAAACAACATCAAGCCCATATATGCTTATCTATGCAACACAAGGCAGATATCAGCAGAAACAGTTAAAAAATTCATAGACAGCGACTATTTATATGCAGAAAAATTGAGGACAGGCTATAACCTTTTGTTTCCTATATACAATAATGAAGATAAAATTGTAGGCTTTGAGAAATCTGGTATTCTTTCTGACACCGAACACAGATACAAGGGCTGTGTTATTAGTGAAACATATACAGGCTTTACCTACCAATATAAATATATAGACAATACTCCCGAAGTCGTTATTATATTTGAAAGTGGTATTGACCTTATGAGCTTCGTATCACTTGTTGATGAGGGGCTTATTCTGCTTCCAGAGGACAGGAGCATAATGTTATTGTCTTTGAGAGGACTACAGGGCAAGGTGTTATCAACCTACACCTACAAGGACAGCAATATTATCTTGTGTGTTGATAACGATACTGCTGGGAGTTCCTTTTACACCGAGGAACACTATCATTATAATAATATGGTTTATGGTGGAAGTGTATTAGCCAGATACAATGTTAAAGACTGGAACGACCTCTTGAAAATCAAAAATCAGATAAAAACACCCATAAATTTCAAAAATCTATGCTAATCAAGAAAGAAAAAGAAGGAACTTTTTAAAAGGTTTCTTCTTTTTTTGCATTAAACAAACCCATAAAACAAAACAGTTTTTGTTTTGTAAGCGTTCTGAAAACGGTCGTCTGTGCGACTGTTGACTGCTTGACAAATAAGACTTTTTGTGTTGAAATATATAGTGTAAGGATTTACAAATCGGTCTCTCAATAGACCATATATAAAACAATTTAATATTATAATCAGTACCGCTTATGTGTATCATATATTATATAGGGCAGTCCCCTATATAGTAAAGTCTTAATCAATGCTTAATCAGACAAGACAAATAACACGGGCAAGAACACATACAGGAGAAAGCGGTATGACACGAAAAATGTCGTATCGCTTTTATATTTTATATGGCTACTGCTTATAATATAAAAACTAAAAAATTAAGCTAACTGAAAGGACTGAACATTATGACTAAAACAGTCAACGAAATAGTATCAGAAAAAATCTGTGAGAAAATCAAAATGGCAATTAAGAACAAAGAACCATTACCTTGGCAAAAACCTTGGGTGTGGGCTAACGCTCCACGAAATTATTTAGGTAGTGAATACAAGGGCATAAACACCCTACTGCTTGACGAGGGAGAGTATTTAACTTGGACGCAGATATGCGACCTTAAAAAGCACAACCCAGATGTTAAGTTGAAAAAGGGCTGTAAGAAAGATATTGTTGTTTACTTCAATTTTAAGGAGTTTGACAAAGAAACAATATCAGACAATGGCGAAAAGGTTATCACGAAACAAAGCGTTCCCTTTTTAAGATATTACAATGTTTACAACATTAAATATGTTGAGGGAATACAAAGTAAGGTCAAAGAAACTACATACAACCATAAACCGATTGAAGAGGCTGAACAGATATTGAAAGGCTACACAGAAGCTGAAAATATCAAAGTTAAGCACATCAAAGGCAACAAGGCTTGTTATAGTCTTTCATCTGACAGTATCACACTTCCTCTTATTTCCCAGTTTGAAAAGCTGGAGGAATACTATTCAACAGCATTTCACGAAATTTCGCACAGCACAATGACCAGACTGGGAAGAAGCACAAGCGGTTATTTTGGGGATGCAGAATACAGCAAGGAAGAACTTATCGCTGAAATGTCAGCAAGTATGTTGTTAGCCCATTGTGGCATTAACACACCAGCCAGCGAAAAGAACAATATAGCATATATGAGAAACTGGCTGAAAGTATTGCAAGACAATACAACTTAAGTCGGATCGTAGCCA
>JAZRKP010000062.1:0-1202 GCA_045646365.1 Clostridia bacterium
TCGCCTATACATATAAAGGTAAGAACTTATTGCTCCACTCCCTCCCTGCCAGCAAGACAACTCGCGAAAACGTCACCGTTTATGTGAGCGAAGACAATGGCGAGACTTGGATTCCGAAACGTTGCATCTACAAGGGATACTCCGCATACTCTTCTCTCCAAGTCTTGGATGACGGTACTATCGGTATCATTGTAGAAGAAGGAAAATGGGACGGCAATCTTCCGGGCGAAGACGGCTTCAATTTAGGATATTACCGCTTTAACCTTGCTTGGTTAATGGAAGGGGATCAAGAATAAAACGCCACGACGTTTGAATGAAAAGCGAATTAAAAGTTATTCAGCAGTAAAAGAGACAGATTAGATAACAAAAATGGCGGCTCTTTTTCGAGAGTCGCCATTCATATTTATTGTTTCAACAATTCACACACCGAATAGACCTTACTTAAATCGGCAAAGGTAAAATATTGGTCGTCCAATATCATCCATTCGGAACGCTGTTTCAAAGAAAGGTTCTTAATTTCCGGAAAGAAACTAAGCGGCACAATGATTTGGCGACCGTCCGTCAGGAAAGCAGCCATTTTTCCACGGAAAGAAGAGAAATCCAACTTCTTTATCCCTACTGTTACATTGTTCATCTTGCACATAAGCGGTTATTTTTCTATGTTCTTTATTTTCGTTTTTTCGCCTCGGAAAGTTTTCGAAATCTGTTCGTTTAAACGCATGTGCCGTGTGCCTTTCTTAAACACATGTACATGACGACGGTTATCATTAACATCGGTCGGTATGGAAACCAACAAAAACATTTTCAAAAAGGCCAATTGTCCCATAAATTATCGTTTACGTTATATCATTTTTGTTTATAGGGACAAAGATAAAGGAAATCCCCTTAATGATAGAAAAAATTCTGCGTTTTCTCATCGGCTTATCGTATTTTTCATAATCTAGCAACATGCTTGGATGCCAAAGATGGTTGCAATGGCGGTGAGTACGGTGATGACTATTTTGAGGATTTTACCCCAAATTCCTTTGTTTTCGTTTTCCATGGTGGTTTTCAAGTTTTAGAAACTGTCTTATACTGCCATAGGTAGACACATTTATAAACGATTAAAATGTGTAAGCAGTATGCGAAAGAAATGGCAACATTACAGTGCAGAAGAATGCCTTCGTGTTCTTCGTGATTATTACAGTTCCGGATTAACCAAG
>JAZRKP010000063.1:0-1142 GCA_045646365.1 Clostridia bacterium
ACCTATTTATGGCGGTTGTTCGTGATGGGTATGATAACTTGCATAAGGTATTTAATAGAATAGGCGAAAATAAATCGTGGGAAGAATACTTAATCGGATTGCTTCAATATTTCAAATCATCTATGAATGATGAGGAAAGAAAAAAACGAATAGCCTTTACCTCCACTATTGCAAACAGCAAGGACACTCCGCCTTGCTATTTGGAAGAATCGGTGAAAGAGCTTGAAAAAACACCTGTTGCAGATGCACTTCGCATCGGACAGAAAAATGGTGAAGTTAAAGACGGACATCCCGGTATACTTTATGCACTTTTCTTCCGCACAGCCTGCAATATAATTATAGCGTGCAACAAAAACAATATTGCTCTGCCGGAAGATGAATGGTTTTTTAGTTTGGTAAGAAAGTAAGGTGAAAACATTGAAAATAGCGATATGCGATGATGAAACTATAATTTTGGACGAGGTTTCAGCCTATGTAAAAAATTATTCCGAGCAAAGCGGAAAATCGGAAATTGAAGTTTTCCCGTTTAACTCGGCAAGTTCACTTCTAAATAGTATTGATAACGGTGCCTTGTTTGATATATTTATGCTTGATGTATATATCGGTGATGAAATGGGAACAACCCTTGCAAGGGAAATCAGAGCAAGAGAAATTGAAAGTCCTATTATATTTTTAACAACCTCTGTCGAACACGCTCCGCAAAGTTATGAAACAGGAACGCTCCGTTATCTTATAAAACCGCTTGAACCTGAAAAGTTTTATGAAGCAATGGGTGCAGCTCTCTTGCAGGCAGAAAAAATTACGAAGCAACTTATCAGACTCAAAACTGAAAATGGCATAGAGAGCATCAACGCAAACAATATTATGTATTCGGAAGCACACGACCATTACCAATACATAAAGCTTGATAACGGTCAGACAATTAAAGTCAGAACGACAGTTTCGGAGCTTTATGCTTTACTTGCAAAGAATGACGGCTTTTTCCGTTTGGGAAGTGCATACATTATCAATCTGCGTAACATAAAGAATCTGACATCATCTGCGATTTTGCTTTATGATAACACTACGATACCGATACCAAGAGGGAAACACGCTGAACTGAAAAAAGTCTTTTGGAACTTTCAATGCGAATGATAGGAGGA
>JAZRKP010000064.1:0-1232 GCA_045646365.1 Clostridia bacterium
GCCTTTATCCTACTACGCATTTGAAATACTTTATTGGTGCGGTATCCGTCTCGGTGAGTTACTTGCTCTTACCTACGGAGATTTTGATTTTGACAAACAGACGGTACGAATCAATAAATCTTATCAGTGCATCAAGGGTAAGGATGTTGTAACCACGCCGAAAACGAAAAAGAGTAACCGTATCATTATGATGCCTGACTTCCTGTGTGATGAAATGCAAAGGTACTTCAAAGGTCTTTACATGCCGAAGATGAATGATAGAGTCTTTCTCATAACCAAAGCATATCTCCATAGTGAGATGCGAAGAGGCTGCAAGGAAACGAGAGTAAAGAAAATCCGTATTCATGATTTAAGACACTCACACGTTTCACTTCTCATTGATATGGGTTTCACACCGCTTGCTATTGCGGACAGAGTAGGACACGAAAGTATTGATATCACTTATCGATATGCTCACCTGTTCCCGTCAAAGCAAACAGAAATTGCAGAAAAACTTAATATGGAGCGTGCATAAAATGTCAGCAAAAAATTTAGATCGGCACAACCGTTTCCGCAGTATAACGGTTGGCTTCAGAGTCTCACCCGAAGAAAACGAACAGATAAATAAGGTTGTTGCAATTTCGGGATTGAGCAAACAGGAATACTGCTACCGCCGTTGTATGCAGCAGGACATTGTTGTTCACGGTGGTAATCCGAGAGTGTTCAAGGCACTTCGCAATAATCTTGCCGAGGTGCTCACAGAACTTAAAAATAAAAAAGAAGTGACCGATGAGATGCTTGAAATTATCAGGCTCATCACCGAAACACTTCGTGAACTGAAAGGAGATTTAAGTGAATGATATAAAAAAAGAAAAGACCGTCCCTCTCTCATCTGTTGGCGCAGATGACGGACAGTCAAATCAGATAACAACTGTAGATAGTATAACCGAAAAATAAAAATATTTCAAGGAGTATTATAAAGATTTGTTTGCAACTCAAGAAATTTATAATACTCCGCTATATATAAAAAACCATAAGTCCAATTTGCATATAGTGTGAGTTTGTTAATTTCCCTGCGTACATACGTACATATGTACGCACGTACGCAGAGGGAACGCTTAAATCTCATATATAAAAATGACTATATAAATTCGTGCGGTATTACATACACTGACCTACCTCACGGCAAGGAGGTTAAATAAAATGAAAGGAGCAAGAACAAAGGAAGCCGAAGAAAGGAGGAAAAAGAAATG
>JAZRKP010000065.1:0-2185 GCA_045646365.1 Clostridia bacterium
CGGTGACCTCAGTTGCGAAAAACTTTAACATGGATAACTCCTTCCTGCAGGTTCTGCCTGCACAGTAATAAAATTTATCTCAACCTGCAAACTGCAGGCAGAAACCAGGAAACAAAAAAAGTGCCATTTACCCCCTAAAAACGGCAAATGACACTTTAGAAAATCGGATAAACTAACATTTCACTTAAGTGAAACTCTGATACTAACATAGTAATTATACCATATTTGCCTATTGGAGTCAATCTCCATCCAGATGTTTGCACAGAGATTGTTTTTTGACTATGCAGCTTTCTGCAACGTGGAAGAATTTTGTTCTCTGCCAATGGCAAGGATATTGCAAATGATATATTCGCCATCCACCTCATACACGGATGCGGTATCTGCAACATAGATCGTCACTTGGTCTCCCTCTTTTATCGGACGACCTTTGTACGTGTAAACTACTTTTACTGATTTGCCATCAGATTCCAGATATATGGCTTTGATCTGTTTTCTGACAGAAGTACGTTCAAATCCACGGCAAATACCGCGAATCATTATGTATCGTTTTTCCTCACAGCGGAAAAACAGGTTGCTGGCACTGATAAAGAAAGACAGGGAGATCACCAGGCCAGGAAATATCAGCTGCCACTGACTGTGAGAAATCAGTATGACAAGGACACAGAACAGTCCTAAAACAGAGCCAGTTAACCGCATCAGAATCTGTTTTTGGAGTATAGTCGGAAAATTCTTATATGATTTCAGCATAGGAACCTCACTTACAGAAGAACGATCCGCTTTTTCTTCAGAAGGGACAGAACCAGTTTGACAACCTGGTCTCGTTTTTCTGCCCGCTCCATTTGATTTTCCAGGATATTATCGAAAATCGTATCCTTGGTATAGATGCGTTCAACCAAACGCTGAACGTTTTCCTGTCCCAGATATTTTTCTTCCGGTTCGATATCCCGTTCCATCAGATAAACCAGTTCTGCCATAGAAAGAATCAATCCGGTTTCCGTGATCCATTTCAGTGCCGTTTTCTCGTTTCTGGAAAGTCCCTTATACGGATTTCTGGATCTTGCGGGAACCAGCCGTACTTTTGTCAGAGCCCGGTACTCCCCTTCCAGAACATCTTCTGTTATAACCACCAACCCCATTCTTTCCAGCTGATTCAGTGCATTGTTTTGGAACTGATTCCTGGATGCATCAAACCCAAATCGCCCATTCAGCCACATGTAAGCCAGGTCTCCGGTTAACGTATAGTCAAAACCGCAGTGAGAAACATAGACAATATGTTCGGTGGAAGGTTTTGTTACGGCTCCGATAGAAATGTATTTCATTTTAGTTACCTCCATTTTGATCATTTGCTAAATTACACTGTTGAAACATGAAAAGTGCAATGATCAAAGGACATATAAAAGTGCAACACACATCAAAATTATTACCGCAGCGCAGATACTGATAACCAAGATGTTCTTGATCAGTTCTTTATCCATCCCCTCATTGATTCGGTCCGTGTCCGGAGGCAAAACATCATTGTAATATCCATCATAGCCATCATCAACGGCTTCACCCATGATTTCCGGGATGTTCTCGGTTTTGTCTTTCTTTGCTTTCGGTCTTTTCTGCTTTTTGGGTTTCTTTTTTGTTTTCTTTTTTGCATATTTTCCGGGTGATTTCTTATTTGAACCGGATAATGCCTTGCCACATTTGGGACAAACAGAAGCAGCGCCAGCCTTAAGCCTGGCGCTGCAGTTGGGACATAATTCCATTGTGCTATTCTCCTTTTCTCATAAAAATAAGGTGGCTCCGTCTGGACCCACCTTTTCATGCTAATAATATAACACACTTTGTTTCCCGTGTCGTTCCCTTTTTTTTCCCACTTTTTTCCCGGATTTTTCCCAGATTTTTCCCGGATTTTTCCCGAAATTTTCCCGGATTTTTCCCGCCTTTTTCCCGCCTTTTTCACCTGTTATTAGGATGAAATCTGTCGATATATCTTTTTTATTCATATATAAGCGGCAGAAACGACTCAAAATCAGTATGAATCTCGGAAATCTCATCAAAGTCAATTGCTATATTTCCAATCTGAAGGAGCTTCCAATAAGCATCAACCTTCTCAACTTCTCCTGTAAGCTGAAGATACTCTTCTTCATAGCCGTTGTAATACACCACAGTCACATTCTGCCCTTTCCGCAGGTCTACC
>JAZRKP010000066.1:0-54870 GCA_045646365.1 Clostridia bacterium
TTCATACGGTTAGTCTTTGGATTCTTAAGATCAATCTCGTTGTGAGCCACATTAAGGTCTCCGCAGAGAATGACTGGTTTTTTCTTGTCGAGGTTTATAAGAAACTCCCTGAAATCTTTTTCCCATTCCATACGATATGAAAGCCTTTTGAGTTCATTTTGAGAATTTGGAGTGTAACAGGTAACAAAATAAAAGTTTTCGTATTCACAAGTTATAACTCTGCCCTCGTGGTCGTGTTGGTCAATACCTATACCGTATGAGACAGAAAGAGGTTGAGCTTTTGAGAAAACAGCAGTTCCTGAATAACCCTTTTTTTCAGCAGAATTCCAGAAAGAGGCGTAGTCAGGGGCGTTGACCTCCGCCTGGCCTTCCTGCATTTTTGTTTCCTGAAGAGCAAAAATGTCGGCACTGCTATTATTTAAAAAATCTTCAAAGCCCTTGCCAAGACACGCCCGAAGACCGTTTACATTCCAAGATATAAATTTCATAATCATAATCCTTTCTGAAAAGATGATTTAATTATAAACAATCATTTGTTTTTTGTCAATATAAAAACAGTTGTGGATTCTCTGCAATTTCAGGTACAAAACACTTGCCAAAGAGGAAAAAATTTGTTATAATCAGGAAGGTGATGTTTTATTATGTTTAATTTAAGATTGGCTGATTTAAATATTTTAATTGAAAATAAGTATCCATACATCGAAAAAATGTGTGGAAAGTACATGACAGATGAAAAGGAAAGTGACTTTTCCGTGTCCGTGACCGAGGAGGAAATTCTTCGTGAAAAAACGGAGGAGTGTACTGACTTAGGATACCTTGAAAGCCTTGCGGTTTATAGGAAAATAGCGGAGAAAATAATTGAATTTGACGGATTTTTGCTCCACGGTGTGGTTCTTGAAACAGGCGGAAAAGGGGTAGCTTTCTGTGCGAAAAGTGGAACAGGAAAATCGACGCACGCGGCTCTCTGGCTTAAATATCTGGGCGATAAATGCTCTGTTGTAAACGGGGACAAACCGCTTATCAGAATCAAGGATGGAAAAGCCGTAGCTTATGGAACACCCTGGTGCGGGAAAGAGGGTATAAATAATAATACAAGCGTTGTTTTAAAAGGTGTTTGTATTCTTCAGCGAGGTCTGGAAAATGAAATTGAAACTATAGAAAAAAGCAAAGTTTTACCCTATCTGACAACACAGATTTATGTACCGAAAAATGGAATGAAAATGGTAAAAACTCTTGATTTAATAGATGGATTTGTTAAAGGCACAGATTTTTATTTGCTCAAATGCAATATGGATATAAGTGCCGCAGAAGTTGCTTATAAAGGTGTAATGGGAATAAAAGAGGAGGAATAAAAAATGAAAATTTTTCAGCCTAAAATTTTAGAACTCAGAAAAGGTTATGACGGTAAGAAACTTGTTTCGGATATTGTTGCGGGGATAATTGTTGCAATAATCGCTTTGCCGCTTTCAATCGCCCTTGCCATCGCTTCGGGAGTATCTCCTGAAAAGGGAATTTACACAGCTATTGTTGCAGGTCTTGTTATATCATTGCTTGGCGGAAGCCGTGTAAATATATCGGGACCAACGGCGGCTTTTGCGACCATCGTTGCAGGAATTGTGGCAACTTACGGAACAAGCGGTCTTGTCGTTGCAACCATTATGGCAGGTATTATATTGATTTTAATGGGTGTTTTGAAATTCGGAACACTCATAAAATACATACCATATACAATAACAACGGGATTTACAGCAGGTATTGCAGTAACAATCGTTGTGGGGCAGATAAAGGACTTTTTAGGTCTTACATTCCCGGAAGGAACCCACGCAGTTGAAACAACTGAAAAAATCACTGCAGTTGCTGCATCAATTTCGAGCTTTAACCCATGGGCACTTTTCGTCGGTGGAATGGGACTTTTGATTCTTATTGTCTGGCCGAAAATCAGTAAGAAAATCCCAGGCTCACTTATAGCGGTTATCGTTTCTGTTGCGGTTGTAAAATTATTTAGTGTTAATGTTAATACAATAGGCGATTTATATAATATTTCAAGCAGTCTTCCAGGGTTTGAAATTCCTCAAATCAGTTTTGGAATGATAAAAGAACTACTTCCGAGCGCCTTCACTATTGCGATACTGGCAGGAATTGAATCTCTTTTATCCTGTGTTGTATCGGATAATATGATAAATGATAAACATAATTCCAATACGGAGCTTATCGCTCAGGGTGCAGGAAATATTTGTTCGGCATTGTTCGGCGGTATCCCTGCAACAGGTGCTATTGCAAGAACTGCGGCAAATGTGAAAAATGGAGGAAGAACACCGGTTTCAGGGATTGTCCACGCATTGGTTCTTTTACTTGTTCTTGTGGTTTTGATGCCTTATGCAGAGTGGATTCCAATGCCAATAATTGCGGCGATACTGTTTATGGTTGCTTATAATATGAGTGAATGGCGTCAGTTTGTTAAAATTTGTAAAACCGCCCCGAAGAGTGATATTGCGGTTTTAGTTATAACTTTTGTATTGACGGTTGTTTTTGATTTGGTAGTTGCCATTGAGTTTGGTCTTCTTGTTGCGGCTTGTCTGTTCGTTAAGAGAATGGTTGATGTAACCCATGTCCGTCCGTGGACAAGAGCGGATGAAACTAATTCAAATGATGATGGCAGACTTAAAAAAATTCCTGATTACACAGCTGTTTTTGAGATTGACGGACCAATGTTTTTTGCAAATACAGATAAGCTTGCATCAATCCCTGTTAAAGACGGTGTTAAGGTTATTATTTTGAGAATGAGAAGTATACCATCCCTTGATGTGTCAGCTCTTCGCGCTATTTCGTCTGTATACGAACATTGCAGAAAAAGAGGGATAACGGTTCTTTTCTCACATGTAAATGAACAGCCAATGTCTGTTATGAGAAAAGCAGGATTTATAGAAAAAGCAGGGGAAGAAAGCTTCTTGCCCAATATAGATGCCGCCCTTGAAAAAGCGGAAGAAATTATTTAAAGCAGTTGACAAATAAGAGTTAAAGTGATAAAATAGCTCTTATGCGGGTGTAGTTTAGTGGTAAAACATCAGCTTCCCAAGCTGAGGTTACGGGTTCGATTCCCGTTACCCGCTCCAAAAGTCCGTCGAGTTATCGGCGGACTTTTTAATCTTATAGGAAATTGCGTCTTTCCTATAAGATTAAAATAATTTTAATTATCCGTGCGAAATTTTCCGCCAAGGGCGGAAACGCACATGGACAACCGAAAGCGTTATTGCTACGACCGCTCGCAGAGCGGAGCGGCGTAGCCGCTTTCTTGTGATAAGGTGATGAAATGGAAGAAAATAAGTTTTTAAAAGGAATAATAGACGGAATACCAATATGTCTTGGCTATTTGTCTGTTGCATTTGCGTTTGGGATATTTTCAGTGGGGAACGGATTGTCTGCCCTTGAAGCAGTCCTTATTTCAATGACAAATGTAACCTCAGCAGGTCAGCTTGCGGCAGTACCGATAATTGTTTCGGGAGGAAGCCTTGTTGAGCTTGCCGTTGCCCAACTTATAATAAACATAAGGTATTCACTTATGTCAGTATCATTGTCTCAAAAGCTTGGGAAAAGCGTGAGACTGATTGACAGATTTTTGATTGCATTTGTGAATACAGATGAGGTCTTTGCGGTTGCATCAGGACAGAAAAAGCAGGTAGGCAGAAAATATCTGTATGGGCTTATTCTGACTCCGTATCTAGGTTGGAGTCTTGGAACACTTCTGGGCGCTATTGCAGGGAATGTCTTGCCCCAAATAGTTATATCAAGCCTCGGTGTTGCGATTTATGCTATGTTTGTGGCGATTGTTGTGCCTAAAGTAAAGGAAGATAAAGCGACAGCGAAATGTGTCTTGTTTGCTATAATTCTTAGTTGCATATTCTACTATATGCCAATGCTTAATAAAATACCAAGCGGATTTGTAATTATAATCTGTGCCGTTGTGTCAAGCGCTATTTTTGCATATCTTGCGCCCGTGCCTGATTATGAGGAGGTGGCTTGCGATGAATAACTTCTGGATATATCTTGTAGTTATGGCGGTTGTTACATATCTTACACGAATGGTCCCCCTCGTTCTCGTTAAGAAAAAAATAAGGAACAGATTTATCTGCTCTTTTCTGTATTATATTCCATATGCGGTTTTGAGTGTTATGACCATTCCTGCCATATTCTATGCCGTTGAGAATAAAGTGTCAGCGGCTGTCGGGTTTATAGTTGCACTGATTATTGCCTATTTTGAAAAAGGTCTTGTGGTTGTGGCATCTATTGCCTGTTTGGCGGTCTTGTTATCGGAAATAGTTTTTACTTTAATACAATAAAAAGTGTGCATAACGCACACTTTTTTTATCTTGGTAATTCACAAATTTTAAGGATTTCTTCCTGAAGTTCAAACATCTCAGTTTCTTCGTCTTTTTCCATATGGTCGTATCCTAAAAGATGAAGCAGGGAGTGGGCGGTTAAAAAGCCAACCTCTCGCTCAAAGGAATGACCGTATTCTTCGGCTTGTTCTTTTGCTCGCTCAAGAGAAATAACAATATCTCCCAGGAGAATCTCTCCGTTTTCGCCAAAATCACATTCGTCCATATCAATCTCCCCGTCTTCGTCATATTCAAACATAGGGAAAGACAGAACATCGGTAGGGCGGTCGATACCACGATGAAGTTTGTTAAGCTGATGGATTTCCTCATTGTCAACAAGGAGAATGCTTATTTCAGAATTCGTATCAAACTCCATATATGAGAGTCCGTTCTTCAAAACTTTTTTAATAAGGTCACGAAGGTCTTTTGTGACCTGTAATTTTTTCTGCTGATTTCTGATACTTATTTTCATATATTTCTTGGCATCCGTCTTTTGCCGGAGCGTTCCCTTTCTGCATTCTTTTCTTCGTATGCCTTAACAATCCTCTGAACGAGCGGATGTCTGACAACATCGGCATCGGAAAGATGCATAAATTCAATTCCCTCAATTCCTTTAAGAACTCGTTCTGCATCATGAAGTCCTGATTTTTTGTCACGGGGCAGGTCAATCTGAGTCACATCACCCGTAACAACGATTTTTGAGGAAAATCCCATTCTGGTAAGAAACATTTTCATTTGTTCAGCCGTGGCGTTTTGTGCCTCATCAAGAATGATGAATGCGTTATCTAAAGTTCTGCCTCGCATATAAGCTAAAGGAGCAACCTCAATTAGTCCTCGCTCAACATTTTTGCTGAAAGATTCACCGCCCAGCATATCACCTAAGGCATCATAAAGCGGACGAAGATAAGGGTCAACCTTATCTTGCATATCCCCCGGTAAAAAGCCAAGCTTTTCTCCGGCTTCAACGGCGGGACGAGTTAGAATAATTTTGGAAACCTCTTTATTTTTAAATGCCTGAACCGCCATAGCAACGGCAAGATAGGTCTTTCCTGTTCCTGCAGGACCAATACCGAAAACTATTGGGTTTTTAGCAATAGTATCAATATATTTTTTCTGCCCGAGAGTTTTTGCTTTAATGGGAACACCTCTTGCGGTTATAAGAACACAGCCCTCTGAAAGCTTGGAAAGTTCTTCTTCGTTACCGTCTTCAACCTGAGAGATAACATAACGAACTTCCTGCTCGGAAATAACTGTTCCGGTCGTAATCATCCCCATAAGATTCTGAATTGCACGGATAGCTTTATCAACATTATTAGGCTCCCCCGCAATTTTAATATCAGAGCCACGGTTAATAATGGCAACATCAAAGCTTTTTTCGATAATTCTGACATTTTCGTCAAAGCTTCCGAAAAGAGCAATCAGATTTTCCATTTTGTCAACTTCTATATGTCTGTCCATTTATTTACCTCATTTGTTATCATAATTATTTCTATTATATTCCAAATCCTCAGTTTTGTCAATCGGTGTTTTTACCGCAATATTTTCAGTACATTCACACTCTAATGTAACAGTTACAGTATTTCCGGTTTGTTTGTGGCTTACTTCAATTTTGTCAAAAACGGCGTCATCTGATAACTGACTGTTTACTTTATTAAGCAGATAAAACTTACCAAGAGTAACGGCTTGCGCAACAGTTCTTGTTTTATTTTGCTCAATCTGTCTGAAAAATTCAGTTTTTTCAATCCTGACCGGAGGAAAAATTTGTAACGGCAGGGAAAAGTCTTTGGCAGAACTATGTGTCTGATATAGTTGAAATGTTGGAGTTTCTTTTAAAAAGAGCGGAATAGAGAAATTGAGAAAGCTTACCCGCGTCTTAGAACTACTCTCCATAGTCAGCATTTTCGCCTTATATTTAAGAGGAATGTCGATTTTTTCTTTATACCAGGTGGTGGCATAAACTTCACCGTAAGAATGAGTGTAGCGCATACCGACGGAGTTGCTGTCAATGACACCGCTGACAAGTAAATCACCTTTTTTAACAGGAGTATTAACCAAAACCATTGTCTGTCCGTCACGGATTTTCATAAGCCTGATGATTCCGTCTTTTTCTGCAACAAGATTACAAGGCTCATCAGTTCCGGGAATATCTTTTCTCTCTGTACGCTCTTTTACCTCAAGATAAAGCCTTGACCCTTTTAATGAAACACCAATCCAGCCTAAATTATCATTTGAGGTCATAAGCTGATTTTTCAGGATTTTTGTATCAATTTCTTTTAATGGGGTTCCAAGCTTAACTCCGTATGATTCAAGGGCGGAAATCAGGACTTCATCGTTTATTTTATTGTTCCCGTCAAGTGTTATTCCCATAAGGTGAGTTGAGAAAAAATATATAATAATCGCAAAAAGAATAAATCCTATGCCAATACCTTTTCGTTTTCTGTGCCTTTGCAGTAAAAAAGGGATGCCATATCTCCTGGTTATTTTAACCCTTGTCCGTGTTCTTCTGGCAATACTCCTGAGTCTTTTAAACGAGGAAATATCCGTTTTGGCTGAGAGTTCATTTTGGCTGTTTCGGGAAAGGTCCAAAAGAAGAATATCGTCTGAAAGACAAAGGTTTAAAAACCTCTCAAGAAAATATCCGGTTGCCGTAATTTCTATGTAGCCTTTGAAAAACGAAATAAGTTTAACAGACAAAAAATCTACCTCCCCTCATTGCAAAATGAAACACAACCGACAATACCTGTAATGTATAGAAAATCTTTTGTCATAGTTTTTATTTCGAGATTGTGTCCGCAAATTTCAATATGTGCAGGATTACTGATAAGCTTAATTTTCTGGGGCGTATATTCTATAATTCCACGATAGTTTTCAACGGTTATTTCCCGATTTCCGATTGCGGTTATTTTGGAAGTGTTGAGGAGAATTTCCTTTGAAATATCAATACTGTCCGCTATTTTTTCACGAGTTGTTCTGTCCTGAGACAGTTTATCTCTTTTTCTCATAATTGATGCTCCGTTTCGTTTTTTGTATATAAGATTTTATGCGTAATAACGAATTTTAATGAATATAATAGGAGTAACGGAGGGAGTAATATGTATAAATTTTTAAAATTCACTGTTTCAGCAGGGGTACTGTGGTTTGTTGCGATGCTTGTGATTTTCCCGAAAGAATGTATAGAATCGGGATTAAAGGGCGTATTCTTATGTCTTGACACTGTCATTCCGTCGTTGTTTCCTTTTTTTGTGTGTAGCGGAATAATAACAGGGTTGGGACTCTCGAAACCTCTCGAAAGGTTAATGTCACCATTTATGAAACCGCTTTTCGGAGTATCGGGTAAGGGTGCACTTGCATTCACTCTTGGTCTGCTGAGCGGATACCCTGTTGGGGCAGTTTGTGTAGCTGACTTATATGGGAGGGGAGAATGTTCTAAAAGTGAATGTGAAAAAATGCTTGCCTTTTGCAATAATTCAGGGCCTATGTTTATTTTAGGAGCGGTTGGTGCAACAATGCTCGATAGTCCAGCCCTTGGACGATGGCTTTATATAATACATATTTTGTCAGCAATACTGACAGGTATTATTTTAAGATTTGTTAAAACGGATAGTGTTATAGTAAACGAACTTCCATTGTCTGGACGAAAAGATTTTATTTCTGTGATAATGGAAGCATTTGCAAGTGCAACGGAAAGTATAATATCGGTTTGTGGATTTGTTATTTTCTTTTGTATCTTCGGCTCAGCATTAAGAAAACTCGGTGTAAGTTCAATTATCCACGGATTTCTGGAAATAAGCGGAGGCGCAGAAGAAATATCTAATCTGCCAATACCGTTTTCAACAAGATTATCTTGCCTTTCCGCAATAATTGCATTTTCGGGACTATCCGTAATGCTTCAGGTTATTCGTATAGCACAAAAGGCAAATCTTTCACCAAAGCTCTATATCAGAGGGAAATGTATTCAAAGCGTTGTTGCTTGGGTTTTAACCACTCTTGCGGTAAAATTTGTTCCGCTTACAGCAAACACTTCGTTGATAAGAACAGAAAGGGTTATGGAATATGGTTGGGAAATGTCGATTGGTATTACTGCAATAGTTTTGATATTTATTGTATATCTTAATAAAAAGGCGGTTGACAATTAAATTTTAAACAAGTATAATAATTATAATACTAAAGTTAAAGAGGTATATAAATGAAATCTGGATTTATAGCAATAACAGGACGCCCCAATGCGGGGAAATCAACACTTTTAAATAAAATAATCGGTGAGAAAGTGGCTATTGTTTCAAACAAACCACAGACGACCAGAACTAAAATTATGGGTGTCCACACAGAGGACGATTGCCAAATGGTTTTAATTGATACTCCCGGAATCCATAAACCTAAAAATAAGCTTGGTGAGAAAATGGAAAAGTATATCTATACTGCAACACAGGATATAGATGTGCTTTTGTATATCGTTGACTGTAACCTTTATGAAAATGAGTATGAGAGTGAAAGAAAGGCGCTTGCAGGACTAAAAACCGCAGGAATCCCTGTAATTCTTGTGGTTAATAAAATTGACACAATACCAAAGCTTAACCTTTTACCTGTTCTGGACAGGCTTAAGGAACTGTATGACTTTTCGGGGATTGTTCCCGTTTCGGCACAGAAAGGGAATAATGTTAATGAGCTAATGGAAGAAATTAAAAAGCACCTCAGCGAGGGTCCGAAATTTTTCCCTGATGATATAATAACAGACCAGCCAGAAAGACAGATTGTTGCAGAATTTATCCGTGAGAAAGCGTTGAGACTTTTGAATCAGGAAGTTCCGCACGGAGTTGCAGTCGAAATTGAGAAAATGACAAAGAGAAAAAGTGGCGGTTATGAAATTCTTGCTGCAATTTATTGTGAGCGAACAAGCCACAAAGGCATAATAATAGGTAAGGGCGGAGAAAAGCTTAAGATGATTGGAAGCCGTGCGAGGGAAGACATAGAAAAATTCCTGGGCGGAAAAGTGTATCTTGAACTCTGGGTTAAAGTCAATGAGGATTGGCGTAACAAAGAAAGCTTTATGAACACAATCGGTTTTGAATAATAACAATAATTGACAGCATATAAAAAATACTTCCGAAAATAATAAAGTTAATCACAATTTCGGAGGTAGCAGTTATGGATAAAAATCTTTTGTGGGATGTTTTTTGTGAGACCGGCGATATTGAAGTGTATCTGAAATATAAGGAAAAGGAAGAGGGGGAGCGGAAAGTTGAAACTTGTGGAGACAACGGGACTCATAACGAGAGAGATTAAATACGGCGACACAAGCCGTATTATAACAATTATAACTCCCGATATGGGTAAAATTTCCGCAATAACCAGTAAATTTAAAGGGGGAAAGGGTAAAAATCTCCCGTCACTTCAGCTTTTTTCGTACAGTAAATTTGTTTTGTTCAAGGGGAGCGAAAAAGGTCTTTATCACATAAATGAATCGGACATAATTCATCCCTTCAAAGAGGTGAGAGAAGACCTGACGGCGATTTTGTATGCGTCATATTTTGGAGATGTGGCGAATAAAGTTTCTGTGGAAAATGAGGGCGACCCCGAATTTTTAAGACTGCTTCTCAATGTTTTTTACGCATTGTCAAAAGGGAAGGACTATGATAAGATTAAAACGGTGTTTGAATGGAAAACATCAGCCCTTGAAGGTTATGCTCCTGATTTGAATAATTGTTCCGTATGCGGAGCGGGAGAGATTTCGTTTCTTGATTTAACAAGAGGTGAATGCCTGTGCACTGATTGCGGAACAGGTTATGCCGGACTTGCGAAAGTGAATAATGATATTTTACAAGGGATAAAATACATAAAAGAGGCGGAATTTTCTAAAATGCTCTCTTTTGAAATGAACCAACCTATGCTTGAGTATATGAATTCATTAAGCGAGATTTACCTGAGAATTCATCTTGAAACGGAATTTAAAACTTTGGAATATCTAAAAAAAATGAAATAGGCGAAAGCCTATTTCATTTTTTATCTGTTTTTCATATCAGCGCGATTACTCTTAACAATATTGATGCACTGCTCAAGGTCTTTGATAGTGTTAACAACAACATTTTCAACATTTTCGAGCAAGTAGTCAGCGTATTCATAGGAAGAAGTTTTTGTAGAGAATGCCTGTGCATTTGCCTGCTCAATAATCTCTCCTGCCTGTGCCTTTGCTTTCTTAGTAATTTCGTTTTCGTCAACCATAGCAATTATCTGGTCATTTGCAGTCTTGATAAGATTATTCGCCTCAGTTTTTGCATCAGCAATAATTCTCTCTCTTTCCTCTTTAATCCATTTAGCCTGCTTTAAATCCTCAGGAAGTTTAAGTTTGATTTCAGCAAGCACTTCCAGAAGTTCGTCCTTGTCTAAAAGACAACGGCCTGAAAACGGAACGGCAACACCTTTATCAATTATATCTTCCAATTCTTCGAGCAATTCTATAGCGTCCATAAAAAAATCCTCCTTGTATCTATATAAATCTAAATTATTAACAAAAACCAAAGCGAGATTTGACAACAGGAATGAGATGGTCAGGGATAAGCCCTGATAAATCACCGTCATATGATGCAATCTCTTTAACAATACTTGAACTTAAGAACATATATTCCGTACTTGCGGAAATAAACAGGGTTTCAATATCGTCGCAAAGTTTACGATTAGTAAGCGCCATCTGGAATTCGTATTCAAAATCAGAAACCGCACGAAGCCCTTTAACAACAATATTTGCATTATGTTCTTTCATAAAGTCAACCAAAAGCCCCGAAAAGCTGATAACTTCAATATTAGGAATGTCGGCAGTTGCATTTTTAAGAATTTCAACCCGCTCTTCCGCTGAGAAGAGGGGGGTCTTACTGGAGTTACAAAGAACAGCAACAATAACCTTATCAAAAATTCCGGAAACACGCCTGATAATATCAAGGTGCCCATTTGTGCAAGGGTCAAAACTTCCGGGATATACTGCAATATTCATAAAATCAACTCCAATAATCAGGCATTTTTAAATATGGAAATAAGAGTTTTTCCGTATTTAGCCTGTTTTATGCATTCAAAATCAGGGGACGAAACCATTTCACCATTAAGCTCAGTTTCGCAAACAATAACACCGTCAGGATTAAGAAGATTATTTTCACTGATTTTCCTGAAAACGGGTTCCAGAAAACCTTTGTTATAAGGCGGGTCCAGAAAAATAATATCAAAGCCTGTTCTGCATGATGACAGAAAGGATAAAGCATCACTGCGGATAAACTCAGAACAGTCGGCAACTTTAGCCTTCTCGGCGTTTTTATGTATAATATCGAGAGCGGAAGGGTTATTTTCCACAAACACACAATGACCGCAATATCTGCTCAAAGCCTCAATACCCAAAGCACCGCTTCCGGCAAAAAGGTCAAGAACCGAGTCGGATGGGAGATACGGCATAAGAATATTAAAAACAGACTCTTTAACTCTATCGGTTGTAGGTCGTGTATCCAGCCCGTCAAGAGAAAGAAGTTTAAGTCCTCTCGCTTTACCCGAAATAACTCTCATAGGTCATAGTCGCTCCATAATAAATTTATACCTTTATATTTTATAACATTGTTTGACAAATGTCAAGGTTTTTAAGCAAAAAAAGACTTCCCGCCTGTGCCGTAGATGGAAAAAAGTAAAAACCTGCATGGCAGGTGGGTATCGTCCCGAATGCTTTACAAGTCCACTGGCCGCAAAAGCGGGAGGCATGTGCGCCACACCCGGAGAACAGTTCCCTTAGATAGTTTGTTGGTTTTACATTTGTTCCAGAAATACGAACACCGCAGGAAGTGTGTATATAATATATCATACTTTCGGAGAAATTTCAATAGAAAAATGTCAATGGAAAAAAATTTTTTATATGGAATAAAATAAGTCTTTTCAAATGCGAAATTTTGTAGTATAATGTTAATAGAATAGTAATATAGGAAATTATTGTCTTGCAAAGGTGGGGTGAATAAATGCATATAGAGAAGATAAATGACAATAAAATTAAAGTGACTGTTGATAAAGAAGATATAAAAATCTGGAATGTGAATCTTAAAAAGTTGACGGAGAATACTCCTGAAGCAAGAGATTTTTTCTGGTTTGCCCTGCGCCGAGCTGAGAAGGATGTTGATTTTAAGGTTGGAAAATCCCAACTTCTTGTGGAAACTCACATATCAAACAGCGATGGTTTCGTTATGATAATCAGTAAGGTTGACGACAAAACAAATGTTTTTGATTTGATTGAAAAGGGAAATCCGCCTGAAAAGCGGGTTGAAATAACCATAAAGAAACGAGAAAGGAAAAAAGAACCTTTTAGTTTTTTCAGGTTTGCAACCTTTGACGATTTGTGCGGATGTGTTGAACAGATAAAGGATTTATTTTCGGGGTATAGCAGTCTTTATAAGTATAAGGATGCGTTTTATCTGAAATTAGTTCCCTTTGATGAAAATATGTTTTTTGAGGCAGAAAATATTCTGACAGAGTATTCCGAAAGGATTTCGGCGTCGGTCATAACAGAGGGTGTTTTAACCGAACACGGAACGGAAATGATAAAAGAGAATGCGTTTGAGACACTGGTTAGCTATTTTGTTTGAGACAGGTATAAAAACCTGTCTCTTTTCATATAGTGTATCGGGTGATATTTTATGGATGAAAAGAAAGAAATCTTACATAAGCTTACAATGGAAAACAGAGAAAAACTGTATCTTTGCGGTGTTGAAGATGTGGAAAGCTTTGACGAAAACGAGATTCAGGTATACACATCGGAAGGACTTTTGTCGATAAAGGGCAGTGAATTGCATATAAACAAACTCAACACTCAAGATGGAGAACTTATGGTCGAAGGGAATGTTGACTCTCTTGTTTACAGTAACACGGAAATAAACCGAGGCGGTTTTTTCACTAAATTATTCAGGTAATGGCGTATGTGGTTTGAAAATCAATTTCCCTATTTCCTGTGGATGATTTTGTGCGGAACAGGGATAATGTTCTTTTATGATTTTTTAAGAATAAGCAGAAGAGTCGGAAAATGCTCCGCATTTTTAGTTAATCTTGAAGATGTTCTGTATTCCTGTATCTGTGCGGTTGTGGTTTTCTATGTGACATATCTTAAAAATAATGGGGAACTAAGAATACAGACAATTCTTGGACTTTTAACAGGGTGCATTATATATGTACTGATAGTAAAAGACAGGTTTGTAAAATTCGGTGCAAAAATATTGCGGTGGATAGGAAAAGTTATATTGAGATTGGTGAAGATTATTTTCTATCCGATTGTTGTAGTCTGTAAAATTGTAGTAAAGCCTGCACGGATTATAATATGGTACACGGGCAGAGGATGTAAATCCATTAAACATAAAACCGAACTTAAAATGAAGAATATAGGGCATATTCTAAGACGTAAATGATGCTTGACAATAAATTTTTAAAGTGCTATAATACTAAAAAAATATTCGGGAGATGCACTGATGGATAAAGACAGAGAACTGGCGAAAGAAAAAGTCAGGGAGTATAGTTTTGGAGAGAAAATAAGGTATTATTGGGGATATTATAAATATCGTTATATATTCATTTTTCTTGTTTTATGCTTAATTGGATATACAGCTTACAGCAAATTCACAGAAAAAAATTACGATATTGAAGTTATCCTTGTTACAGAAGATTTTATTGATGAGGCAAGCGAGCAGGAACTTGAGAAAAGCTTGTCGGAATGGCTGACAGATAGTAAAGACGATGGAATAGAGAGGTTTGTTGATGTTGTTGTTATCCAAAGGCAGGAGATAAACGGATATAATCAGGATGCCGTCCTTGCCGCAAATACAAAGCTTACCTCTGTTCTGGCGTCAGAGCAAAGAATAGGATTTATACTGAACGAAGACACCTATGAGCATTTCTTTACAGAAGATGGATATGGCTATCTGGCAGACAAAAATATTTCGGGTGAAATTGGCGAGAATGCTGTGGAAGTAATGGGGCTTAGTAAAAACACGAAATATTATTATGTTACAGCGTATACAAAAGGTGTGGAAGAAGGTTATGAAGATGCGCTGAGAGAGTATGAAAACTCTAAAATAATTTTCAATAAGATACTTGAACTCAAATAAAAAAATGCAGCGATTAAATCGCTGCATTTTTTGGCATTATTTCGCTGTGTCATTATGCTCAACAATCGGTCTATCCTTGAAGAAGAATGAAATCGCCCAAAGCCCTGCAATACCCACAAGTGTGAATATAATTCGGCTTAGTATCGCCATTTGTCCGCCGAAAAGAGCGGCAACGAGGTCAAATCCGAATATTCCAATACTTCCCCAGTTAAGAGCACCGATTATGACAAGAAGAAGTGCGATTGTGTTCATATTTATGCTCCTTTGAATTTTTTATTCAGTATTAGTTTGCATTATTTTTATTAAAATATACAAGAATAAAAAACGAAGATAAATTTTTATTTAAAGGAGAAAATATGAAAAAATTTTTATTTCTTTTAATTCTTATTGTTTCGTTTACGGTTATGTTTGTTGATATAATAGGCGGAGAAAGCGTGGAAACATACAGTAAAGCTGAGTCGGGGGAGTACAGAGAGGCTTTTAACAATAAAACAAATATGGAGATTGCCAGAGCGGTTACCCAAATGGCGGAAACTGAAAGGGTTGCAGTTGTAGGAAACAAGGAGCAGATTCTGGTGGGAATATTGTTAAAGCCTGGAGTTGGAGACAGAAATAAGCTGAGGAAAAACATAGAAAATGCAGTAAAGGAAGAATATAAAAAAGCAAAAATTATTATAGAAATTGAAACGGAAAAGACACAGGAAATTTTTGATTTGGCAGAAACTCTGGATAAAGGTGCATCAGGAAAATCGACGGACAAAAAATTTCAAAACCTTGTGGAAAAATAAGCTAATAATATAATTGATTTTTTAAATTTCTTGTGTTATAATTATACTGAAGTATATTGTTATTATAGCAATTATTGGAGGAAGAAAAATGCAGGAAGAGAATATGAGGTTACACGAATCGGCAGAAATGTATCTTGAAACCATATATGTTCTGTCTCAAAAATCCCAGTCTGTGCGGAGTATTGATGTGGCGGATTATATGGGGTATTCTAAACCGAGTGTAAGCCGTGCGGTCGGACTTTTGAAAAGCGGCGGTTACCTTGTTATGGCAGAGGACGGATTGCTGACCCTGACACAAGAGGGAATTGATATGGCAAAGAAAATTTTTGAACGCCATACTGTTTTATCGAGATTTCTTGAAAGAATAGGTGTAAGTTCTGAAACTGCATCTGTTGACGCCTGCAAAATTGAACATGTTATTTCTGATGAGACGCTTTTGGCAATAAAGGAATATCTTGATAAATAAACTCAAAGGAGAAGACTTAATATGAGAAAAACTAAAATAATCTGTACCATAGGTCCAGCTTCCAAAGACCCGAAAATTATGGAGGAACTTTTAAAGAGCGGAATGAATGTTGCCCGTCTTAATTTTTCACACGGGACACATGAAGAACATAAGAAAAATATAGAAAATTTCCGTAGTGTCAGAGATAAGCTTGGTGTTCCAGCAGCGGTTATGCTGGATACTAAGGGTCCTGAAATCCGTATAGGAACATTTGAAAAAAGTCCTGTGACACTGGTTTGCGGGGATGAATTTGTGTTGACAACAAAAGAAATTCAAGGTACCGACAAAGCGGTTTCAATTTCATATAAGGAACTTCCAACCCAACTTAAAAAAGGAAATAAAGTCTTGATTGACGACGGCAAAATTGTCCTTGATGTTCTTGATGTGACAGTTGATGAAATAAAATGCCTTGTTGTGAGCGGCGGTGAGATTTCGGACAGAAAGGGAGTTAATATTCCGTATGTTCATCTTGATTATCCGTATTTGAGCGAAAAAGACGAGGCTGATTTAAAATTCGGGGTTGAGATGGATGTTGACTTTGTTGCGGCATCATTTGTTCGCTCAAAGGATGATGTTATAGCAATAAGAAATTTTCTTGACTACCACGGTGGTTATAATATAAAAATTATATCTAAAATCGAAAATATTGAAGGTGTTGAAAACTTTGACGAAATCCTTAACCACTCTGACGGAATAATGGTTGCAAGAGGGGATATGGGAGTTGAAATTGAATTTGAGAAACTTCCGGGACTTCAAAAGAAGTTTATAAGAAAGTGTTATAGTCAGGGTAAAGTTGTTATAACTGCAACACAAATGCTTGAATCAATGATTCATAGCCTGACACCGACAAGAGCGGAAATAACTGATGTTGCCAATGCGGTTTTTGACGGTACATCGGGAATCATGCTCTCAGGTGAAACTGCAATGGGCGAACATCCCGCCCATGTTGTCAGAACTATGTCAAAGATTGCAGAGCAAGCGGAAAGCGACGCCTTTGAAATGAAAATGTACAGAGATATTCAGTATGTGAATGATATTGAAGATACAACCAATGCTATATGCGATGCGGCTTGCACAACGGCAAACGATATAAAAGCGACAGCGATTATTGCCATAACCAAGTCAGGTTATACCGCAAGACGAGTTTCAAAATTCAGACCGCATCAGACGATTATCGCAACAAGTCCTGATGAAAGAACATTCCATCAGCTTTCTATGAGTTGGGGCGTGTATCCCGTTAAAGCACTTTATCAGCAGGATGCGAATGTACTTTTTGACCATGCTGTTGCCTGTGCGAAAAGATATGGACTTGTAAAGGAGAACGATGTTGTTGTTATAACGGCAGGTGCTGACGGAAATACAAATGTACTTAAGGTTCAGCAGGTTAAAAGCGGAACGAGATAGCAAGAGTGGAAAATGAAATTATCAGAAAAGATAAATGTGGATATAACCGGATTAAGTGAATATGGTCCGATTACGATTGTTGCCGTTGGGAATAGCGTAAATATAAGACGGATTTTGTAAATTGTCGGAGGGGTGTACGGCTCTTCTGAAGAAAATCACGGAGGAATAATATGATTGTCGGGATTATAGATTTAGGCTCAAATTCTGTCCGTATAAGCATAGCGGATACTGAAAACGGAACAACGCTCTATATGGGTAAAAAAGCGATAAGACTCAGTCAGGGAATGAATGAGGATATGATGCTGAAACCTGATGCTGTGAAAAGATGTGTTATGACATTTTTTGAACTTAAACTGATTATGGAAAAATATGCGGTTGAGAGAGTTTATGCTGTTGCAACTGCTGCGGTCAGAAAAGCGAGAAATAAAAGTGAGTTCCTTAGTCTGATAAAAAAAGAAACGGATATAGAAATCCGTGTTTTATCAGGTGAGGAGGAGGCGTATCTTGATTTTCTCGGTGTCCTCGGTGCAACGAATATAGAAGATGCGGTCATATTGGATACAGGTGGCGGAAGTACGGAGTTTATCGGGGTTAAAAACGGTGAAATTATCGGAACGGAAAGTGTTCAGCTTGGTTCAAGGAGTATAAAGGAACTGTATTTTAAAGATGGTGAAACTCAAGAGGGTATTGAAAATGCCAAAGCTGAGGTTAAAAGTTTTACAGACAAGATAAAGTGGCTCGATGAACTTTTGGGAGTACCTGTTATTGGAATTGGCGGCTCTAACAGAACCATTGCGAGAATTTCAATGGGGGCAGACGGAACGGATAAGCCTATCAAGGAATATAAAATGGAAAGCGAAGAAGTCTTTGAGATAGTTGAAAAAATAGGTAAAACATCCGTTGAAAAGCGAATTGAAATAAAAGGTATAACTCATGACAGAACAGATATTATCTATGGAGGGGTACTTCCCCTTGAATATCTTATGAGAAAACTCGGAAGTGAGAAGTTTATTGTGACGGATGCAGGACTTCGTGACGGGATTTTAAAGTGTATTAAAGAAAAAGCCGAATTTTAATTTTAAAAGGAGGAAATGACTATGAAAAAATTTGTTAGCATTATGTTGGCGTTGTCGGTTATATTCGGTTGTTTTTCGGTAACTTATGCTGATGATAATTTGGAAAAGCTAACTCTTTCGGTTAAGCAAAGAGTAGAAATTCCTGAAAAATACACAGAGTTTTCAACAAACACAAGATGGGATAAGGACGGAAGTCGGACGGTCTATTTTGAGTGGAAAACGGTGGAAGATGATTTTATAAATGTATGTGCAACAATGGATGGGATAATAACTGATTATTATAATTCAGCTTATGAAATAAGGCGTGGAATAAGTAAAATCACTGCTGAAAAAGCCGTTGAGATTGCAAATTTGTTTATGAAAAAAGTAAATCCTGATATTGCCTCGGAATATGTATTTTTGGAAGAAAATGTTCGTAAAGATTACGGAATTTCAATTATAGCAGAACGCTTTGTCGGAAAAGCGAGAGTTGCAGGCGACCAGGCGAGCATAACATTAGACGGGGAAACAGGGGAAGTCGTAAGCCTTTATGTTCTTAATACAGACTATAACTTTGAAAGCCAGGAGAGCGTTATATCTCTTGAAGATGCAAAAATGAAATTCAGCGAAAGAACACAGCTTTCTATATGCTACATAGACGGAAAAGGCGGAGATATTATTCCTGTTTACCTCGACTACGGAAAATTGTATGAAGAAGGCTTTGGAATTGACGCATTCACAGGAGAGGGCGTATATTATATGCCGGAATCCGATAACAGAGGCGGCGCTGGCGGAGTGACGAATGATAAATTCATGGGCGCAATAAAAGAAGATTCTGCTGCAGATATATATTTAACCGAAACCGAGCTTAAAGACCTTTCCAAATATGAAAACTATATAACAAAGGAAGATGCGGAAAAGAAACTTAAAAGCATAAAAGCGTTCGGAATTGAAAATTTTACGCTTCAAAGTGCATCTTATAGCGAAAAATTTATATATAAAGATGATGAGCGGGTAAGCGACGGAATGAATCTTTCCTTAAGTTTCACATATAACAAACTCTACGCCAGAGCAACTTTAGATGCAGAGTCGGGAGAAATCTTATCATTTTACCGTTATCAGACGGAAAATGAGGCTAAGATAGATTCTGAAAAAGCTAAAAAGATTGCAGACGATTTTATGGCAGAGTATTGCAATAAACCTTATATGAAAGCGACTGTGATTGAGAGACACAGTTTGAGTAGAAATATCTATTATGAAGAGGTTGAAACTGTTCCGTATATAAATAATGAAACAAGTGTTAATGTTGATTTGAATTCGGGGTATATCTCAAACTATATTAACGGATTTGATGAGTATGATAAGACAAAGCTTATTGACTGGAGTCAGGTAATCGCCAATAATATGGCACACAAGAACTATATAAACGGATGTGAATATGAGCTTGCTTATATAGATATTTACGGAACAACAGCAATGCCGCTTTATAAAATTGGGGTAAAAGAGGAGCCTGTAAAGGTTTATAAACTTTTCTACCGTATAAAAGAAAAACCATATGTGGTTGATGCTTTAACCGGGGAGCTTTTAATGGCAGATGGAGAGCCTTACGAAAAAACATATAAGTCTTTTAAGGATATAGAGGGACATTGGTGCGAAACCGCGGTAAATGCACTTGTGGATAACGGATATTTACAGGTTGAGGGCGTAAATTTTAATCCAAATGATGCGATAACTGTTAAAGAGGCTAATGAAATGCTTTCTGTGGCAAGTCTTTATCGAAAGAATATCAATAAAAAGCCTACGGAAAATCTAAATCGCATTGAGGCGGTTAAAGCAATTATTTGCGGAGCGGGATATGAAAAGGTTGGCGAGCTTTCTGAGATATATAAACCTGTTTTCGGGGATTTTTCAAGTATAGCAAGTGAGGATATGGGTTATGTTGCTCTCGCCAAAGGCTTTGGAATTGTAAAGGGTGACCAAAACGGTAATTTTAATCCGGACACAATAACAACAAAGGCGTCCTTTGCGGTTATGATTTATAATTATATTCTTTCGGGAAGTCCGTCATATTAGAATAAAAATCTTAATATTGCTAAAAATAACCACAGAAAATCTGTGGTTATTTTTGTGGAGTGATATTTTTGAAGTATAAAAAGGAAATAATAATCGGACTGGTGGCAGGAATTTTAAATGGTCTATTCGGGGCAGGCGGAGGGTGCGTCGTTGTCCCTGCATTGGAAAAATTTCTTGATTTCCCGCAGAAAAAAGCCCATGCAACTGCCGTTGGAATAATTTTAATAATGTCTGTTGCGTCAGCGGTTATATATGTAGTAAGGGGAAAGTTTGACTTTTCTTTATGGATTCCCGTAACTGCCGGAGGATGCGTTGGCGGACTAATCGGCGGAAAGCTTCTGACGAAAATTGCAGGAAAGTGGCTCCGGACAATTTTCGGGGTTGTAATAATCATAACATCAATTAAAATGATTTTTTAGGAGGGGCTATGTTTAATATTTTAATCGGTTTAATCAGCGGAGTTATAAGTGGAATGGGAATAGGCGGAGGAGCAATTTTGATTCCTGCATTGGTGCTTTTAAATGGAACACCGCAACAAATTGCTCAAGGAATAAATCTTGTGTATTTCATTCCGACAGCCATAGCGTCACTGATTGTCCATATAAAGAATAAAAATATAGATATTAAAACAGCAATTACAGTAGGATGCTCCGGACTGGTTGGCGCTGTTTCGGGAGCGTTTCTGACGGGATTTATTGGTGATGATGTATTAAAACGAATATTTGGCATATTTTTACTCGGAATAGGCGTGTACGAAGTTTGTCAAAATTTTATCAAAAAATCTGTAAAGAAAGGTTGACTTATTAAAGAAAAAGGTATATAATATTAAAGATAATAATAAATTTTATATAGTTAATATATTTAAGGAGAGAGAAAAATGAGCAGAGTTTATAACTTTTCAGCAGGTCCGTCAATGCTTCCCGTTGAAGTGTTGGAAAGAGCGCAGAAAGAAATGCTTGACTGCAACGGAAGCGGTCAGTCAGTTATGGAGATGAGCCACCGTTCAAAAGAATACCAGGCAATCATTGATAAAGCGGAAGCAAACCTTCGTAAAATCATGGAAATCCCGGATAACTATAAAGTGTTATTTCTTCAGGGCGGTGCTTCAACACAGTTCGCTATGATTCCTTTGAACTTCGGAACAAAAAACAAAAAGGCTGACTATGTTACAACAGGCGTTTGGTCTAAAAAGGCTATGGCTGAAGCTAAAAAATATATCGAAGTTAATGAAGTTGCGTCAAGTGCAGATAAGACATTCTCGTATATTCCGGAGCTTGATAAGTCAATGTTCTCACCGGATGCTGACTATGTTCACATTACATATAATAACACAATTTACGGTACAAGATATACACAGCTTCCTGACACAGGTGATGTTCCGATTATCGCTGATATGTCATCTATGATTTTGTCAGAAGTTGTTGATGTTTCCAAGTTCGGTATGATTTATGCAGGTGCACAGAAGAATATGGGACCTGCCGGTGTAACGGTTGTAATCGTTCGTGAAGACTTAATTGGTGATACTTTGGATATAA
This sequence comes from Clostridia bacterium, assembly GCA_045646365.1. Lineage (GTDB taxonomy): Bacteria > Bacillota > Clostridia > Monoglobales > Monoglobaceae > SIG454. The sequence continues at coordinate 21,849 of JAZRKP010000066.1, forward strand.
CACCAACAATGCTTAAGTATTCAACTCACGCTGAAAACGGTTCAATGTTCAACACACCTCCAACTTATGCAATCTATATCTGCGGTCTCGTTTATGAATGGATTGAAAAAATGGGCGGTATCGCTGCAATCCAGAAGATAAACGAAGAAAAGGCTGCTATGCTTTATGATTATCTTGATGCGTCTGAAATGTTTAACGCAACAGTTGTTGCAAAAGACCGTTCGCTCATGAACGCTCCGTTTGTTACAGGAAACGAAGAGCTTGATGCTAAGTTTGTTGCTGAATCAAAGGCTGCAGGCTTTGTTAACCTTAAAGGACACAGAAGCGTTGGCGGTATGAGAGCAAGCATTTATAATGCAATGCCTGTTGAAGGTGTTAAGGCTTTAGTTGACTTTATGAAGAAGTTTGAAGCTGAAAATAAATAATCGGAGGGGACTCTAATGTATAAAATTCAGACACTTAATAAAATAGCAAAAATCGGTCTTGATATATTTGATGAAAAATATACCTGCGGAGACGAAATCGAAAACCCGGACGGTATAATCTTAAGAAGCTTTAATATGCACGATATGGAGCTTCCGGATAGCCTTGCTGCTGTTGCAAGAGCAGGTGCCGGTGTAAATAATATCCCGATTGATAAGTGCAGCGAAAAGGGTATAGTTGTTTTCAACACTCCTGGGGCTAATGCGAATGCCGTTAAGGAACTTGTTATTGCAGGTCTTTTAATAGCATCAAGGGGTATTGTTCAGGGTATCAACTGGGCAAAAACTCTTAAAGGTGAGGGCGAAAATGTTCCAAAGCTCGTTGAAAAGGGTAAGTCTAACTTTGCAGGCCCTGAAATCATGGGTAAAACTCTTGGTATCATCGGTCTTGGTGCTATCGGTGTTAAGGTTGCAAATGCGGCTCACGCTCTCGGAATGGATGTTATCGCTTATGACCCATTCTTGTCTGTTGAAGCGGCTTGGAATGTAACCCGTGCTGCAAAAAAGACAACTTCTCTTGATGATATATTTGCAAACAGCGATTATATAACAGTTCATGTTCCTGCAAATAAGGATACAAAAGGAATGTTTAACGATGTTGCTTTTGCAAAAATGAAAGACGGCGTAAGACTTCTCAACTTCTCAAGAGGTGAGCTTGTTGACGATGATGCTGTTGAAAGAGCGTTGGAAAGCGGAAAGCTTGCAGCTTATGTAACTGACTTTGCAGACGAAAGACTCCTTGCAAATGATAAGGTTATCGCTATGCCTCACCTCGGTGCTTCAACTCCTGAGAGTGAAGATAACTGTGCGGTTATGGCTGCAAAAGAACTTAAAGATTATATCGAAAACGGAAACATTGTAAATTCAGTAAACTTCCCAGCTTGCGATATGGGTAAGGTTGAAGGTACAAGAATTACTGTTATTCATAAGAATGTTCCGTCAATGCTCACACAGATTTCTGATGTTTTCGCTAAGGATGGCGTAAATATCGAAAATATGACAAGCAAGAGCCGTGGCGATTATGCGTATACAATGGTTGATGTTGCTGGAGAATGTGCTGATACTGTTGTTGATGATATTAAGGCTATTGCTGATATTATCAGAGTAAATATTTACAGATAATTTCATAAGATGTTTTTCAGTCGGTTGGACGGTCGCGGGCATAAGGAGTGATCCTGTGCATGAGGAAAGTCCGAGCTCCACAGGGCAGGGTGCAAGGTAACACCTTGTGAAGGCGACTTCAAGGAAAGTGCAACAGAAATATACCGCCGTGAAAACGGTAAGGGTGGAAAGGCGAGGTAAGAGCTCACCCACAGTATGGCGACTTACTGATGATGTAAACCCCATCCGGAGCAACACCTGATAGAGGAGGCTAAGCTTGCCCGGCATCTCCCGGGAAGGTGGCTTAAGGCACACAGTGATGTGTGTTTTAGATAGATGATCGTCTTAAATGACAAAACTCGGCTTACAGACCGACTGGTGAAAGAAAAGGGATGTCTCACTTTTAGCGAGATATCCCTTTTCTCATTGTGAATTATGTATATCAGATTGGTATTTTACTTATTATAATTTGGAATGCATATTGTTGACTTTTCGTATTTAATTTGATATAATAAATTGAATAATAATGTGAAGATAGAGGAGTTATTGCAATGGATTTTAAAAATGTTCCTTCTAAATATAGACCAATCCCTTTTTGGAGCTGGAATGAAAAGCTTGATGCTTGCGAAACAAAGAGGCAGATTGAAGAAATGCACAATGTTGGAATTGGTGGATTCTTCATGCACGCAAGAGGCGGTCTTCAGACTGAATATATGGGTGAGGAATGGTTTGAAAATGTTAAGGTATCAATAGATGCTGCGAAAGAAAACGATATGTATGCCTGGGCATATGATGAAAACGGCTGGCCAAGTGGATTCGGGGACGGAAAGGTTAACGGACTTGGTATTGAATATATGCAGAAATATCTTCGCATTAGCAAGGAAGAACCGAAAGAAAATGTTATTGGTAAAACAGGGGAGTATTGGGCGTATTATGAGGTAAACCCATTCTATGTCGATACCCTTGATAAAAAAGTTGTTGCTGAGTTTATAAAAACAACTTATGAGCCTTATTATGAAAAATATGGAAATGAAATAACAGGTTTCTTTACAGACGAACCGCAGATTTCGAGAAATGGAATCCCCTGGAGTTTTGTTATGGAAGAGGAGTATCAAAAAAGATACGGAAGAAATCTTTTAGAGGATATTCCTGGGCTTTTTTATCCCGTTGATGGATACGAGAAAATCAGAATTGCCTTCTGGAAAATGGTTACTGATTTGTTCTCAGAAGCATTTTGTATGCAGATTTACAATTGGTGTGATGAAAGAGGTCTTAAATTTACAGGTCATCTTGTGTGCGAGGAAAATCTTTTGAGTCAGCTTGCATCAAATGGCGCGTGTATGCCTCATTATGAGTATTTTCATATCCCCGGTATGGACTGGCTTGGAAGAAGGATTTTGCCTGAGGAAAGAACAACTCCTTATCAGGTTGCATCAGCAGCAGCACAGTTGGGGAAAAAACAGGTTTTATCGGAAACCTTTGCATTGTGCGGACATAATGTAAGCTTTGACGAACTTAAAGGTATCTATGAATGGCAGATGGTGCGAGGAATAAACCTTTTGTGTCAGCACCTTGAGGGATACTCAATCCGAGGAATGCGTAAGAGGGATTATCCGCCTGCAATGTATCTCCAACAACCGTGGTGGAGTGAATATAAAAAGTTTAATGATGCAATGTCAAGACAAGGTATGATTCTTGCTAACGGCAGGTCTAATGTTAATATCCTTGTAATTCATCCTCAGACAACGGCTTGGACACTTTATGACAATGGCGAAAATAAAGGCTTGATGGACTTACACAATGAGTTCACAAGAGTTTTTGATAAGCTTGAAGAAAAGCATCTCGCTTTCCATCTTGGCGACGAAACCTTAATGGAAAGACATGGCAGAGTTGAAAATGGTAAACTTATAATAGGCGAATGTGCATATGATTGCGTATTAAACCCGTGTGGTAAATTTTTGCTTGATAACACAGTTAAGCTCCTTGATGAATACGAAAAATCAGGCGGAGTTATGGCAAGCGTTGATGAGTTAGCTGAAAATCCGGTTATTGACAGTAAAAAAATTACATATACAATGCGTGAATATGAAGACTTTAAGGTGCATTTCTTTGCAAACAATACTCTTTTTAATGAGAGTGAACCGAAACGAATAAAGACAAAGATAAATGTTAATGGAAAGAAACTTAATCCGTATACAGGGGAGTTAGAGGAGTTTAGCGGAATTCACGAGTTTGAACCTTGGGGAAGTCTGATGATTATTGAGGACGGCTCGGAAAATTGTTCTATGGAGTCAGAGGTTGATTTTGTTACTATAAATGACGAGCTTGAAATTGTTGACGAAGTTCAGAATATGATTACACTTGATAAATGTGATTATTATTTTGACGGTCAGCTTCAGGAGAAAAACGGATATGTCCTTAATATTTGCGAAAGAGCCAATGAACTTAGAAGAAAAGTTGAAATTCATCAGGATTATTATCTGCAAATTGATGAAATGCCTGAAGAAATATATCTCGTTTGCGAAACGCCTGAGATTTTCAGAATCAGCGTTAATGGAAATGAAATAGATAATACTCCGTGCGGATTTGTTATAGAAAACACATTTAAGAAGCTTGATGTTGCGAAATATCTTAAAACGGGCAGAAACGTCATTTCTTTTGATTGTGATTTTAAGCAGTCTGATGAGGTTTATGAGAATATCGAAAAGGGTAAAGCTTTTGAAAGTGAAAAGAATAAGCTTGTATATGATATTGAGATTGAGTCGATTTATTTCGTTGGTAAGTTTGGCGTTAAGACAAACGGAGAATGGGAAAAACTTAACAGAAAAGCGACCAGATATACAGGCGATTTCGCTATTGTTGCCCAGCCAAAGAAAATAAGCAAAGATAACATAGAAAAGCAGGGATTCCCGTTCTTCTGCGGTGAAATGAAGCTGAAAACCGAAATTGATATTAAGGGTGAAAATCCTGTACTTATCTTTGATAAAAAGGGTGTTAACGCTGTCAGAGTAAAAATAGGCGATGTGGAAGATGTTGTTCTTGTTGATAACAGAATTTCTCTTAAAAAGTTCGGCGTGGAAGGAAAAACGGAAGTAGAGCTTACGCTTATCAATAACCTGAGAAATCTTTTAGGTCCGCATCATTTGAGTGAGGGCGAATGTTATCATGTATGTCCTAACAGTTTTATAAAGGAAAAGTGTGTCTGGACATGGTGGATTCCTGACCTTGAGGCTGGTTGGAATGACGAATATTGCTTTGTAGAATTCGGAATATAAAAGTGACACAACTCCGTACTCGGTGCGGGGTTGTGTTGTGCGGATATGAGGACAAATGAAGAAATTATCTTTTTTATATATTATTCTTGCAGGAATCCTGTGGGGAACCTCCTGCATATTTGTCGATAAGCTTTCGGTTTACGGATTGAATTCAATACACATTTCCTGCATAAGAGGAGTAACGGCATCTCTTGCAATGGCGGTATATGTTTTTCTTTATGATAAAAGTCTGTTTAAGGCTAAGTTTTGGGAAATGGTTTTGTATCTTGCAGGCGGAGTTGCAATGTTTTCGACATCGGCAAGTTATTATGCGTCAATGCAAATGACCTCGGTTTCTACCGCGGTGGTGCTTATGTATACTGCACCTATATTTGTTATGATTTATTCCGTATTGTTTTTCGGTGAGAAACTTACGGGATATAAGTTGTTTGCGATTTTGATTATGATTATAGGATGCGGACTTATTTCAGGTATTATCGGCGGATTTAAGTTTAATCTGCTTGGAATTCTGCTCGGGTTTACCGCAGGACTTGCATACAGTTCCTATAATGTATTAACCAAAATACAAATGCGGAAAGGGTTTAATCCTATGACCGCAAGTATGTATTGTTTTGTTTTTATGGCGGTGATATCTCTGTTTGTGGCTGAACCGATTTATATAGCAGAGGTTGCGTTAAAGACGCCGAAGGTTTTGATTTGGATGATAAGCTGTGGAATTTGCACGAGTTTTCTGCCGTACTTTTTTTACACTATTGCTCTGAAAAATCTTCCGGCTGGGACTGCATCAGCCCTTGGAATTGTTGAGCCTATGTCAGCAACTGTTTTCGGGATAATATTTTTATCACAGGTTCCTGATGTGTTTTCTTTTGCAGGGATAATACTTATTTTAGGTGCGGTGTTTATGCTTAGTCGTGTTAAAGAATAAATGGAGGGAAATATGGAGAGGTTAGCAGATAAAAAATTCTATCTTCTGGATATGGATGGAACAATATATCTTGATAATGATTTATTTGAAGGGGTTACTGAGTTTCTTGCCCGTATAAAAAAAATTGGCGGGAAATATATGTTTGTTACAAATAATTCGTCAAAAAGTGTTGATAAGTATATAGAAAAGCTTGATTCTCTCGGAATAGAGGCGTGTGAGGATGACTTTCTGACATCAACCAATGCAGCGATCATTCACCTGAAAAGTAAAAACTATAACAAAATTTATGCCTTTGGCACGGAGTCGTTTAAAGAACAACTGAGAAAGGCAAGCCTTCCTGTAACAGATGTTTTGGAGGACGATATTGATTGTTTATGTATGGGCTTTGACACAGAGCTGACCTTTAAAAAGCTGGAAGACGCCTGTATTCTTCTTAACAGAGGAATTGATTATATTGCGACAAATCCTGATTGGGTATGTCCGACATGGTATGGATTTATCCCTGATTGCGGTTCTGTGAGTGAAATGCTTTATAATGCAACAAAACGCAGACCAAAATTTATAGGCAAGCCACAACCTGAAATGATTAATCTTGCTATGGAAAAGTATGGATATTCCCAAGATGATACAATTATTTTTGGTGACAGACTTTATACGGATATTGCAAGCGGATATAATGCAGGAGTTACAACCGTATTTGTTCTCAGTGGAGAAGGAACAATGGAAGATGTTGAAAAAAGTGAAATCAAACCTGACTTCATTTTTAATGATATAAATGAATATTACAATAAGGTAATGGTATAAGGAGTCTATTGGAGGAAAAGATAATGGAAAAAGACATTTATAGAGTAAGCCGAATAAATTATATTATAGAGGAAGCCGTTGCGTATCTTATAGCACTTCTTCTTAGCGGGGCGTATATTGCCAAGCTTACAACATCGCTGGGATTTTCTGACGGGTTGACAGCAATTTTAACAGCATTTGTTTCGTTGGGATGCAGTTTTCAGTTGTTTGCCCTTATGTTTTTCAAAAAAGGCAAGGTTAAGAAAAGAGTAACTATTATATTTATTATAAATCAGCTTTTGTTTATGGTTTTATATCTTGTCCCCGCAATCAGATGTAGTCACACAGCAAAAATTGTACTGTTTATACTCTGTTTGCTTTGCGGATATTTTGCACAAAATGTTGTATTTTCGCCTAAAACTAACTGGTTTATGTCCCTTGTTCCAAATTACAGCAGGGGTAATTTTACGGCTATAAAAGAGGCTGTTTCATTGGTTAGCGGTACCGTGTTCAGTTTTGTTATGTCAGCAGTTATTGATAAATATGAAAACGCAGGAAATCTCAATGCTGCATTTACGGTATGTGCAGTGACAATATTCGTGCTGGCAGTAGTGCACGCCCTGATGCTCATTTTTTCTAAAGAAAAAGAGCCGGAAGAGGTCCCTGAAATTTCCCTTAAAAAAAGTATCAAGGGCATTTTGAGTGATAAAAATGTGTTAATAGTGTTTGGAATCAGCTTGTTCTGGGCGGCGATTAACAATATAACAACTCCGTTTTTTGGTACATATGAGATAAAAGAGCTTGGCTTCAGTATGACATATGTTTCAATTCTGACCGTTATCGGAACGGCGGCAAGAATTATTGCATCGTTCTTCCTTGGCAGATATGCGGATAAAACTTCATTTGCGAAAATGTTGAAAATTTGTTATATACTTATGGGGTTGGCTTTTGTCACAACAGCGTTGGCTGTTCCGTCAAATGGTGCAATAATGTTTGTATTACACAAAATTTTGCATAGTGCGGCAATGGGTGGAATCAATAGTGCCGAGATAAATCTTATCTATGATTATATAGCACCGGAGAAGCGTATAAGTTCGTTGGCAGTTAAGCAAACACTCTATGGCGTTGTTGGGTTTGTTTCAACACTTGTTGCAACACCACTGCTTAGTTATATTCAGAAATCGGGAAATACTTTTATGGGTATTAATGCCTATGCACAGCAGGTTTTGTCAGTTATTGCCATAATACTTGTTGTTGCAATGATTATATATCTTGACAAAGTTGTTGCAAGGCTCAAAACCTATTCTAAAATATAAAAACTTGCAAACGGTTAAAAATAATGATATAATATCTCTATAAACTAAGGAGGTTTTGTTATTATGATGAATGAAAAAGTAAGAGAATTGCTTAATCAGCAAATAAATAAGGAATTATATTCAGCGTATCTTTATCTGGATTTTTCAAATTATTTTGAACAAAGAGGCTTAAGTGGTTTTGCTAACTGGTATTATATTCAGGCTCAGGAGGAAAGAGACCACGCAATGCTTTTCTATCGTTATCTTCTCAATAATAATGAAAAGGTAACACTTGATGCTATTGCAAAGCCTGATAAGGAGCTAAACTCCGATATGGCAGTTTTAAAAGCTGGTCTTGAACACGAGGAATATGTTACTTCTCTCATAAACGATATATATGCGGCGGCGTATGATGTTAAGGATTTCAGAACTATGCAGTTCCTTGACTGGTTTGTTAAGGAGCAGGGTGAGGAAGAAACCAATGCTAATGATTTGATTACCAAAATGGAATTGTTCGGCGCTGACCCTAAGAGTCTTTATATGCTTAACAGTGAACTTGCGGCAAGAGTGTATTCGGCTCCGTCACTTGTTTTATAATTGTCGGGGTAAGTTATGAATTATGTACTTTTAACTGCTCTTGGTGTGGGCGGTGCAACGGTTATCGGAGCATTGATTGGGTTTATATTCAAATCAATGTCACATAAATTTTCCGATATTGTATTATCTTTTGCGGCAGGAGTTATGCTTTCTGCGGCGGTTTTGGGACTTGTGATTCCGTCTCTTGAATATGGCGGTGACTATGGTATTGTTGTGACCGTGGTGGGGATTTTTGCGGGAGCATTCAGCCTGAATCTTATAGATAAACTTGTTCCGCATCTTCATAAAATAACAGGTCTTGATAGCGAGGCACATAATAACAAAAAGTTAAACAAAGTCTTGCTTTTTGTTATGGCGATTGCAATCCACAATTTCCCGGAGGGAATTGCGGCAGGGGTTGGTTTTGGTTCAGGGAATACCGCCCAGGCACTTTTAATAGCAGGTGGTATTGCGCTCCAGAATATCCCTGAAGGAATGGTGGTTATTGCACCAATGCTATCCTCGGGAGTTTCCCCGAAAAAGACACTGTTAATTGCTATGCTTACAGGATTAGTTGAGGTGGTTGGAACGGTTTTGGGATATTTTGCAGTAAGTGTTGCTTCTGTAATTCTTCCTTTTGCACTTGCATTTGCCGGCGGTACAATGCTTTATGTTGTAAGTGATGAGATGATTCCTGAAACTCATGCCCACGGTAGCGAACGAGGGGCGACTTATGCACTTTTAGCAGGATTTTGCCTGATGCTTATAAGTGATTTTATTTTGGGATAAAAAATTTAAAATACCTATTGATTTTATAATTGCAATGTGTTATAATAGTTCGCGGTGCAAAAAACAAAAGCCTTGTTTTTACAAGGTTTTTTTGTGCCATAATTTGTGAAAAAGGGTGGAAAATATGGGAACATTATTGTCAGTTTCAATCGCATTACTTGCAGGTCTACTTATGACAAGAGCATTTAAACCGTTTAAGCTACCGTCTGTAACGGCATACTTAATCGCAGGCGTTCTTATAGGACCGTATTGCATAGGTGCTTTAGGAATAGAAGGTCTTGGATTCAGAACTCACGGTGATGTAAGCAGACTTACATTGATTTCAGAGGTTGCTCTTGGATTTATAGCTTTTTCTATAGGAAACGAGTTCAGAAAGGACGAACTTAAGAAAACAGGAAAACAGGCAACAATAATTGGTATATTTCAGGCAATAACTGCAACAATTATAGTTGATATTGCTCTTTATGCTGTGTATAAGCTTATGCCGGGGAAAATAACAGTTCCTCAGATTCTGACATTGGGTGCTATTGCAACGGCGACTGCTCCTGCGGCAACCTTGATGGTTGTTCGTCAGTATAAGGCAAAAGGTAAATTGACAAATTTGCTTTTACCAATCGTTGCTCTTGATGATGCAGTAGGTCTTATTGTTTTTGCGGTTTGCTTCGGTGTTGCAAAAAGTCTTATAGGCGGAGCCGTGGATATTGTTTCCATTGTTGTTAATCCGATTGTTGAGATTATTTGTTCACTGAGCCTCGGTGCCGTTATGGGCTGGATTCTGACTCAGCTTGAAAAAATGTTTAACTCAAATACAAACAGACTTAATATGTCTATTGCGTTTGTGTTCATAACAGTTGCTCTGTCAATGATGGAATTTCATATCGGTGCGGTACATATATCTTTCTCGTCATTACTTGTTTGTATGATGCTTGGAACAGTTTTCTGCAATATTTGTCCGCTTTCTCATGACTTAATGGAAAAAACGGATAAATGGACTTCTCCGCTCTTTGCATTGTTCTTTGTAATCAGCGGTGCTGAGCTTGAGCTTAGTGTGTTTGCAGACTGGGCGATAGTTATTATTGGTGTTGTTTATATAGTGTTCCGTTCAATCGGTAAGTATTTCGGAACATATGCCAGCGCTAAGGCGGCTAAGTGTGAACCGCAGATTTGTAAATATCTTGGTCTTACACTTCTCCCTCAGGCAGGTGTCGCTCTCGGAATGTGCACAACTGCAATGCAGCTTGGTGCAGAGGGTAACCTTATAAGAAATATAACATTATTCGCGGTTCTTATCTATGAACTTTTCGGTCCTATTGTGACTCGTGAGGCTCTTAAAGCGGCAGGCGATATTCAGCCAATGTCTGAAGAGGTTAAAATGCGTCGTCAGACTAAACTTGATATGACTAAAAAAGATTCGGAGTAAATGCTAAAACTTTTATTCGGAGGAATAAAAATGAATAACTGTATTTATGCAATTAAAGAGCATTTGAAAATACTGATTAAATGGCTTGCTGTTGCCTCGTTTGTTGGCGTATTGGGTGGAATTGTCGGAAGTGCATTCCATTTCAGCGTTGATTATGTTACAGAGCTGAGAGGTCATAATGCGTGGCTTGTATTTTTGCTTCCCGTTGGCGGTGTTGTAATAAGCGGTTTATATGACATATTCAAATCAAAGGGAAAACTCGATACCGACCGTGTTATACAATCAGTCAGCGACGGAGAAAAAGTCCCTCTGGTAATGGCACCGTTAATCTTTTTAACAACAGTTATAACCCACCTTCTCGGCGGTTCGGCAGGGAGAGAGGGTGCGGCACTCCAACTGGGCGGAAGTGTCGGATATAATATCGGAAAATTATTCAGACTTAGTAAACAGGATATCCGCATAATCGTAATGAGCGGAATGAGCGGAGTTTTCTCAGCTCTGTTTGGAACACCTATTGCAGCAGCGTTTTTTGCTCTTGAGGTATCCACTGTTGGAATATTTCATTATGCAGGGCTTGTTCCTTGCCTTATTTCATCTGTTATGGCGTATATTATAGCGAATTTGTTCGGTATTAAGCCAGTGTGCTTTGATGGGGTTGTGATTGACGCTGTTACAATACCGCTGCTTGGAAAGGTTATAATTCTTGCAATTTTGTGTGCATTGGTAAGTATTGCATTTTGTTTTATAATTGGTAAGTTTGAACATTTGGGCAAGAAAATTTTTCCAAACAGATATATAAGAGGATTTGTCGGCGGTGGAATAATCGTATTACTCACATTGGCTGTGGGGACATATGATTATAACGGCGCAGGAATGGATGTTATTTCAAAGGCGATAGGCGGAGAGGCTGCTTACGAGGCATTTATCCTTAAAATGGTTTTCACTGCCGTAACGATTGCGGCGGGATTTAAAGGCGGAGAAATAGTTCCGACATTTTTCATAGGCTCAACATTTGGTTGTGTTATGGGAACATTTTTGGGGATGGATGCAGGATTTTCAGCGGCGTTGGGATTTGTCGCATTGTTTTGCGGTATGGTTAACTGCCCCGTCGCTTCGGTGCTCCTTGCGGTTGAAATTTTTGGTGCAAAAGGACTGCCGTTGTTCGCATTAGTCTGCGGAATAAGTTATATGATGTCAGGCCGATTCAGCCTATATAAAAGTCAGAATATTGCATTTTCAAAATTATATGAAGAATAAAAAAACCACCCTCGGGTGGTTTTTATTAGATATTAAGAATAGATTCTATTGCTGGATTTATTGGATTGTTTTCTATGCTTTCAATGTCACCTTTATCGCAGAGAGATGCAATTTTTGCATCAAAAGGAATTTGAGCAAGAAGAGGAAGATTGAACTTTTCAGCAACCTCGTTTGTCTTGCTTTCACCGAAAATTCTTATCTCTTTACCACAATCAGGACAGTTAACCCAACTCATATTTTCAACAATACCGATAATCGGAATATTCATCATATTAGCCATATTAACGGCTTTTTCAACAATCATCGAAACAAGTTCCTGAGGAGATGTTACGATAACAATTCCGTCGACGGGAATTGACTGAAAAACTGTAAGAGGAACATCGCCCGTGCCGGGAGGCATATCAACAAACATATAGTCAACATTTTCCCAAACAACATCAGTCCAGAACTGCTTAACAGTTCCGCCGATAACAGGACCTCTCCAAATAACGGGGGCAGTGTCGTCCTCTAAAAGGAGATTGATTGACATAACATCAATACCACCCTTACTCTTAACAGGAAGAATTCCTACTTCACTTCCCATAGCTTTCTCAGTTATACCGAAAATTTTAGGGATTGACGGGCCTGTTATATCTGCATCAAGGATAGCTGTGTTTTTACCTGATTTTGACATAGCTGTTGCAAGAAGAGAAGTAACAAGAGATTTACCAACCCCGCCTTTTCCTGATACAACACCAATAACTTTTTTGATACTGCTCATTGCGTTTGGTGCTTCAAGAAAGCTTTTTGGGTCTCTCTCACTGCACTTTTCACTGCAACTTGAACAATCGTGTGTGCATTCGCTCATTATATATTAAACCTCTTTTCATTTAAAATTCTTATAAATTATAACACTTTTATTTGATTAAGTCAACACCGCTCAGGTCAAAATCCGGAACAAATATTTGGTCAGCACTTTCTTTATCCTGAATAAAGGCGTTGTCATATCCCAAATCAAGAGCGTAATTTAAAACCGAGTTATATTCAAAGGATGTAATTTTTCTGTTAAGGCCGGGGAATTTCAGTATTTTCTCGGGCGGAAAATATTGAGACATAAGGCTCAGAATAAAATCATTTGTTTCAAAATTTTCTTTTAATAAATCCAGAATTTTCATACTGTCTTTTCTGCCATTGGGAAGAACGAGGTGCCTTACAATAACTCCTTTTTTCATAAGTCCGTTTTCGGTAACCGGAGCTCCCTTAGTTTCTATCATTTTTTTCAATGATGCCAGAGCAAATTCGGCATAATTCTCTGCTGATGAATAATTTTTCGCAAGAGATTTATCATAGTATTTAAAATCTGTCAGGTAAATATCTATATAGTCAGAAAGAGAAGAGATAATTTCAGGTTTTTCGTAGCCACCGCAATTATAAACAACGGGAATAGTTAACTTATCCCTGACCATATCTAAAGCCTTTATTATAAAAGGGACATATGGCGTTGGAGTAACAAGATTTATGTTATGAGCACCTTTAGTTTGAAGTTCTAAAAATATTTCAGCCAAACGGCTAACGGAAATTTCCTTGCCAAATCCATCGGAGCTGATTTTTTTATTCTGGCAAAAAACACATAAAAGATTGCAATGACTAAAAAACACAGTTCCGCTTCCGTTTGTTCCGCTTATCACAGGTTCTTCCCAGAAATGAAGCCCTGCTCTGGCGATTTTTGTCGTGTTTCCTGCTCTGCAGAACCCAAGGTGATTAACACGGTTTACACCGCAATTCCTCGGACATAAAGTACAGTTGTTTATTTCTGACATAATTTATTTCACCTGCCTGAACATAATATTACCACAGAATATGCCTTAAAACAAGGCTTAAACAAAATTTTCCTTGACATTGTGGCTAAAATTTGTCATAATATACTATATATAGTGTTTAATGGGGGTATTGTCTTAATGTGTGCTAAAGAGAGTTACGGAAACGACAGTATTGAGATGCTTAAAGGTGCCGATAAGGTGAGAAAGCGTCCTGCTGTTATCTTTGGTTCTGATGGAATTGAAGGGTGTCAGCACTCGATGTTTGAAATTCTGTCTAATTCTATTGACGAAGCAAGAGAGGGATACGGCAACTTAATTAAAGTTACAAGATATATAGATAAGTCAATCGAGGTTGAGGATTACGGTCGAGGAATCCCCGTTGACTATAACAGCCGTGAAGAAAGATATAACTGGGAACTTGTATTCTGCGAAATGTATGCAGGAGGAAAATATAAGAATAATTCAGGCAGTAACTATGAATACAGTCTTGGTTTAAACGGACTTGGCAGTTGTGCGACACAGTTCAGCTCTGAGTTTATGGATGTTGAAGTTCTTCGTGACGGACAGAAATACACCCTTCATTTTGAGAAAGGTAATAATATCGGCGGATTGGAAAAGGTTGCATTCCGCCATCGTCATACAGGCTCGAAAATTCATTGGAAGCCTGACCTTGAAGTTTTTACAGATATTGATATTCCCCTTGAATTTTATCAGGAAACAATAAAGAAACAAGCGGTTGTAAACTCAGGTGTTAAGTTTATATTAAGAAACGAAATCGGAAAAGGTCAGTTTGAAGAGTTTGAATATTTTTACGAAAACGGTATAACTGATTATGTAAAGGAACTTTGTGACGGAAAAGAAAAGACTGCTATTCATTATATTGATGCGGAAAGAAAAGGTAAGGACCGTGAAGATAAGGAAGAATATAAGGTTAAAATGAGTTTTGCCTTTTGTATGAATAATGAGGTTAATGTTTTAGAATATTACCATAACTCAAGTTTTCTTGAATACGGCGGTTCTCCTGATAAGGCGGTTAAGAGTGCATTTGTTTCTGCAATAGATAAATATATTAAGAATAATAACAAATACAAAAAGAATGAGCCTAAAATCACCTTTGCGGATGTAGCTGATAGCCTGGTTCTGGTCAGCAACTCATTCTCAACAGTGACAAGCTATGAAAATCAGACGAAAAAAGCAATTACCAATAAATTTATTCAGGAGGCAATGACTGAATTTTTAAAAGAGCAGCTTGATGTGTACTTTATCGAGAATAAAGCGGATGCAGAAAAGTTCTCGGAGCAGGTGCTTGTCAATAAAAGAAGCCGTGAATCAGCAGAGCGAACAAGAATAGATGTTAAGAAAAAGCTTGGCGGAACAATGGATGCAATGACAAGAGTAAAGAAATTTGTCGATTGCAGAACTAAGGATGTAAGCAGAAGAGAGGTTTATATTGTGGAGGGTGACTCGGCTCTTGGTGCTTGTAAGCTTGGCAGAGACAGTGAATTTCAGGCAATTATTCCAATCAGAGGTAAAATCCTTAACTGTCTGAAAGCGGATTACAATAAAATATTTGCAAGTGAGATAATTGTTGATTTGCTTAAGGTTTTGGGATGCGGTGTTGAAATAAAAAGTAAACATAATAAGGACTTGAATTCCTTTGATTTAAGCAATCTCAGATGGAATAAGGTTATAATCTGTACTGATGCCGATGTTGACGGATTTCAAATTCGAACCCTTGTTTTGACTATGATATATCGTCTTGCACCGACTCTTATAGAAAAAGGGTATGTCTATATTGCAGAATCTCCCCTTTATGAGATAACGGCAAAGGATAAAACATATTTTGCATATGACGAAAAGGAAAAAACGGATATTTTAAATAAGCTTGAAGGAAAGAAATATACAATTCAGCGAAGCAAAGGACTTGGTGAAAACCAGCCTGAAATGATGTGGGAAACAACAATGAATCCCGAAACGCGCCGTCTTATAAAGGTTATGCCTGATGATATGGAGAGAACACAGGAAGTGTTTGAACTTCTCCTTGGCGATAACCTTGCGGGACGAAAAGAGCATATTGCCGAACACGGACACGAATATATAGATATGCTTGATGTTATGTAGAAAACAACAGAAAGGATTTGTTTATAAATGGCAAAAGCGAAAAAGGGGAAGGAAGAAGCAAAGATAATCAAAATTGCTCCTGCGAGAGAACAGCAGATTATCGAAACTCTGGAAACAAACTATATGCCATACGCGATGAGCGTTATCGTTTCCCGTGCTATTCCCGAAATTGACGGGTTTAAGCCGTCACACAGAAAATTGCTTTATACAATGTATAAAATGGGACTTTTGACAGGTAGACTGACAAAATCGGCTAATGTTGTTGGAACAACAATGAAGCTTAATCCTCATGGCGATATGGCGATATATGAAACAATGGTCAGACTGACGGAAGGTCATCAGGCACTTTTGCATCCGTTTGTTGAATCAAAGGGTAACTTCGGTCGTCAGTATTCAAGAGATATGGCATTTGCCGCATCAAGATACACAGAGGTTAAGCTTTCGGGAGTCTGTAACGAAATTTTCCGTGATATTGATAAAAATACTATTGATATGGTTGATAACTATGACGGAAGCCTGAAAGAGCCAACACTCCTACCTACATCATTCCCAAATGTTTTGGTTAACCCGAATCAGGGTATTGCAGTTGGTATGGCGTCAAATATTTGCAGTTTTAATTTAAGTGAAATATGTGATGCTGCCATTGCGGTTATGAAGGATGCGGATACGGATTTGACTGAAATCCTCAAAGCACCTGATTTTTCAACTGGTGGAGATGTTGTGTATAACCGAGAACAAATGTCTGAGATTTATAAAACGGGCAGAGGAAGTTTTAAAATCCGAGGCAGATATACTTATGATAAATCAAGCAACTGTATTGATATAACAGAAATTCCGTATACAACAACGGTTGAGGCTATTATTGAAAAAATAATTGAGCTTTTGAAAGCGGGTAAACTTAAAGAGGTTTCGGATATTCGTGATGAAACGGATAAAATGGGTCTTAAGATTACAATTGACCTCAAAAAAGGAACTGACCCTGAAAAGCTTATGGCAAAAATTTATAAGATGACTCCGCTTCAGGACAGCTTTGGCTGTAACTTCAATATTCTTGTTGAAGGCTCACCAATGGTGTTGGGGGTCAATGATATTCTTTGTGAATGGCTGAGGTTCAGAAAGAATTGTATTAAACGCTCCCTTAAATTTGATATTGATAAAAAGAGTGATAAACTTCATCTTTTAAGAGGTCTTGAAAAAATCCTTCTTGATATTGATAAGGCTGTTAAAATTGTTCGGGAAACCGAAGAAGATGAAATGGTTGTACCAAACCTTATGAAAGGGTTTAAGATTGATGAAATTCAGGCTGAATATGTGGCTGAAATTAAACTCAGAAATCTTAATAAAGAGTACATTTTAAAAAGAACTCAGGAAATTGAAAATCTTGAAAAGGAAATTGCGGAGCTTAACGAAATACTTGGAAGTAACGCAAAAATTGAAAAGCTGATTGCAAAACAGCTTAAAGAGATTGCGAAAAAATTTGGTAAGGAAAGAATGACAGGAATAATCAACGAGGAAGATACTCAAGAGGTTGAGGTTCAGGAGGAAGTTCCCGATTATCCCGTTAAACTTTTCAGAACAAGAGAGAATTATCTCAAGAAAATATCTCTTGTATCTCTCAGAACAAGCGGTGAACATAAGCTTAAAGAGGATGATGAAATCATTCAGGAAATAGAATGCAGTAACAGAGCGGAGGTTATATTCTTCTCAAGCAGTGGTGAAGCATATAAGATTAAAGTAAATGATATCCCTGATACTAAAGCGAGCCTGCTTGGTGACTTTATCCCTAACCTTCTCGGAATGGGAAGCGGAGAGACAACTCTCGGTATGACCGCAACAGAAGATTTTGCAGGGTGGATTCTTTTTGCCTTTGAAAATGGAAAGATTGCTAAAATTCCGCTTAAAGCCTATGAAACAAAGCAGAACAGAAAGAAACTTTCCAATGCGTTTTCGGATAAATCCCCTGTTGTTAAAATTCATCATATCCTTGAAGAGTGCGATATGGTGATTATGAGCAGTATAGGGAAAGCTCTTGTATTTAATACATCAGCTATTCCTGAAAAAACAACAAAGAACTCACAGGGCGTTGCAGTAATGACACCTAAAAAGGGAAGTGTCGTTTCAGAACTTCTTCTGCTTTCCGAAGCGGGAATTAAAAATGTAAGCTATTACAGAACTAAAAATATTCCTGCCAAAGGCTCTTTTTTGAAGGAAGAGGATACGGGATTTGAACAAATGTCACTTCTTGACCAGTAGATAATGAAACAAAAAACGGACTTATGCATATTCTTAAATAAGAAGTTGGAATATTTAAGGTGGGTATATCCGTGAAGAAAAGAAGTTTTTTTACTTATGAGACAGGAATTGGTGTTATTGGCGGAATGACTATTGCACTTTTAATTGTGTTTTTCATCAGAATATTTTCGCCGATTTTGTGTAGCCTTGCTCAGGAAGAACTTCAAAGCAGATTTAATAAAATATGTAATGAAGCTGTGCTTGAATATTTTGATGATAAAAAGAATAGTGAATTATTCGAGATTGAAAGACTTGAGAACGGTGAAATACAGGGCATTACAACGGATACAATAGGGATGAATCGCATAAAATCATCCCTTAATCTTAAAATACAAAAAGAACTTGATAAAATAGACGAAATTAAAGTTGAGGTTCCATCAGGTGGGTTTTTTGGTATTGGAGGGAGTATTAAAATCCCGGTCTACCTTTTAGGGACAACAGTCCTTGAAACGGATTATGTGTCAAGTTTTGAATCGGTTGGGATAAATCAGACAAGAATAAGTGTTGAGGTATCCATAAGTCTTTCAGGCGAGCTTGTGGCTTTTGGACAAGAAAATGCCGTAACAGTAAAGACGACTGTGCCGGTGCTTATGACTGTTATCGTTGGAAAAGTACCGGGAACTTATGTTGAGGTAAAGAAATAGAGAGGGAGACAGAATGATTAAACAAGAGATTGAAAAGCTGAGAAAAGAGCTTGAGGTGCATAATTATAACTATTATGTTATGGATAATCCGACAATTCCGGACTCTGAATATGACGAAATGCTCCACAGACTCATAAAGCTTGAAGAGGAAAATCCCCAATATAAGGACGCAAACTCTCCGACGGTTCGTGTTGGAGGAGCTGTTCTTGATAAATTTGAACAGGTTGAACACACCGTTCAAATGCAGAGTCTTTCTGATGTTTTCTCTAAGGAAGAGCTTATCGAGTTTGATGAAAGGGTTAAAGCTTCTCTGGAAAACAGCAGCTATGAGTATGTCGTTGAAATGAAAATAGACGGATTGTCAGTTTCTCTCGAATATGAAAATGGTGTTTTTCAAAGGGGTTCAACAAGAGGCGACGGAAATGTTGGAGAAAATATAACTGAAAATCTTAAAACTGTTAAGTCAATTCCATTGAAACTGGAAAACGCCCCTGAACTGATTGAGGTCAGAGGCGAGGTTTATATGCCGAGAAAATCCTTTGAAAAATTGAACGATGAAAGAGAAATAAACGGCGAGACGCTTTTTGCCAATCCAAGAAATGCGGCGGCAGGTTCACTCCGTCAGCTTGACAGTACTGTATGTGCAAAAAGAAATCTTGATATATTTATATTTAACATTCAGCAGATTTCAGAGAACACTCTTTCAAACCACAGACAATCTCTCGACTATCTTGAAAAGCTTGGTTTTAAGGTTAGTCCCAGAAGAAATATATTTAAAAACATAGAAGATGTTTATGACGAAATTCTCAGAATAGGAGAGGAAAGAGAAAATCTTCCCTTTGATATTGACGGTGTTGTTGTTAAGGTCAACAGTTTCTCGCAAAGAGAAGTGCTTGGTTCAACAACTAAAGTTCCAAGATGGGCAGTTGCGTATAAATTCCCTGCCGAAATCAAAGAAACAGTTGTTGAGGATATTATTATCCAGGTGGGCAGAACGGGAGTTATTACTCCAAACGCAGTCTTTACTCCTGTAAAGGTGGCAGGCTCCACTGTCAGCCGTGCTACACTGCATAATGAGGATTATATAAAAGAAAAGGATATAAGAATAGGCGATACGGTTAAAATCAGAAAGGCGGGGGATATAATTCCCGAAGTTGTTGAGGTAGTCCTTGAAAAGAGAAAGGCTGATGCCACTCCTTATGAAATGCCGTCTGTTTGTCCTGCCTGCGGTGAAAAGCTTGTAAGAGAAGACGGAGAAGCGGCAATTCGTTGTATAAGTGCGGAATGTCCTGCCCAGACCGCAAGACGAATTATCCATTTCGCGTCAAGAGATGCGATGGATATAGAAGGTCTTGGAACAGAGATTGTTGAACAGCTTATTGATAATAAGTTGATTGGCGATGTGGCGGACCTTTTTACACTTAAATATGATGATGTTGTTGCATTGGAACGATTTGCGGATAAATCTGCAACCAATCTTATAGAGTCAATAAACCGTGTTAAAAATAATAATCTTGATAAACTTTTGTTTGGGCTTGGCATACGCCATATTGGGAATAAAGCTGCGAAAAATCTTGCTAAGCAGTTCAAAAATATGGATAACATTGTTTCAGCAACCGTTGAGGAAATTGCTGAAATTGAAGATTTTGGAATGATTATGGCTAAGAGTGTCAGAGAGTATTTTGATGAAGAGTCAAACAAAGAACTGATTTCAAGACTTAAAGAGTCGGGCCTTAAAATGGAATATGAAAGCGATGCAGTTTCCGAAATCTTTGCAGGAAAAACATTTGTCCTGACAGGAACACTCCCGACACTTAAACGAAATGATGCTCAAAAGATAATTGAGGAAAACGGCGGAAAAGTTTCAGGGAGCGTATCTAAGAAAACGGATTTCGTTGTTGCCGGCGAAGAGGCAGGTAGTAAACTTAAAAAAGCTCAGGATTTGGGTATAAAAATTATCTCAGAGGAAGAGTTTTTGTTAATGGTTGAGCAGTAAATTGGTATAATTTAAAGCTTGCATATATATTTATAGTATGATATTAAAAAGGAGTGAGTTTATGAATATTTGCGTATATGGTGCATCAAGTAAAACCATAGATAAATCCTATATCGAAGACGGAGAGTATTTGGGCGAAATAATGATTGAAAGAGGTCATAAGCTTGTTTTTGGCGGTGGTGCTAATGGACTTATGGGTGCTGTTGCAAGGGGGGCTTATCGTAAAGGCGGCGAAATTTTAGGCGTTGTTCCAAAGTTTTTCAATGTTGACGGAATTATTTTTGAAAACTGCACAGAGCTAATTCGTCCTGACACAATGCGAGAGAGAAAGCAGATTATGGAGGACAGTTCGGATGGATTTATAATAACCGCCGGCGGAATAGGTACTTTTGAAGAATTTTTTGAAATTCTGACACTTAAACAGCTTGGCAGACATAATAAACCGATTGCAATACTCAATACAAACGGGTATTATGATAAAATGATTGAATTTATTCAACACGCCATTGATGGTGAATTTTTAAATGACGAATGTAAATTCTTGTATGAGTTTGTTGAAACGGCAGAGGAAGCTCTTGATTATATAGAAAACTATGACAGAGATGTTATTCACATAACAAAGCTTAAAAATATTTAAAAGCTCAGGTGATTCAAATGAAAAAGCTGTTAATAAAATACAAACAACAGTTATTTTATACACTTTTTGGAACAATCTCGACGATAATTGACATTGGTGTATATCAGCTATGCTTTCTTGTCCTTGACATTCCAAATGTTGTCAGTAATATTATAGCGTGGTTTGTTTATGTTACCTTTTCGTTTATTACGAATAAAATTTGGGTATATGAAAGTCGGAGTATGAAACCTGCTATATTGCTTCGGGAGGGTGTCGCATATTACATAGGAAGAGGAGTTTCCCTGATTTTTGGCACCGCCATAATGATTTTCGGTGTTGATTTTATGAGATGGGATTCTTTTGTAACAAAACTGATTTCTGATGTTGTTGTGACAATTATAAATTATGGATTTGGTTTTTTTGTATTTAAGCGCATCGGGGAATATATAGAAAACAGATGAATATTGTTGAATCGGAAATGTTTTTTGCATTTCCGATTTCTTTGTTTACTTTCTCAATAATTGGAAAAAATATGTTCTAAAAGGACATATCTGAAAATATCATATATTAGACGGTAAAAATGTTGAGGAGTGAATGAGGTTGAATAGTATAAATAGTGAAAATAATAAAGTGACAATAGCCGGACAAATAGTGAGCAATCCGGATTTTTCCCATGAGGTATACGGGGAGAAATTTTATATATTTAAGATTGAGATTAAAAGATTGAGCGAAAATGCGGATATAATTCCTGTTACAATATCTGAAAAGTTTTTCTCTATTGTCAGCATTGAGGTAGGAAAGAATGTACTGATTTCAGGGCAGTTCCGCTCATATAACAATTTCTCTGCAATAGGAAATAAACTGCTTCTTACGGTTTTTGTCAGGGATATTGAAGAGATTGATGATGTTGACGAATATACTGCACCAAATAATATATTTTTAAATGGGTATATCTGCAAAGAACCTGTTTACAGAACAACTCCTTTTGGAAGAGAGATTGCGGATATTCTTCTTGCTGTAAACAGAGCCTATAATAAGTCAGATTATATTCCGTGTATTGCGTGGGGAAGAAATGCCAAGTATGCGGATTCTTTATCTGTGGGTGATAATATAACAGTATGGGGAAGAGTCCAAAGCAGGGATTACCAAAAGAAAATAAGCGAAGAGGAAGTTGAAAATAAAACGGCATATGAAGTGTCAGTATCAAAGATTGAACTTGTTTAGTTAATCCACACTTGACATATATCTCTAAAAATGATAAAATTTTAGAGATAAAGGAGAGTTGGATATGATTAAAAGAGTAATTGGATTATTAATTATATTTGCGGTTGTTTCATGTTCAGTGTTCGGCAGTTTTGTGGATATGCCTGAAAATGAAACGGATAGGAATGCACTTTTACGAGCCGTGGAAAACGGACTTTTGAATGGAGTCAGCGAAAATGAAATTGCGCCATATGCACCAATAACACGCTCACAAATGGGAGCAATTTTAGTTCGGGCAATGGGAGCAAGCAAGGAATCTGATATTTCAAATTTTAAGGATGTGTCCTCTGGGGCGTGGTACTATAAGGAACTAAGCCGAGCTGTTGCAATGGGCGCATTTGAGGGTGACGGCGGAAGTAATCTTTATCCCGATAAAAATATTACATATCAGGAGGCATTTCTCGTATTGTCAAGAATCTTCGATTTGAGATATGAAAATCCTGCGGTCTTGTCTGCATATCCTGATTGCAATGAAGTCGCAGAATGGGCAAAAACGGGCGTTTTAAAGGTGGTTTCAGGCGGTTACTATGTTGGCGATAAGCTTAATCCAAAACAGGCGATAAATCGTGTTGAATTTGCTAAAATAATGGATAGACTGATTAGAAATTACATAGACACACCGGGCATTTATAATGAGTTGCCTGACGGAAACACATTGGTTAGGTGTGACGGAGTTACCCTTGACGGAATTTTGAATGTTGACGCAAAGAGTTCAAAAGAGGGCGATTTAATAATAATTGGTGACGGAGTAAATGAGTGTTCTGTTTTAAATGCTGATGGAGTAAATATTGTTGTAAGAGGCGGAAATGTTAAGCTTAGCGGAATGTTTGGTATCGTCAGAGCGGTCAATAGCGGAACGGTTTTAACCCCAATTACGGGAAATTATGGCGGAAAAATTTATGCAGACGGAACCAGAGGTGTTATCTCGGCTTCGGCGAAAGGTTCGTATATTTCATTGGAATAATAAAATCACAGGTATAATACCTGTGATTTTATTATTGCATTATATTATTTCATTTTTTCTTCAAGAATTGTCTTGATAATAGCAGGGTCTCCTGCGCCTTTAAGTTCTTTCATACAAGCACCGAACAATGCCTGAAGGGCCTTAACCTTACCGTTTCTGAAATCTTCAACAGCCTGAGTGTTTTCGCTGATTACCTTGTCGATAACCGCTTCAACGGCTGATGCATCAAATTTCTTATCAAGTCCCTGCTCTTTACAGTATGCAATAGGGTCAACATCGTTTTCGATAACAGCAATAAGGATTTTCTTACCTGCATTTCGGTTAATGTCGCCTTTGTCAACCATATTTGTTACGGCAAAAAGCTTTTCAGGAGTTATGGTGAGCTCGTTAAGAGTTTTGCCGTCCTTACGGAGAATACCGGCACAATCAGTAAGAATCCAAGCCGCACCGTCTTTTGGATTACAACCCATTGAAACGATATCGTCTAAGAGTTTGCTGATTTTATGGTTAGAAATAAGCATATCAATTTCCTTGTCGGAAATTCCTGCAAGACGATAATCTTCAGTCTTTTCGTCAACTGCAACAGGTTTATCAGCCTTAATTTTTTCAAGCCATTCGTCGTCAATAATGATAGGCATAAGGTTTGCATCAGGGAAATAACGGTAGTCAGCCTCTGTCTCCTTATTTCTCATAGCAAAAGTCTTTCCGCTTACATCATCAAAACGACGGGTTTCCTGAACAAGCTCTTCGGTTTCAAATTCGAGGGCATCTATATGTCGTTGAGATTCGTATTTTATGGCTTTTTCAATAGCCTCAAAGGAACTCATGTTCTTGATTTCTGTACGAACACCAAATTCTTCGCTTCCCTCAGGTCGAACTGAAATGTTGACATCGCAACGCATTGCGCCTTCTTCACATTCGGAAATTCCACCAAGACGGAACATTGATTTAAGTTTGTTAAGATAAGTAACAACCTCTTCCGCACTACGGAAGTCAGGCTGAGTAACGATTTCGATAAGAGGAACACTTGTACGGTTAAAGTCAACATAGGAAACTTTTCCGCCGTGAACAAGCTTACCTGCGTCCTCTTCCATATGAATCTGCTTAATGCGAATATCACGGCTTCCGGTAGAGGTTTTAAGAGTAACCACACCGTCAGTACAAATCGGATGATTAAGTTGTGTAATCTGATATGCACAAGGCAGGTCAGGATAATAGTAATTTTTCTTATCAAAAGTTGTGTATCTGTTTATGTTACAGTTAAGCATAAGTCCTGCAGTAACCGCAAGTTCAACAACTCGCTTGTTCATAACAGGAAGCATACCCGGCATACCGCTACAAGCAGGGCATACACAGTCATTAGGTTCTTTAGCAGAGGAATGACCACCACAGGAACAGAAAATTTTTGATTCGGTATCAAGCTCAACATGAGTTTCAAGACCGATAACCAATTCGTAATTCATATTATTTGCCCTCCTTTTCAACAGAATTTGCAATGCTCAGAAGCACGCTCTCGCCAAAATGCTTACCGATAAGCTGAACACCGCCGCTGACTAAAGCGGGAACACCGATAAGGTTAGGGAGTGCGGTGAACACACTTTCTTCAAATACTTTACCAAATGCTTCGTGAATATCATAACTTTCGTAGCTTGATTTACTGCAAACAGGAGTTAAAACTGCGTCATAGCTCTCTGTAAGCTTTTCAACCTTTTCAGCAATTACACGACGAACTTTAAGCGATTTGTCATAGCACTCAGCGTATCTGTTCTTGGATAAAACATCTGAACCGTAGAGGATAACTGCTTTTGTAAGGAAGTTAAATCCCTCTGTTCTTGAATTAACATAAAGCTCGTCAATATTTCTGTATTCTGCGGCTCTGTGTCCGTATTTAACACCGTCATAACGGGAAACATTATTACAGGTTTCAGCAGTCATAAGAATCTGCCACGCTGTGTTTGAGGCATCGAAAATATCAAATGAAATTTCTTCAACCTCAACCCCGTTTGCACGAAGACTGTCTGCATAAGCGTTTATTTTTGCCTTTATTTCATCATCGGCTTTTGCCATAAGCTCTTTAATTATGCAAACTTTCTTACCCTTTGCATCGGAAATGGTATAATCATAAGAATCGTTTCTGAGACTTGTACCATCTTTCTCGTCGTGACCTGCGATAACACCCATAATCTTTGCAATTTTTTCTGTATTTTTTGCATAAACACCGATTTGCTCACCAGATGCTGCACAGGAGATAACTCCGTAACGGGAAACTGTTCCGTATGTTGGTTTGAGAAAATCAACACCTGAAAGAGCAGCAGAGCGTCTTGTTGAACCATTCATATCGACACCCAAAGCACCGTCAACCTCGCCGAGAGCAACAAGCTCTGCAGCAGCACCTTTTAATGCTGAGTCTTTTTCAGAGTAGTAGGAGAACTCGCCGACAAGGTCAAGTCCAAATTCGCCTACATGGGTTTTTCCTGCAACTTTATATCCGTTATTTTCCAGACGGGTAACGGCTTCTGCACTGAAAAGCGGTTTAAAACCGTCAAGCATCTTTGAACCTGCACAGGAAGGGATATCCTTAACTAAAATTGTATCATCAACGGCGATGTTTCCGCCGTCACATTTATAAGCATAATTTTTCATTCTTCGCACCTCACTTTACAAGTCTTGGAACCTGCCAGCTATCATCACTGCGTTCAGGAGCGCCCTCTAAAAGGCTTTCTCTTGAGAAGTTCTGACTGCGGACATCTTCACGCAAAACATTGGTCATTGGCATAACATGAACCATTGGCTCAACATTTTCAGTATCTATGTCTTTAAGGATTGCTTCTTTTTCGTTCATTGTCTTGAAAATATCCTGAACAATGTTTTCCTCTTCGTCAGTAAGCGAGAGCTGATTAAGTTGTTGAGCATTGGAGAAAGTTGAACGCTTTCCTGATGCCTGTTTTGAAGAAGAGGATGAAGCCTGACGCTGAGCTAAAGCACTTCCGCTTCCTAAAAGGTGAACATCTTCAAGCTGTTGATTTGTAACTTCGCTCGGTGCACCAAGGAGTAAGTCCTGAGCGTTTCCGTTAAGAGGGAATGCGATAACATCAAGGATTTTTTCTTCGTCGGTAAGAAGCATAACCATACGGTCAATACCTGGTGCCATACCTGCGTGAGGCGGAGCACCATACTGGAATGCAGTATAAAGAGCGTTGAAACGCTTTTTAAGTTCTTCTTCAGGATATCCTGCAATCTCAAATGCCTTTCTCATAACATCAATATCGTGGTTACGAACAGCTCCGGATGCAAGCTCAATACCATTACCAACAAGGTCATACTGGTAAGCGAGAACCTCTGTCGGGTCCTTTGTAAGAAGTGCTTCCATACCGCCCTGAGGCATTGAGAATGGGTTATGAGTAAAGATTGTTTCGCCTGTTTCCTCATCGATTTCATACATAGGGAAGTCAACAACGAAACAGAATTCAAATGAATCATCTTTTATAAGATTAAGCTGTTCTTCTTTAGCAAGCCATGTTCTGATAAGACCTGCTTTTTTCTCTGTGTCATTTTTCTTGTCATCACAGATAAAGAACAGAGTTTCGCCCTGTTTAACACCTGTAAGAGCAGTGATTTCAGCTTTTTGCTCATTGCTTAAGAACTTAGCGATAGGGCCGGCAAAGCCGTCCTCTTTAAGAGTTATATAACCAAGACCGCCAAGACCAACCTCAGGGGATGTTGCAAATTTCAAAGAATCCTCGAAGAATTTCTTTGACTTACCCTGACAGTCAGCAACGATACCGCGGACAGGCTTTCCTTTGAATGCAGGGAAATCAACTCCTGCAAAGAAATCTGTAAGGTCGCAGATTAAAAGCGGGTTACGAAGGTCTGGCTTATCTGAACCGTATGTCATCATAGCGTCGGCATATGTGATACGGCGGAATGGCTTCGGAGAAATCCTCTTGTCTGAAAATTTCTTGAAAGTGTCATAAATAACATCTTCGCAGACATCTAAAACTTCTTCCTGAGTTGCAAACGCCATTTCAAAGTCAAGCTGATAAAATTCACCCGGTGAACGGTCAGCACGGGCATCTTCATCACGGAAACAAGGAGCAACCTGGAAATATCTGTCAAATCCTGAAACCATCAAAAGCTGTTTGAACTGCTGTGGTGCCTGCGGAAGAGCGTAGAACTTACCCGGATGCTTACGGCTCGGAACCAAAAAGTCACGAGCACCTTCTGGAGAAGAAGCAGTCAGAATAGGAGTCTGCATATCAAGGAATCCCTTGTCTTCCATTTTGTTTCTTAAATGACGGATAATCTGTGAACGCTTAACAAGGTTATCGTGATTCTTCGGATTACGAAGGTCAAGATAACGGTATTTTAAACGAAGTTCGTCTTTGCTCTGTCTTGAAGAACGGACATCGAAAGGAAGCATGTTATGGCTCTTACCTAAAATTTGAAGGGTGTCAGCCATAAGCTCAACTCCGCCTGTTGCAATTTTGTCATTAACTGTTTCAATATCACGCTTTTTAACAACACCGCTTACGGAAATAACTGTTTCACGGTTAATGTCTTTAACAAGCTCCTCGTTATTGATAACCACCTGAGTAACACCCGTGTAGTCACGAAGGTCGATAAAGATAACTCCGCCGTGGTCACGGACAACATCAACCCAGCCCGCAAGCTGAACAGTTTTGCCGATATGTTCGTCACGGATGTCGTTACAATATAGTGTTCTATACATATTTATACCTCCTGATAAATTATTTGTAATATAAAAGTCCCGGGAATACTTTAAAAATATTCCCGGGACGAGTAAACTAAAATTAACCCGCGGTGCCACCCGCATTGACACAAAAAGTGTCCGCTTTTATATTAAATTGAAGAAAAACGGAGTGTTCCCAAGTTTACTACTCATCTCAAATGCGCTTCCAGTCCATGACGCATTCTCCCTTTCAGACTTTCCAAAAAAACCGAGTCTCCGCTAAATATTATAACAAATTCATTTTAATTTGTCAATATTATTTTACCTGTAAATATCAATAATATTCAAAATAAAATCCGAACCAACAGAATATAGAAGGTTCGGATTCTGTATCTGGTGCGCCCGAAGAGACTTGAACTCCCACGTCATAGACACCAGATCCTAAGTCTGGCGCGTCTGCCAATTCCGCCACGGGCGCAAATCAAAAATACTTTGCAAGTATACCATAAACAAAATTGTTTGTCAAGAACTATTTATGTTTTTAATTGTAAAAATTGTATTTTTATTTTGTCTTGTTGTAAAAAAATGTTATATAAAATAACAAAAATGATAAATTTCTATTGATTTTTTGATAAAAATGATGTATTATAGAAATATCTTATTTTAAAATTAAGGGAGAGTTGAATTATGAATTTAATTTATAAGGGTAAAACAAAAGATGTTTACGGACTTGAGAACGGAAATGTTATGCTTAAGTTCAAGGATGATTGCACAGGTAAAGACGGAGTTTTTGACCCGGGTGAGAACAGCGTTGGTCTTACAATCGATGGTATCGGTAAGGAAAATCTTAAAACATCTGTTTACTATTTCGACCTTCTTAAAGAGGCTGGAATTAAAACTCATTATGTTTCAGCAAATATAGACGAAGCAACAATGGAAGTTCTTCCTGCAACTGTTTTCGGTCATGGTCTTGAAGTTATCTGCCGTCTTGTTGCAACAGGAAGCTTTATCCGCAGATATGGTGAATATATCGAAGATGGAACAAAGCTTGAAGGCGGATATGTTGAGTGTACTTTTAAAAACGACGAGAAAGGTGACCCGCTTGTAACAGGTGAAGGTCTTGCAGCTCTTGGGGTTATGACACCACAGATGTTTGAAAGTATGAAAGAGCAGACTCTCAAGATTACAAAGATTGTTGCTGATGACCTTAAGAAAATCGGTCTTGATTTGTGGGATATCAAGTTTGAATTTGGTTATAACAATGATGAAGTTATCCTTATTGACGAGATAGCTTCAGGTAATATGAGAGTTTATAAGGGTAACGAGATAGTAGACCCTGTTGAACTTACTAAGCTTATCTTAAATAGATAATTAGGTGTATAAAAAGCTTGACAAAAGTTTTTTTGTATGCTATAATCAACAAGAAGTAAAGGCGT
Source organism: Clostridia bacterium (assembly GCA_045646365.1). GTDB lineage: Bacteria > Bacillota > Clostridia > Monoglobales > Monoglobaceae > SIG454. The sequence continues at coordinate 51,573 of JAZRKP010000066.1, forward strand.
TGACGAAGAGTTCATAAGAATATGCCCAGTAAGAGAAGTGGCGGTTGGTGCAAGCCATTGGAACAGTTTTTATGTTTGTAGCTTCCGAGTCGGGAGGAAGAAAATCTATGAGATGAGTAGAACCTCTCCGTGATTGCTGCGTTAAGGCATAGGGGTTGATGGACTCCAAGAGTGGCGGAATTCCGCAATTTGAGTGGTACCGCGGGTGTTGAATTTTACGCTCGTCTCAAAGCAGTTTACTTTGGGACGGGTGTTTTTTTGTCCCGGAAAAGGAGATTTTATATGGAACAAATAATCGGTCTTGATTTAAAAATTAAAGAAATGGCTGGCCGTATTCGTGAACTTCGTGAGATAGAAAATATCTCTCCGGAGGAAATGGCGCAAAGTACTGGTGTTTCTGTTGAGGAATACTTAAAGTGCGAAAACGGCGATAATGACTTGAACTTTGCGTTCATTTACAGATGTGCACTTGCCCTTCGCGTAAATGTTACGGATATTATCGAGGGTGACAGTCCAAAGCTTAAGTCCTATACTATTACAAGAGCTGGCTCAGGACAGAAGATTGCAAAGGCACACGGAATGACATATTATAATATGGCTTATTCATTCCAGAACAGAATAGCTGAACCTCTTTTTGTTCACAGTGTGTACGATGAATCTGCCCAGACAAGGGATATTGAATTGACGACACATAAAGGGCAGGAATGTGATATTGTTATTGAAGGACATCTTATGGTTCAGGTTGGTGAACACAGAGAAGTTTTAGGGCCTGGGGACAGTATTTATTATAACAGTGATACTCCTCACGGAATGATTGCGGTTAACGGTAAGGATTGTCATTTCTATGCAATAGTTCTTAATGCAAAGGGAGAGCCGATGACTGAAAAGGAAATAAGTAAGGTTGTTGCGGCTCCTGTTTTAGCACCTAAAAAAGATGAAAAGGACAGAATTTATAAAAAATATATTGATGTTGTTGAGAATGAAAACGGAACACCGACATCAATTAAGTTTAAGAATACAGAAAAGTTTAATTTTGCATTTGATTTGGTTGATGCTCTTGCGGAAAGAGAACCGGACAAGCTTGCTATGCTTCATATTTCGAAAGATAAGGTGGAGAGAAGATTTACCTTTAAGGATATGAAAAAAGCATCAGCACAGTGTGCAAACTACTTTAAGACGCTTGGTATTAAAAAGGGCGATAAGGTTATGCTTGTATTAAAGAGGCATTATCAGTTCTGGTTTGCAATGCTTGGTTTAAACAAGATTGGTGCTATCGCAATTCCTGCAACAAACCAACTTCAGGAACATGATTTTGAATATCGATTCAAGAGTGCAGGTGTTAGTGCGGTAATATGTACTGCTGACGGAGACACTGCAAATCAGGTTGATATTGCAGCAAAGAATTGCCCTGAACTTGTAACAAAGCTCATTGTTGGCGGACAGAGAGAGGGCTGGCGTGATTTTGATGACGAATACATAAGATATAGCACCCACTATAACCGTCCTGATGACGCTCCTTGCGGAGATGATTTGTTGCTTATGTTCTTTACATCAGGAACATCAGGCTATCCGAAGATTGCGGCTCATAACCATAAATATGCTTTAGGACATTTCCATACGGCAAAGTATTGGCATAACGTTGATCCCGACGGTTTGCATTTTACCATTTCCGACACGGGTTGGGCAAAATCAATGTGGGGAAAACTTTATGGACAATGGCTGTGTGAGGCGGCGACATTCGTTTATGACTTTGACCGTTTTGATGCAGCGGATATTTTGCCAATGTTTGAAAAACACAAAATAACAACATTCTGTGCACCACCTACTATGCTTCGTATGATGGTTAAGCAGGATATTTCAAAATATGATTTCTCATCTGTTAAGCATATGACTACAGCGGGTGAGGCACTTAACCCTGAGGTGTACAGACAGTTTGAAACTGCAACAGGTCTTCAGATATTAGAGGGCTTCGGTCAGACAGAGAGTACAATGATTATAGGTAATATGACAGGTGCTTCTCACAAAATTGGTTCAATGGGTAAACCGGCACCAATTTATGATGTAAGTCTTATAGATTCAGATGGTAACCCTGTTAATGTCGGTGAAAATGGAGAGATTGTCATCAATGTTAAAGATGGTGCTCCTTGCGGTCTCTTTAAGGGTTATTATAAAGATGAAGAAAAGACAAAAGAAGTATGGCATGACGGCTTTTATCATACAGGTGATGTTGCCTGGAAGGATGAAGATGGCTTCTATTGGTATGTAGGTAGAGTCGATGATGTTATTAAATCATCCGGCTATAGAATAGGGCCATTTGAAATTGAAAGCGTAATTATGGAGCTTCCATATGTTCTTGAATGTGGTGTTTCTGCAGCTCCTGATGAGGTAAGAGGTCAGGTAGTTAAAGCAAGTATTGTTCTTGTTCCGGGTACCGAAGGTACTGAAGAACTTAAAAAAGAAATTCAGCAGTATGTAAAAGAAAAAACTGCACCATACAAGTATCCGAGAATTGTTGTGTTCCGTGACGAACTTCCTAAAACAACAAGCGGAAAGATTATCAGAAATAAGCTTTGAGGTGTTTGTTTTGGAGAATAAAAGAGTTACTCTTTTTGCAGGGCATTACGGCAGCGGTAAAACCAATATAGCAGTAAATTATGCCCTCGCTCTTAAAGAGAAGTACGAAAATGTTGTCATAACAGACCTGGATATTGTTAATCCGTATTTTAGAACCTGTGACAGTGCAGATGAATTGAAAAAGGCAGGGATAAAGCTTATTTCATCAGAGTTTGCTAATTCCAATGTTGATTTACCCGCACTTCCGCAGGAGGTTTATTCTATTCTTGATGACAAAAGTTCGGTAGCAATACTTGATATCGGCGGGGATGACAGAGGTGCTTATGCACTTGGTCGTTATGAGACTGCCATAAAAGAAGAGAATGATTATGAAATGCTGTTTGTATTTAATAAGTACAGGCCTTTAACTCCTGATGCTGCTTCGGCTTTTGATGTAATGAAGGAAATTGAGACAGCGGGTAAAATAAAATTCACTGCTATTGTGAACAATTCAAATTTAGGTGCCCTGACAACAAAAGAGGATGTTCTGAATTCAGTAGAAAGTGTAGAAGAATTATCCCGTATTTCAGGGTTACCGGTTAAAATGACAACAGTAAGTGAAAATTTGTTTAATGAGTTCAATGGTGAAATAGATAATGTTTTTTCATTGAAATTACAAAAAAAGATAGTATAATAGAGATTAAACTCTAAAAATGGAGGCGTTTATTATGGCAAAGGTTACTTT
>JAZRKP010000067.1:0-1937 GCA_045646365.1 Clostridia bacterium
AGGGGAACATTAAACTCTTTTGCGTACTGTAATGTGTGCTCGGATACGTTGAGCGAGGTCGAGAATATAAGAGCAACAGGTTTTTTTGAAATAAAATCGTAAATCTGCTTGTTTCTCGTTTCTTCATCGAGATTTTCGAGGTAAAGATGCTCAACCTTACCGATTATCTGGATACGCTGTGCTTCGAAATGGTCGAAGAATCCTGCAAGCGGAAGTCCGGGACGGTTTACGTCGCGGCAGGTTACCTTTACAGCACAGTTTTCGGGTATATGCAAAATTTCAAGGTCAAATGCTTTTATAATATCCAAAAGAGGAACGCTGTAAAGCGGCTCGCTGAGATTTCCCGATTTTTCAAGCTGGAGTTTAAGATAGGATTCAGTCCAGTCCGAGCTGTTGTCTGTGTTTTGAAGCAGGTTATCAATATTTTCTCTTTTCATATTTGACTTTTCCTTTCTGTCAAATCTCTACATCTCTATTTTAATAGTATTTTCGCGATTTGTCAACAGATATACCGATATTTTAGATTATATAAGCACTCTTTTTTGCCGTGCCGTTATTGACAGTACTTTTTTTATGTGATATACTGTAAAACACAGTTACAAGCGCGAAAGGATAAAAAAGGATAAAATAATATGGAAAACAGCTTTTTTGCCATACTTTTCAGACAAAAATATATAAAGCGTTGGGGACTTATGCGTAACACCACCGACGAAAATCTTTTAGAGCACAGTGCGGAAACTGCTTTTGTCGCTCACGCGCTTGCTCTTATAGGAAACAAAATTTACGGCAAGAATTACGACGCAAACAATATTGCCGTTATGGCGCTCTATCACGATGCGGCAGAGATATATACGGGAGATCTTCCTACGCCCGTCAAATATTATTCGGAAGAAATGAGAAAAAATTATAAGCAGATAGAAGCAGCAGCCGAAAAGATACTCGTTTCGCATCTGCCGACGGAGTTCAGAGAGATCTACGGAGATATTATTTCGGGCGCATCGGGCGAGGACAAGGTGCTTATAAAAGCGGCGGACAAGATATGTGCGCTCATCAAGTGTATTGAAGAGGGCAAGAGCGGAAATAGTGAGTTTGCGAGCGCGGAAAAAGCAACGAGAGCCTCACTTGAAAAAATGAATTGCCCCGAAGCAAATTACTTTATGAAAGAATTTCTCCCCGCGTTCCTCGGAACGATCGACGAAAATTCACTGTAAAACGAAACACAGGTGTTAAAGGCTCCTTCTCATAAGGAAGTTTAATTTCTCCTTGTAGGGACAGGCGATCTACCGCGGTTCGGTCACGCTCGGGGTCTGACACCACACCGTGGTGTCATTCAAGACCCTCGCGCCGCTTCGCTACCTCGACTGTCCGTAAAGGTATTAATTTGATACGCAGAAAGCAAAGATATAACCCCGACAGATTACAAAAAATCTGTCGGGGGTTAATTTTGTTCTGTTCGATAAATTGGAATTTGACCAACTTATAACATCAATTTCATTACAGCTTCACCTTCATCAATGATGCCCGTGTCGATAAAGCCTGCTTTCTGATAAATGTGCATACCGCATTCGTTTTCAGGCTCTGTGCTAAGAAAAATTCTATCCGCTCCATTATCCTTAAAGTACCGAATGATCTCTGCCAAAGCCGCCTGTCCATAACCCTTTCCTTGTTCTTTTTTATCAATCATAAAACGCCAGATCCAATATCTATCCTCGGGGTCTTCTTCCTCCGGATCAAATGCAAACATACAAAATCCGACTAATTTATCCCCTGCATAAATTGCAAAGGGACGTGCGACCCCCGGGCACTCTGCATTACATTCTTCAGCTTGCTCCAAGGAATAGTCATTGGGAGCACAGAATGGCTGGTCTTCACGCGTGGCAAGATTCAAAACTGCATCTCTGTTATCATCGTTAATTGGGATAAGTTTAACATTCATT
>JAZRKP010000068.1:0-1681 GCA_045646365.1 Clostridia bacterium
CCTGCGATGTGTCCCTCGTCAAATTCGTCCTGTTCTCTTGTATCTAAAATGATATGTTCTTCGCCTGAGTCCATTATCTTTTTAGCATCCGCTGCCGTAATTTGTTCGTACATTGCTTTTTCTCCTTTTTCTGCGACGATTATTGATGTCGGTCCGTCCGCTCCGCCGATAATTCCGATACTCGTAGCATCTCCGCATGCGGTCAGCAGTATACAAAGTAAGATTGATATGATACATAGTAATTTTTTCATAGCTTTCACCTTTAAATTAGGTTTACGGCAGGGGCTACACTTATAGCCCCGCCGAATTCGTTTTTTAGAAAAGTTGTCCCGGTAGTTTCAGTTTTTCTTTATAATGAAATTTTTTGTCAAATTCCTCTGCTTCTTCCTCAGGGAAAAGATACACTTCCGGAGGTCCGTATTCTCCTGTGATTCCGCTTAAATATCCAGGAATTAACTCTTTGCATAAGAAGAATGATGCATCTGCACCTTCGGGCAGTCCATGATAACGAAGTCCGAATTCTCTTGCAAAGGTAAACCCGCTTTTGCCATAGAAATTAATGTTACCTTCAAAGCACACTGCACCAAAGCCAAGCTCTGTTGCTTTCTTGATTGAGTAATCAAGCAGAATTTTACCATATCCTCGTCTTTTGAGTTCAGGGGTTATGCAAATCGGTCCCATTGTCAAAATCGGAATATCCCTTCCGTCATCTGCCTTAATATTTGCCTTTACAAACACATTTTGTCCAATAATTTCGCCATCCTTTTCCATAACGAAATCAAGCTCTTTGACAAAGTCAGGATGCTCTCTGAGCTTTGTTATGAGATAGTGTTCAAGGCATCCTGGGCGGTATACATTCCAAAATGCCTCACGGATTAAGTTTTCTACCACGGGATAATCTTCTTTTCTTTCTAACCTGATAATATAGTCATTTTTAATCATTTCTTTTTCTCCTGATAATTGTATAGAATGATATATCAGCACAAAACCGCTACTGAGCAGTGCACCGCCGATAATATCGGAAAACCAATGCACGCCCGAAATAAGTCTCGCTATTACCATAAAAGCAATAAATGCAACAATCAGAATATTTACACATTTCTTAAATCCATTATTTTTGATGCGTGAATTAAACTGCATTATGGCAGTCGGCATAACACACATTACGAGCATAGTCGTTGATGATGGATAAGATGCTTCCAAAATTCCATTTATAAGTATTGGTCTATAATTTACAACAAACATCTCAAAAAAGATATACGCCAGCATCATAATAATATAGAATCCGCCTAGGGTGAGAATGCTATAATCAACCTTAAAAAGATTTCTTCTCTTAATCCACTCACAAAGTCCAAGTACGCCAAACCCCATTATAAAACATATCGGAACAAGACCAAGCCAATCCGTAATGGTGTAGAGCGACATATGAACTCCTGTAACATTGTGAACTACTTTGTTAAGTGATGCAAATCCAATGCTTGATCCTTGCGGTCCGATTGCTCGCACATCAACAAACCGAAGAGCTACTGTCCATATAATAAATAATACAAGTAACCCTAACCCAATGTAAAAACTTTTTCTTTTCATTTTTTAAAGCCTCCTGATTTGTATTTGACTTCCGTCTGAATACACTTTACAGGAAGGTATTTAAAAGCTCAAGAATCGCACCGTCACATGGGTG
>JAZRKP010000069.1:0-2957 GCA_045646365.1 Clostridia bacterium
ATGATAGTTAGCTGGAAGGGTGTTGACTGGTTTTCGGTTTTACAATCTTGTGGGGTATTGATTCAGCCGAAACACAAAACAAAGAGCAAGGTAAAACGGTTCAATTATATCAATTGTTATACGGCTTTTGATATTGAAACATCTACCATTTGGTTGGATCCGGATAAAAGTAAGTATAATGTTCATTCGTTTATGTATGTCTGGCAATGGCAAATAGAAGATTACACTGTTATCGGGAGAACATGGGAAGAATTTTCAGAGTTTCAGATTCATCTTGTTGATGTTATCGACCGGCTGAGGGATCACTGGAATTTGCGGGATCCCCCGCTTTTGCTCGTATGGGATCATAATTTAGCATTTGAATTTCAGTTTTTGTCCGGAATATATGATTTTGAGGATGACGAATGCTTTTTCAGAGATATACGGAAGCCGATATATGTTCGGATGTATAAATCATTTGAATTTCGATGTTCATATATTCAAACAAACATGAATTTGAGAATGTTATGCAAGCAGATGAAGGTTCCGCAGAAGCTGTCAGGGCAGAAGTTTGATTATTCAAAAATCAGATTTCCGTGGACTGAATTAACGGATTTTGAATTGCAGTACATTGTCACCGATGTGGAATCACTGGTTGCTGCCATGAAAAAGCGAGTGTCCATGAGCGGTGACACATTATTGACGGTTCCGATTACGTCAACGGGCTATGTTCGGCGGGATCTGAAGGAAGCATTAAAAAGCAAACAGGGGATTTTGATGTTACAAAAGCCTATGAAGCGTGAATTTATGTTATTGAGAGAAGCATTCAGGGGCGGTAACACACATTCCAATCGTCAGCTAACCGGTAGTATTTTTCCTGATGTGTGGTCGTATGACATTGCTTCGTCTTATCCGACACAGCAATTAACGCATAAATTCCCTATGGAAAAATTCGTATGGTTAGATTTCGCTGGTTCCAGATGGCAGAAACCCGGTGAAAAGATAAGACGGATATTGATGTTGGTCGGCTTAAATTATGCGGTGGTAGGCCGATATTCATTCAAGCATTTACGTCTGAAGGATCCGAAAGAACCGATACCGTATATCAGTTATGGACGGTGTCAGGCTAAACCTTATCAACCGGAACCAGACCAGCCGGAATGGCCGTTGCTTCTGGATAATGGCCGGGTGCTTGAAGCAGGATATTTAGAGGTGGCCGGAACTGAAATTGACTTGAAAATAATCATGGATCAGTATTATTTTGATGAAATTGATTGCCAAAAGGCCATGTATGCAAAGAAGGATTTTCTGCCTAAAGAATATTGTGATGTTATCATGAATTATTACAGGAAAAAAACTGAATTGAAAGGAGCAAAAACCGATGAAGAAGAATACATCTATATACGTTCAAAAAATTTGCTCAATAGTATATACGGTTGCTCGGTCACAAACCCGATAAATCAAGACATCTTTTATAATCATGGAGATTATCTCCGTTCCTCGTATGATTCTATGTCTGAATCCGAAATTGAGAAAGCCTTACGTCTGGCCCCATTCCCGTATCAGTGGGGTGTTTATACAACTGCTCTTGCACGTTTACAATTGCAGAAGGCTATAAACTTCTGTAAAACGCAAACTAAAAAGATGGATGGAAACTGTAATCTTATGTACTGTGATACGGATAGTGTAAAAGTGATTGGACAGGTAAATATAACTGCTCTGAATGCTGAATATTTGGAAAACGCAAAACGGGCCGGAGCGTTTGCCGATGATCGGAAGGGGGAACGGCATTATATTGGTTTGTTCGAGCAGGACGCACATTATAACAGGTTTGTCACCCAGGGCGCTAAACGGTACGCATACGAAAAAGACGGTCATTTAGGTGTGACTGTATCCGGAGTGACAAAAGAGGTAAACGAAAAAACGGGGATCCCATTTGCAGTTGAGGAATTGCAGAAATTAGAAAATTTTGTACCGGGAATGTTATGGGAAAAGGCCGGTGGAACAATGGCTGTCTACAATGATTATGATGATTTTGATTATGTAGATCCGGAAACAGGTGCCATTGTTCATATCGGGAAAAATGTTTCTATTGTTGAATCAACTTATAAATTGACGTTTACCCGTGATTACACGAAACTGTTAGAAAACATTAAATTATACGGGCAATATAAGAAGGAGCGGGAATGATGGGTAAAATATATGATGAAGCTGGTTGGGTGAATTGGAATTATATTTTAAGTCAGCGAGAAAGTTTTATTTGCGTTGTCGGTGCCAGAGGAACCGGTAAAACATATGGACTTTTGAAAAAACTTGTTTTAGAGGATCAGAAATTTATTTATCTCCGGAGACTTAAGTCACAATTAGATCAGTGTGGCCGGGAAGAAGGTAACCCGTTTAAACGAATAAATATTGATGCAAATTTAGATATCAAGCCGTTCCCATCTCCGGGCCTTGTTTCTTTCCGGCGGGGTGAAAAAACCGGTTCACTTGTTGCTGTCGGGGTTGCGTTGTCGGTGGTGGCCAATACAAGAGGTACAGATTTTTCAGACATTGATTATATAGTTTTTGATGAATTTATCGCCAGTGATGGTGAACGGCCAATTAAAAATGAATTTTCGGCTTTTCTTAATTTTTATGAAACAGTGAACCGGAACAGGGAATTGGAAGGGAAGGCTGCGGTAAAATGTATCATGCTTGGGAATGCAAACAAGTTATCTAATCCGTATTTTGCTGGTTGGCATTTCATGCGGACAGCTTTAAAAATGATTAAAGGTAATCAAATGGTTTGGCGGTCGGACGATAAAACACGAATGATAATTATGTTGCTGTCATCTCCGATCAGCACACAGAAACAGGATACTGTCTTATATAAAAATGCTTCTTCCGATTTTATGTCAATGGCTCTTGATAACGCATTTCGGACAGACGCAACCAATATTAAATCTGAATCATTGAAAGAATATAAACATTTGGTT
>JAZRKP010000070.1:0-22855 GCA_045646365.1 Clostridia bacterium
ACTGCACCAATTTGCATTCGCTTTGACGCATAACCATCGTGGTAAAGTTCGTCAACCTGACCTGTTGCAAGACCAATCTGGTTACCATATGAACTATAACCATTTGCAGCGGTTGTCACAATCTTTCTCTGCGGAAGCTTACCCTTTAATGTTTCCGAAACCGGAACTGTCGGGTCAGCCGCACCTGTTACACGCATAGCCGCATAAACATAACTTCTTCCAGAAAGCGGGTCACGGATAGCCCCGCCGATACAGGTCGCCGCACCACCAAATGGTTCAATTTCTGTCGGGTGGTTATGTGTTTCATTCTTAAATAAAAGCAACCACTTTTCCGTCTTACCCTCGCACTCAACATCAATCTTAACTGTGCAGGCATTGATTTCTTCCGACTCGTCAAGTCCGTCAAGCTTGCCGACAGATTTTAAATATCTTGTTGCCAAAGTCGCAATATCCATAAGGTTAATCGGCTTTGTTCTGCCAAGCTTCTCACGGGTTTCAAGGTATCTTGTGTAAGATTTCTGTAAAAGTTCATCCTCGAATGTAATTTTATCAATAGTTGTGAGGAATGTTGTGTGACGGCAATGGTCTGACCAATATGTATCAATCATTTTGATTTCTGTAATAGTTGGGTCACGCTTTTCCGATAAGAAATAGCTCTGGCAGAACTTAATATCGTCAAAGTCCATTGCAAGACCATATTCGTCAATGAATGCCTTAAGTTCAGCATCTGAAAGCTTTGTAAAGCCATCAAGAGTTTTAACTGTTGTTGGAATATCGTATTCAACCTTAAGAGTTTCCGCTGTTTCAAGGGATGCTTCTCTTGCTTCAACCGGGTTGATTACATATTTCTTAATTGCGTCAATATTATCTTGCGTAAGATTACCCTTTAAAGCGTAAATTCTTGCAGTTTTAACTGTTGGTCTTTCGCCTTTTGAGATAAGCTGAATACATTCAGCAGCAGATGCCGCTCTCTGGTCGAACTGACCCGGGAGATATTCAACGCCGAAAACTGTATAGCCATCAATGTTTATCTCCTCTGATGCGATATCAAGCTGTGGCTCGGAGAAAACTGTCTGAACACAGTAATCAAAAAGCTCCTTGTCAACGCCTTCAATATCGTATCTGTTAAAAAGTCTTACCTCTTCAAGACCTTTAATCTGAAGAAGTGATGTGATATCAGAGAGAACTGCCTTTGCCTCGTTTGCAAGGTGAGGCTTTTTCTCCACATAAATTCTGTATACCATTTAATTCCCTGCCTTTCTTATTTTAAGCACGGAGTGCTCTTTGTCCTATATCGTTTCTATAATACGCATTATCAAAGGATACGGTTTTAACTGTTTCGTAAGCCTTATCAATAGCTTCCTTAAGAGTTGGTGCTGTTTCCGTAACGCCCAAAACTCTTCCGCCTGCAGTTAAAAGCTTACCATCTTCAAGCTTTGCACCTGCAACATAGATATTTTTATCCTTTGGCATTGTTATTTCAAAACCGCTGTCATACTTTTCAGGATAGCCGTTTGACGCCATAACAACACAAGCCGCACATCCGTCCATAAATTCAACATCCGATTCCTTTAATTCCTTGTCGCTGATTTTCAGCATAATATCCATTAAGTCGCTCTTTAAAAGGGGAAGAACAACCTGAGTTTCTGGGTCACCGAAACGACAGTTATACTCAATAACTTTCGGACCTTTTTCCGTCAGCATAAGTCCGAAATAAAGGCAACCTGAAAAGCTTCTGCCCTCTTTGTTCATAGCTTCCATTGTCGGGATAAAAATTGTATCCATACACACTTTGGCGATTTCGTCTGTGTAATATGGATTAGGAGAGATTGTTCCCATTCCACCTGTGTTAAGGCCTTCGTCATTATCCTTTGCACGCTTATGGTCCATAGAGGAAACCATAGGAACAAGGGTTTTTCCATCCGTAAACGAAAGAACGGAAACCTCCGGACCTGTTAAAAATTCCTCAATAACGATATTATTACCGCTTGCACCAAAAACCTTATCCTCCATTATAGAGCGGACAGCGTCCTTTGCTTCCTCTCTGGTCTGGGCGATTATAACACCCTTTCCGAGAGCAAGCCCATCGGCCTTGATAACTGTCGGAATTGGTGCAGTTTCAAGATATTCATAGGCTTTTTTCGCATCGTCAAATATCTCGAACTCTGCTGTTGGAATATTATATTTCTTCATAAGATTCTTGGAAAACGCCTTGCTTCCCTCGATTATTGCCGCCGCCTTATTAGGTCCGAATGTTTTCACTCCAACCTCATTAAGAGCGTCAACCGCACCTAAAACAAGAGGGTCATCAGGTGCAACAACTGCAAAATCAATCTTATTTTCTGTTGCAAATTCAGCGATTTTGTCAATTTCTTTAGCTCCGATAGGTACGCAGACTGCATCATTGGCAATTCCGCCGTTTCCGGGGAGAGCATAAATCTCGCTGACCTTTTCGCTCTCCTTAAGCTTTTTGATGATGGCGTGTTCTCTGCCTCCGCCACCGACTACCATAACCTTCATTGGATTACCTCCGTATTTTCGCCTTTATCTTGTGTAAGATAAAGAATAATTATCAATTAGTGATGGAAAAGACGCATTTTTGTCATCGCCATAACCATACCGTGTTTATTACAAGCCGCAATAACATTATCGTCACGGATTGAACCGCCCGGCTGAGCCACATAGGAAACACCGCTCTTTGCCGCTCTTTCAATGTTATCACCGAATGGGAAGAATGCATCAGAGCCAAGAGCCACACCGCTTATTGTTGCAAGATAAGCCTTTTGTTCTTCCTTTGTAAACGGTTCCGGTTTTTCTTTAAAGATTGTCTCCCAGATTCCGTCTGCCAAAACATCTTCATCATCGTCTGAAATATATATATCAATAGCATTATCTCTGTCAGGTCTGCCAACCGTGTCAAGGAACGGAAGGTTAAGCACTTTTTCGTGCTGACGGAGATGCCAGATATCTGCCTTGTTTCCTGCAAGTCTTGTACAGTGAATTCTTGACTGCTGACCTGCGCCAACACCGATTGCCTGACCGTCTTTAGCAAAGCAAACGGAGTTTGACTGTGTATACTTAAGAGTTATAAGTGCAATAATCAAGTCACGCTTTGCATCTGTTGGGAATTCCTTATTATCTGTAACGATTTCGCTTAAAAGCTCCTCGTCAATTTTGAAATTATTTCTGCCCTGCTGGAATGTTATTCCGTAAACCTGTTTATTTTCAATCTCATCAGGAACGAAGTTCGGGTCAATCTTTACTATATTATATGTACCCTTTCTCTTTTCCTTTAATATTTCAAGAGCCTCTTCATCAAAGTCAGGAGCGATAACCCCGTCGCTAACCTCTCTCTTAATGAGCTTTGCAGTTGTCACATCGCATTTATGTGAAAGAGCAATCCAGTCACCAAAAGAGCTCATTCTGTCAGTTCCTCTGGCTCTTGCATAAGCTGTTGCAAGAGGGGATTCGTCAAGACCTTCAATATCGTCAACCCAGCAAGCCTTTTTAAGAGTTTCGCTCATTGGGATACCAACTGCCGCAGATGTTGGGCTAACATGCTTAAAGGATGTTGCAGTTTCAATCCCGCCAAGAGCTGTGCTTAATTCCTTAACAAGCTGCCAGCTGTTAAAAGCATCAAGAAAATTTATATAGCCCGGCTTGCCGCAAAGGATTTCAATAGGAAGCTCGCTACCATCTGCCATAAAGATTTTCGCAGGCTTCTGATTTGGGTTACAACCATATTTTAATTCAAATTCTTTCATTTGTATATTTTCCTTTCTGACTTATTTATTCTTGTTTATCATGCGATTAACTTCTTCGCCTGTTTCAAGGTCGATATAACGAACATAGAGAGAAATCTTATTCTGCTCGTTAAGGTTTTCCCAGATACCGTTTGTAAACTCGTCAATATCGTTTGGAATTGCAACTCTTTCAGGCTCACCGCAGAATGTCGGAATCGGGTTTCCGTCGCAGATATATGTGTGGAGGAAGTGACCGAGACCGTTAATCGGAGAATATGAATAGTGATAACGGTTACAGCCTGTACCCTCGGCGTCCGCACTCTTTAAGATACTCATTTCATAAGTAAAATCAGGCTTATCAAATGTAAACATTGCACTGATTCTTGGTGTTAGATTTGGAGCGTCTGGCTCAAACTCACGGGTTGTCAGTGCCTCTGTGAAGCTTTTTTCTTCCTTTAAGAAGTTATAAATTGTATCGGTCTGGTCGCCGTTTGTAACGATAAGCTTATTTTCATAAACTCTGATTGGCGAATAGATTATAAGAGACGGGTCCTCCACCTTTGAAGCATCAAACGGGTGGATAATAACTTCGCTTCCGTTTTCAACAAAAATACGGTTACGGCTGTTTTCACTGCGTCCCATAATGAAATACGCGAAAGCCGCTTTCTTTCCGTCCTGACTCTTACCACAGATTATACCTCTGCCTGCATATGAATTATTCTTAAGCAAGTCCTCAATTTTGTTTATCTCGTAAATATTCATTATTCTTATCTCCTTTTACTTTTCACAATCTTCTTTGCAACCAGTTCTGTTGCCTGAGGAAGAATTATCCATTCCGCGTGGCGCATAACTCTCATCTGCAATGAACTTGGTGTATCGCTTTGAAGAATTTTAACAGGTTTCTGGAGGATTATTTCGCCACCGTCAGGAATTTCGTTAACATAATGAACTGTTGCGCCTGTAACCTTAACCCCATAGGAAAGCGCCGCCTCATGGACACGGAGTCCGTAAAAGCCTTCACCGCAGAAAGACGGGATAAGGGATGGGTGGACATTTATAATTCTCTTTTCGTATTTTTTGATAAAGTTCTCACTCAGGATACTCATAAACCCTGCGAGAACAATAAAGTCTATTTCATAGTCCTCAAGCTGTTTGAGTATTTTATCTTCAAAATCCTGCTGATTCTTACAAGACTTTTTCGAAACGATTGCGGCGGGAATATCGTTCTCCTCCGCACGGGTAAGCGCATACGCCTCAGGGTTGCTTGAAACAACCAAAGAAATCTCTCCGCTTTTGATTATTCCGCTTTTCTGTGCATCAATCAGTGCCTGAAGATTTGTTCCGCCACCCGAAACCAAAACTGCTATTTTAGCTTTTAGCATATTGTCACTTTATCCTCCGACTTGATGATTTCACCAATGATATAAGCATCTTCTCCGCTTTCCTTAAGGCTCTTAAGTGCCGCTTCTGCCTCTGCCTTGGAAACTACAACGCTCATACCAACGCCCATATTGAATGTGTTGAACATATCCCTTTCAGAGATGTTACCTTTTTTCGCAATAAGGTCAAAAATCGGGAGAACTTTAACTGCACTTCTGTCAATCTTTGCACCGAAACCGTCGGGAAGACTTCTTGGGATATTTTCATAGAATCCGCCGCCTGTTATATGTGAAACTGCCTTAACAGTAACCTTTTCAAAGAGGGCGAGCATTGGCTTGACATAGATTTTTGTTGGTGTTAAAAGTGTTTCCAAAATTGACTTTCCGCCAAGCTCTTCACAAGGAGACTTAATATCCGCATTTTCAATATCAAATACTTTTCTCACAAGAGAGAATCCGTTTGAGTGAACACCTGATGACGGGATACCGATTATAACATCTCCTTCTTCGATTGTTGAATTATCAAGCACTTTTGACTTATCAACAACACCAACAGAGAAGCCTGCAAGGTCATATTCGTCAACAGGGTAGAATCCAGGCATTTCAGCAGTTTCACCACCGATTAAAGCACATCCTGACTGAACACATCCCTCTGCGATACCTGAAACGATGTCTGCAATCTTTTCAGGAACATTCTTTCCGCAAGCGATATAGTCAAGGAAGAAGAGCGGTTTTGCACCGCAACAAATAATATCGTTTACACACATAGCAACGCAGTCGATACCAACTGTGTTATGCTTGTCCGACAAGAAGGCAAGCTTAAGCTTTGTTCCAACCCCGTCTGTTCCGCTTACCAAAACAGGCTTTTCAATTCCCGTCATATCAAGTTCAAAAAGACCGCCGAAACCGCCTATATCTGTTGTTTTTCCGTTCACCATTGTTTTCGCAATGTGTTGTTTCATAAGTTCAACGGCTCTGTATCCCGCTGTGATGTCAACTCCTGCTGCTGCATAGCTTTCACTGTAACTTTTCATAATTTTTATCCTTTCTTAAGTGCATTATTTCCTTTATTCTTTGCCGTTCCAGCAATATGTGCAAAGCTTACACGGTTCAATACCGATAGCCTCAATCAACCCTTCAAGGGACTGGAATTCCAGCGATGCAAAATTGAATTTTTCACAAATTGCTTTTCGGAGATTTTTACCTCGTTCTGTTTTAGAATCGCTGTATTCATCAATATATTTCATTCCCTCTTCGCCCTCAAGTTCCATAATGATACGACGGGCAATAAGCTCCATATCATCTGTACCTCTGGTGAAGTTTAGATATTTACAGCTATACATAATCGGTGGGCAAGCCGACCGCATATGAACTGACTTTGCTCCGTTTTCGTAGAGAAAATCAACTGTTCCTTTAAGTTGTGTTCCTCTCACTATCGAGTCATCAACAAAGAGAAGATTTTTATCGTGAATAAGCTCCTCAACGGGGATTTGCTTCATCTTCGCAATTTTATTTCTGTCTTTCTGGCTGGCAGGAGTGAAACTTTTCTGCCATGTCGGAGTATACTTTATAAACGGTCTTGCAAATGGGATATGGCTTTTATTAGCATAACCAATGGCGTGAGGCGTTCCCGAATCAGGGACTCCGCAGGCATAGTCAATCCCCTCTAAAAGTCCTGCCTCTCTGTCACTTTCCGCCATAATTTCACCGTTACGATAACGCATAACCTCAACATTGACTCCCTCATAATTAGCAGTTGGGAATCCGTAATATGACCAAAGGAATGAACACACTTTCATTTCCTTTTCAGGAGGAGAAAGAACTGTTATATTCTCTGCGGTTATTTCAACAATCTCGCCCGGACCAAGCTCTTTTTCACTTGCATAACCAAGCTTCTTATAAGCATAGTCTTCAAACGAAACCGCGTACCCGTCTTCATTCTTACCAATCAGAATCGGAATTCGCCCATATCTGTCTCTTGCGGCGATAAGCACCCCGTCTTCTTTCAGAATGAGGATTGACGCTGAGCCGTCTATAACACTTTGCGCAAACTTTATTCCGTCAACAAATGTATCTTTCTGGTTAATAAGCGACGCTATAAGTTCAACTGAGTTAACCTTCCCGCCTGTCATAACTCCGAAATGTCCGCCGTTATTCAATATATACTCATTTATAAGTTCTTCAGCATTATTTATGCACCCAATCATACTGATTGCATAAGCACCTATACTTGAACGGATAAGAAGCGGTTGCGGGTCACTGTCACTTATACAACCAATGGCACTTGAACCGTGCATATCATCAAAAATCTTTTCAAACTTTGTCCGAAACGGCGAATTTTCGATATTATGAATATCCCGTTGAAGTCCCGTTTCCTCGCTGACAGCCGCCATTCCTGCTCTTCTTGTTCCAAGGTGGGAATGATAATCCGTTCCGAAAAACACATCGGAAATCGCATCATGCTTGCTTACTGTTCCAAAAAATCCTCCCATATTTTACCTCCGTTTTGTCAATTCTTTAATCAGCCGTTAAACTGTTCCTCAATAGCCTTGTTTTTTTCAAGCACCTTATCAGATGCCGCTTTTCTTGCCGCAATAAGCTTTTTCGAAAGTTCTTCATCACTCACTGCGAGAATCTGTATACAAAGCAGAGCGGCATTAACAGCACCGTTTATACCAACTGTTGCAACCGGGATACCGGGAGGCATCATAACAGTTGACAAGAGTGCGTCAACGCCGTCAAGACAAGCCGCTTTAACAGGAATACCAACAACCGGCAAAGTTGTGTTTGCAGCGATTGCACCTGCAAGATGCGCCGCCATTCCTGCCGCAGCAATTATTGCACCAAATCCATTTTTAATAGCATTCTGAGAAAAACTTTTCGCTTCCTCGGGAGTTCTGTGTGCAGAAAAAACATGCACCTCATAAGGAACACCGTATTCTTTAAGCGTATTTATAGCTTTTTCAACAACAGGAAGGTCACTGTCACTTCCCATAATAATTCCGATTTTCTTCATTTTCTAACCTCCATTTTAAAATAAGCAAACAAAAAGGGCAGACAAATCCTCACACAGGAAAAGTCTGCCCAGACGGTCGGCTTTAATATCCCCTCTGCTCCCATGCGGTTTCCCGCTTAAATCCGTCAGTTACAGAGGGCTTAAAGGTCAAATTTCCCCTTTGATAATAATTATCGAAAGAACAGACCAAAACATACACTAATTATATCAGCAAAAGGGGTATTTTGTCAAGTGTTTTTCGTCGAAAAATAAGGTTTTTCCGCATATGTTTTATGCAATAATTAACAAGCAACCGAAAATGTTTGCATTTATTTGTTTTGTGTGGTAAAATTATATCTATATAACGAAATTTTGGAGTGAGCTATGAATATTTACTATAATTCCAGAGATTTGAAATACAAAAAGCCATTCGGTGCTGTTAAGACCGGTGAAGAAGTCACTTTTTTTATCGTCTGCGACGGTGATTCCGCAACTTTAAGATTCTGGTTTGACGAACAGGAAATCCTTGTCCCTATGACCAGAGCAGAGGGCGGATTTTCTGCTAAATTCACCATGCCCGAAACTGCTCAGCTTGTGTGGTATCATTTTATAATCGACTCACAGGATGGCAGAAAATACTATTATAACAATGACGGAAAATATGGCGGAGTCGGAACTTTAAAGGATATACCTGAGGGAAATTCCTATCAGATTACGGTTTATAAAAAAGATTTCAAAACCCCCGACTGGTTTAAAGGTTCGGTTATGTATCAGATTTTCCCTGACCGTTTTTTCAGAAAAAATCCGCTACCTAAAAAACGCCCTGAATACATCCTCCACGATGACTGGTACGAGCCATTTTCCTATCAGAAACACCCTCACGAAAACGGACCTGCCTGCAATGATTTTTACGGCGGAAATTTAGAGGGGATATGTGAAAAACTGCCTTATCTCAAGGATTTGGGGGTAAGTGTTATTTACCTCAACCCGATTTTTGACGCCTATTCAAATCATAAATATGACACCGCAGATTATACAAAAATTGACCCTATGTTCGGAACGGAAGAAGACTTTATAAAGCTTTGCAAAGAAGCTGAAAAGCTTGGTATCCGCATAATTTTAGACGGAGTTTTCTCCCACACGGGAAGCGACAGTATCTACTTTAACAAGTACGGAAACTACGGTGAAAATCAGGGTGCATACCGTGATATTAACTCGCCATACAGAGAGTGGTATAAATTTTCAAATGACGGAAACTATGAGAGCTGGTGGGGTTGCACCAATCTTCCAAATATAAATGAAACTCATCCGACATATTTAGACCATATTTTAAGGGACAATGATGCTATAATAAAGAAGTGGTTACGACTTGGTGCTTCCGGCTGGCGACTTGATGTTGCTGACGAGCTTCCGGACGAATTTATTAAAACTCTGCGAAAAGAGGCAAAATCCGAAAAGGACGATTGCATAATTATCGGTGAGGTCTGGGAGGATGCATCAAACAAGATAAGCTACAGCGAACAAAGGGAATACCTTTTAGGCGATGAACTTGACAGTGTTATGAACTACCCGTTTAAAGACAGTATGATTGATTTTATTATGGGATACATAGACGCAAAACAGTTTGAAAGCAGAATTATGCAGATTATGGAAAACTATCCCAAGCAGGTTTTATACAGTCTTATGAATATTGCCGGAACTCACGATACTGCGCGGATAAAGACCGTTCTTAGCGGTAAAAATATCCCAGAGGATATGAGCGATTATGAAAAGTGGAGCTTTTCTTTAAGCGGTACAGACGAGAGCCTTGCCATAGACCGGGTTATGCTTATGGCGTTTATGCAAATGACCTTTGTTGGCGTGCCTTGTATATACTACGGGGACGAAATCGGAATGGAGGGCGGTCGCGACCCTTACAACCGCAAAACTTATACCTGGCGCAAGATAAATCCTGAACTTCAGGAATTTTATAAAACCCTCATAAACTACCGAAACAACAACGATTTCCTTAAAACAGGACCCTTTGTTCCGCTCTATGCCGAGGGAAGTGTTTTCATTTTCTTGCGCAAGATAGAAAACGGAACAGATGTATTCGGCAACAAAGCAAAAAACGGATGGGGAATTTTCGCTGTCAACTGTGGAAACGATACCTTCAAGGCACCTGTTTCAATTCTCGGTGACTACGCAAAACTTATAGACAAAAATACTCAAGAAATAACTATTCCGCCAAGAAAAACAATAATTTTTGGAAGAAAATAACAATCTGACTGATTTTATTTTGGTAAAGATTGTTATAGACAAATGCTATAAAGTTTGTTACAATTAAAGTTAATAGTAAAAGTGTACTATTTTTTTGTGAAATTTTTTCTATTTTTTTACACAATTAACAAAATACTGAAGGAGACTTTATGCGAAGAACGACAAAGAGAAAAGAAAATACAAATTTTGTTTCCGAACCTCTTATGTATCTTTTCAATCGTGGGGAGCATTATAACCTATATAAAATGCTTGGTGCTCACAAAGAAAAAAAAGGGTATAGATTTGCGGTGTGGGCACCTAACGCGGTGTCCGTTGCCCTTGTCTGCGATTCAAACGGCTGGGACAGAAGCAAAAACCCTATGACATTTCATTCTGACCACGGAATATGGGAGACTTATATTGATGGGATTAAAGAGGGCGAAATTTATAAATATCTTATCGAAACAAGAAATGGTGAGTTTCTGCACAAGGCTGACCCTATGGCGTTTTACAGTCAGGTACGCCCCGAAACTGCATCAATAACCGCTGACTTGTCATATGAGTGGAATGACGGAAAATGGATTGAAAAACGAAATTCCACCACACCTTATGACAAGCCGATGAATATTTACGAAATGCACTTCGGCTCGTGGAAAACTCACGAAGATGGTAGCTTTTTAACCTATCGTGAGATGGCTGATGAGCTTATCCCTTATGTGAAAAAGCAGGGATATACTCATATTGAGCTTATGCCTCTTGCTGAGTTCCCCTTTGACGGGTCCTGGGGGTATCAGGTTACAGGATATTACAGTGCAAACAGTCGTTTCGGGCATCCTGCTGACCTTAAATATTTCATAGACAAATGCCACGAGGCGAATATATCTGTTATTATGGATTGGGTACCTGCTCATTTCCCCCGTGACAGCCACGGTCTTGCAAGATTTGACGGAAGTTGTCTTTATGAACACCCTGACAGCAGACGGGGTGAGCACAGAGAATGGGGGACTTTGGTTTTTGACTGGACAAAGACCGAAATCCATTCTTTCCTGATTTCCAACGCCATTTTCTGGCTGGAGGAATACCATTTTGACGGACTTCGTGTTGATGCGGTTTCAAGTATGCTTTATCTTGACTACAACCGTCAAAGCGACTGGCTTCCAAACAAGTTTGGCGGAAAGGAAAACCTTGAGGCAATCGAATTTTTACAGACTTTGAATCGCGAAGTTTTTAAAAGATTTCCTAATGCTCTTATGATAGCTGAGGAGTCCACTGCGTGGGGCGGTGTTACCAAACCTGTTCACGATGGCGGACTGGGATTTAATTTTAAATGGAATATGGGATGGATGAATGACATATTAAGATATATGGCGATGGATCCATATTTCAGAGGCTCAAACCATAATCTTCTTACATTTTCTATGATGTATGCATACTCGGAGAACTACATTCTCCCTCTTTCCCACGACGAGGTTGTCCACGGAAAGAAATCACTTATTGACAAAATGTACGGCGACTACGAGCAGAAATTCAAGAGTCTGCGTCTTTTATACAGCTTTATGTATGCTCATCCTGGCAAGAAGATGCTCTTTATGGGTGACGAATTTGCACAGTTTATCGAATGGCGGTTTGCCGAGGGACTTGACTGGCAACTTTTAGGTTATGACAGACACAGACAAATGCTCGAATTTACTAAGGATTTAGGAAAATTCTATACATCTCATAAAGCCCTGCACGAAAACGACAGTGACTGGAACGGGTTTAAATGGATAAATGCCGAGGATTCTCAACACAGTACCATAAGCTTTATAAGACAAAGCCGAAGCGGACGGGATAAGATTATTGCAGTTATGAACTTTGCAGCGGCAGACCACAAAGACTATCGCATCGGGGTTCCAACATCTGGTGAATACGAAATTATTTTTACTACCGATAACGAAAAATACGGCGGAGACGGAGTTCTTTCAGGCTCCTTCAAAGCGAAAAAAGGGAAATCGGGTGATTTTGATTATTATATCGAAGCCGACCTGCCCGGGCTTTCCTCTATGTATCTTAAAAAGGTCGTTAAAAAAAGAAAAGTTAAGTAATCGTTATATGGGAGGCGTATTTTAATGAATTCAAAAGAATGTGTGGCAATGATACTTGCAGGCGGACAGGGAAGCCGTTTGGGAGCACTCACTACCAATGTTGCAAAACCTGCTGTTCCGTTTGGCGGAAAATACAGAATTATTGATTTTCCGCTTAGTAATTGCAGTCATTCGGGGATTGATACTGTTGGTGTTTTGACTCAATATCAGCCTTTGGAGTTAAACACATATATCGGAAGCGGTCGTCCATGGGGGCTCGACAGACGAAATGGCGGAGTTTATGTTCTGCCTCCGTATGTTTCAGCTGAAAAGGGTGAGTGGTATAAAGGAACAGCCAATGCAATATATCAGAACATTGGTTTTATCAGCCAGTTTAACCCTGAATATGTTGTCATTCTTTCAGGTGACCATATTTATAAAATGGACTATTCCGCAATGATTAAGGCACACAAAAAGGCAGGTGCTGATGCGACCATTGCCGTTATTGAAGTTCCCTGGACTGAGGCATCAAGATTTGGAATTATGAATACTGACGAAGATATGAACATAACTGAGTTTGAGGAAAAGCCTGAAAATCCCAAGAGTAATCTCGCCTCTATGGGTGTTTATGTTTTCAGTTGGGGACCTCTTAAAAAATATCTTATTGCTGACGAAAACGACCCGTCCTCCAGCAACGATTTTGGTAAAAACATCATTCCGCAAATGCTTAAAAACGGTCTCAAGCTTCTGGCTCACCGTTTTGACGGATACTGGAAAGATGTTGGAACAATCCAGAGCCTTTGGGAAGCTAATATGGAGCTTTTGGATGAGGATCCTAAGTTTGTCCTTGACAGCGGTTCCTGGAAGATTTACAGTAAAAACCCTGTTCTCCCTCCGCAATACATCTCTGAAACCGCAAAGATTTCAAACAGCTATATAACAGAGGGTTGTGAGATAAGCGGTACTGTTGAACACTCAGTTATTTCCGCAGGTGTTACTGTTGAAGAGGGTGCAATAGTTCGTGATTCAATCATTTTTGGCGGAGTTCACATTGGAGCAGATGCCGTAATTTATAAATCAGTAATCGGTTCAAACAGTTACATTTCAGAGGGAGCTAAAATTGGCTCTGACGATGAAGATGCTAACTGTGAATATATAAACGAAAAAATCTGCACAGATAATATTACTCTCCTTGGCAGTAATGTTGTGATAGACGAAAAAATCAAGATAAAGAGCGGTTCAATGGTTGATAAAAATGTTATGAACAGCACAAGTTCAACCGAGAAAACCGTTACGGCGTAATAACGAGGGGAGGATTTAAAATGCAAAACAATATAATGGGACTTATTTTCTCAGAAAATCCTGAGGCAAACTTAGGCGATTTAACTAACAAAAGAGCTTTGGCAGCCGTTCCTGTTGGAGGCCGTTACAGAATTGTTGACTTTGTCTTGTCAAATATGGTAAACTCAGGTATAATAAATGTTGGTATAACAACAACTGCAAGAACACAGTCTTTAACTGACCATTTAGGAACAGGCAAGGACTGGGATTTGGACAGAAAAGGAAACGGACTCTTCCTCCTTCCTTTCTACGACAGCGATAATGTTGTCGGCGGAATTCCAAATATTTTCAACGCTTTCGGATACCTGAAAAGAGCAAAGCAGGATTATGTTGTTGTCAGCGATTGTAACACCGTCTGCAACATCACTTATGACGATGTTATGGCATTCCATATGGAAAACGAGGCGGACATTACGCTTATTTATGCAAATGTGGGCAGGATTCCCGAATCTGACCTTAAACGACACATTTTCCTCGATGTCAACGGGGATAATCGTATTACAGATATGCAGATTTACCCGACAATTCAGAAATCTGACTTTTCCTATCTCCACTCTTTCCTTATAAAGAAAGACCTTTTGCTTGAGCTTGTCGGAGATTGTATGGCTCACGGAAAGCAGTCAATTTCTATGGATATGCTTTTGGAAAATGTTTCCAGACTTAAGATTTTAGGTTATAAATTCGAGGGATACCACAAAAAAATTGACAGTATCCGCTCATACTATCTTTTCAATCTTGACCTGCTTAAAAAGGATGTTCGTGACGAGCTTTTCGGCACAATCGACGATAACAGAATCTTTACAAAGGTCAAGGATATGATTCCGACAAAATATGGCAGAAACTCAAGTGTTCACAACTCATTTATAGCTGACGGCTGTACTATTGAGGGAACAGTTAAAAACAGTATCATTTTCCGAGGTGTTACAGTTGGGGCAGGTGCAACTGTTGAAAATGCGATTATAATGCAGAACTCACAGATTCTTGAAAACTGTCTTGTTGAAAACGCAATTTTTGATAAGGATGTTGTTCTCCGCAAGGGTAAAAAGCTTGTGGGGCAGGAAACTTATCCTGTTGTTATCGGCAAAAAGGTAATTGTTTAATTTTACGGAGGAAAGACATGAAGATACTTATGGTTTCATCAGAAGTTGCGCCCTATGCAAAAAGTGGCGGACTCGGCGATGTTTTGGGTGCTCTTCCTCAGGCTCTCTCTAAAGCAGGGAACGAGGTTGCTGTTGTTCTTCCTAAATACGGAGCAATCAAAGAAGAATACCTGAATCAGATGCAGTACAAATTTTTTATATATGTTCCATTGGGATGGCGTAATAAATATTGCGGTGTCTTTGAGCTTATCAAAGACGGCGTTAAATACTATTTTATCGACAACGAATATTATTTCGGTGACCAGTGCCTTTATAAGTGGAACGACCTTGAAAGATTCGCCTTTTTCGATAAGGCGGCTCTTGAGATACTGAAAGGAATTGACTTTAAACCCGATATTATTCATTGCCACGACTGGCAGGCAGGAATGATTCCTGTGCTTCTTGACGCTTACTATAAAGCTGACGGATTTTATTCTGATATAAAAACAGTCTTTACCATTCACAACCTGAAATATCAGGGACTTTACAGCGTTGAAGCGGTTTCCGACTTTTTCTCTGTTAATATGGGATATTTTACAGACGATAAGCTTGAATTCCACGGTTGTGCAAACCTTTTAAAGGCAGGGCTTGTCTATTCAAATCTCATAACAACCGTCAGTCCTACTTATGCAAACGAGATAAAGACACCTCTTGGCGGAGAACGGCTTGACGGCTTGCTCCGTGCAAGAGAAAATTCTCTTTATGGTATTATAAACGGAATCGACTATGACGAATATAATCCCCGTCGGGATGAGCTTATTTTTGAAAAATATAATCTCAACAACTTTAAAAATGGTAAGAAAGCAAATAAACTTGCTCTTCAGCAACAGCTTGGTCTTCCGCAGGATGGAGAAAAAGTTATGATTGGTCTTGTTTCAAGGCTTGTTGACCAGAAAGGTCTTGACCTTATTTCCGCAGTTATGGATGACCTTATGGGGATGGACATTCAGTTTGTTGTTGTCGGAACTGGGGAGGAAAAATACGAAAATATGTTCAGACATTATGCTTGGTGTAATCCCGAAAAAATGTCTGCAAACATTATGTTTTCAAACGAGATGGCACACAAGGTTTACGCCGCTTGCGACTTATTCCTTATGCCGTCACTCTTTGAGCCTTGCGGTTTGGGACAGCTCATCGCTCTCTCATACGGAACAATTCCAATCGTTCGTGAAACAGGCGGTCTCAAAGATACCATACAGTCCTATAATGAGTTTACGGGTGACGGAAACGGATTCAGTTTTTCGCAATACAACGCCCACGATATGCTCTATACTATCCGCCGTGCTATCGACTTTTTCTCAAATAAAGATATCTGGTACAAGATAGTCAGAAAAGCTATGAAAGAAAACTTCTCATGGGACGAATCCGCTAAAAAATATATAGAACTTTACAAGAGTCTTGTGTAAGATAAGAATTTATGATTACTACCTTTGAAATAAGGGTTAATATAAGCAATGAAAGGTGAAAATAAATGGCAAAAAAGATGACAAAAGCGGAGTACAATGCGCAGAAAGAACAGATTAAAAGTTCTATTGCAAGCAAGCTTCGCAGACACTATGCAAAAACATTTGAAACTGCAACCCCTGCACAGATTTACAAAGCCTGTGCGGCAACGGTTCAGGACACAGTTATGGAAAAATGGGCACAATCCCGCGAAAGACTTGAAAAAGGGAGCGAAAAAGAGCTTTACTACCTCTCTTTCGAGTTCCTTATGGGACGAGCACTTGGCAATAACTTAATCAACATTATGCAAATGGATATTTATCGCGACACATTAAAAGAGTGTGGTCTTGATTTATCCCAGATTGAAGAGGTTGAAAATGATGCAGGGCTTGGAAACGGCGGTCTTGGCAGACTTGCGGCGTGTTTCTTAGACTCTCTCTCAACTTTGGAACTTCCTGCTTTCGGGTGCGGAATTCGTTACGAATACGGTCTTTTCCGTCAGAAAATTGTTGATGGTTATCAGACAGAAATGCCTGACCCGTGGCTTGAAGACGGTAATGCCTGGGAGGTTGAACGACCTGAGGACCAGGTTGAGGTTCACTATAACGGGCGTATTGAGGAATACTTTGAAGACGGCAGAATGAAATTCCGCCACCTTGACTATAACACAGTTATCGGTATGCCTTATGATATGCCGATTTCAGGATATGACTCCGACCTTGTTAACACCCTGAGACTCTGGAAAGCCCGTTCACCGCAGGTTATCAATATGAGTGAATTTAACCGTGGTGACTATGCTATGGCGATGAAGGACAGAGAGCTTGCCGAGGTTGTTTCAAAGATACTTTATCCAGAGGACAATCATTACGAGGGTAAGCTGTTAAGACTTAAGCAACAGTATTTCTTCGTTTCTGCCACAATTCAGTGGATTTTAAAGAAGCAGAAACGCCGTGGACATTCCCTCTATGAACTTCCGAACTATGTTCAGATTCATATAAACGACACACATCCAACCCTTGCAATCCCCGAACTTATGCGTATTTTAATGGACGAAGAAGGTTTTTCATGGGAAGACGCATGGGATGTTGTTACTAAAACATTTGCTTACACAAACCACACAATCTTAACCGAGGCTCTTGAAAGATGGCCTGTTTCAATGTTTGAAACACTTCTTCCGAGAATTATTCAGATTGTCCGTGAAATTGACCGCCGTCAGAGAGAAAATCTTCATTCAAGATTTGGCGACGATTACGGTAAAATTGAATATATGTCCGTTATTTCAAACGGTAATGTCAATATGGCAAATATGTGTATGACAACCTGCCACAGTATTAACGGCGTTGCGGCACTCCATACCGAAATTCTTAAAAAGGAAACATTTAAGGATTATTACAGTATTTATCCTGACAAATTCAAGAATGTTACCAACGGTGTAACACCGAGAAGATGGCTTTATAAAGCTAATCCTGAGCTTGCAAAGCTTATAACTGATGCAATCGGAAACAGTTGGATTAAGAAAGCCGAAAACCTTGAGAAGCTTACTCCGTTTGCTGACGACAAGGTGTTCTGTGAAAAATTCGATAAGATTAAGAAGGATAATAAAGTACTTCTTGCTAAATACATCAGCGAGCATAACGGCATAAATGTTGACCCTGATTCTCTTTTCGATGTGCAGATTAAAAGACTCCACGAATATAAGCGTCAGCTCCTTAAGGTTATGCACATTATCTATCGCTATAAGATGATTACAGAAAATCCAAGTCAGGCATCAATGCTCCCTGAAACATTTATCTTCGGGGCAAAGGCGGCTCCGGGTTACCACGCGGCAAAGCTTATCATCAAGCTTATCAACAATGTTGCCGATGTTGTTAATAATGACCCAAGAACAAAAGACATATTGAAGGTTGTGTTTATTGAGAATTACAGCGTTTCAATAGCTGAGAAAATCGTTGCGGCGGCTAACCTTTCCGAGCAGATTTCAACTGCAAGTAAGGAAGCTTCGGGAACGGGTAATATGAAGCTTATGCTAAACGGTGCTTTGACAATCGGAACTATGGACGGAGCCAATGTTGAGATTTCCGAAAAGGTTGGGCTTGATAATATTTATATTTTCGGTCTTTCCTCCGACGAAGTTCTGTCAATTTACGCATCCGGTCAGAGCCCGAGCCCTGCAATTTACTCTGATAATCTTGTTATAAAGGGTATTGTTGACACACTTATTGACGGAACATTCTCAAAAGATAAGCAGAATCTGTTTAACGATATTTACCACGAACTCGTTTTCGGCAGAGGTAATTTTGCTGACCAGTACCTCCTCCTCCGTGACTTTAACTCATATCTTGACGCAAGCCACAGAGCGGCAAAGGAATTTGTTCAGCCTGAAATCTGGAACAAGAAAGCAGTTATCAATGTTTCAAAGGCAGGTTTCTTCTCCTCCGACCGTTCTATTGAGGATTATAACCGTGACATCTGGCATTTAAGATAGTATACAAAAACGGCAAGGAATAAATCCTTGCCGTTTATTTTAGATATTACTTATAATCTTCTTATTTATGTAATCATAGCAGACAAAGCATAATGCTCGTGACCTGCCAGGGTCTATATCCCTGTTAAGTTCAATAATGTTGTCAGTTGAGCATCTGATTATCTCCTCTTGAAATTTATCTCATATTAACATAGTCCGCAATGAGGTCAACACACTTATCAATGTCCATTTTCCCTGAATCTAATGACAAATCGTAGTTATTTACATCGCCCCAAGTTCTGTTTGTATAGAAATTATAGTAATTTCCACGGCGTTTGTCTGCTTTTGTTACAATAGTCATTGCCTCTTTATCGGAAACCTTATCACGAAGCATAATTCTGTCTCTGCGCGTTTCTTTTGATGCGTGGATAAAGATTTTTATAACATCGTCCCTTTCCTTTAAGATATAGTCCGCACATCTTCCAACGATAATGCAAGACTCTCTCTCTGCAATTTTATGTATAATATCCGCCTGTATTCTGAAAATGTTATCATTGTTCAGGAAATCGTTATAGTGGTTATAAAGACCGATTCCCGGCTGAACGCTCATAACAAGAGAATACAGAAAACTGCTTGTTGGCTTTTCGTCTGTATTTTCAAAAAACTTTTCGGGAAGACCGCTTTCTTTGGCTGCCTCAACTATGAGTTCCTTATCATAAAAGGCTATATCCAGTTTCTCCGCAAGCTTCCTGCCGATTTCACGGCCACAAGAACCAAGCTGTCTGCCTATTGTGATAACTACTTTTTTCATAAATATACCTCCCATTTTTATTTAATAATACCACAAATTTAAAACCGTGTCAATACGCTAAATATCAAGCAATTCCTCAAAATCACGGATATAGAAATCCGTTATTTCTTTGATTTCATCCTCATATTCCGCAGAGCTTTCGTCATAGACTCCGCAAACTTTCATTCCTGCACTTTTCGCAGTCTTATCCGCATTGAAATTATCGTCTAAAAAGAGAATATCCTCTATCTTCTCACCGATTTTCTCCGCCGCCATTTTATAAATTTCAGGATTAGCCTTATTGGTGTTGAAATCGTCGCAGGACCACACATTATCAAATAAATCAAAAATCCCCAATCGTTTCAGGCAAACATCCAGAGTGATATGCGGACTTGCGGTTAAAACATTAAGGCTTGCTCCGCTCCCTTTCAGTTTTTTCAATACCTCAATAACATTCTTCTTTGCAGGGATTTTCTCCGCATATTCAATATAGGCATTTTGTCCTAATTTTTCAACAATGGTTTCCAGAGTCTCCTCAACTCCCATATTTTCAATAAGGTATTTTGCATTTCCGTATGTACCCAAGGGGGTCAGAGTTCTGAGAAGTTCGTCGCTGAATTCCAAGTTATATTCATCAAGAATGCCTTTTATAAGCGATGCATATGCAGGCATAGAATCAACCAAAGTCCCGTCAAAATCAAATAAATAAGCTTTAAACATTTTCATCCTCCGTATATTCAAATCTCAAAACTGTTTCTCCATTAACCGAAACTTCCTCGCTCCACATATAAAGGGGACGAACCCAAATCCCCATTTCTCCATATAAAGCCTGATAAACAACCATTTCCTCAAGAGTTTCGGAGTGTTTGGCAATCCCCAGGACTTTATATTTATTTCCCTTATAATGCTTATAAATTCCGTTTATTATCGGCTTGTCCATAAAAGCACCTCACTTTTGTTAAAAGTATAACACAAAAATCCCTCCGATGCAAGAATTATCTTTTCTCTATATCAACTCCCCTATAATAATGGCACAGAATTTCCCTGTATGTTTTACCTTCTTTCGCCATTTGGTTTGCCCCGAACTGACTCATTCCAACGCCGTGCCCTTTCCCCGTTGTTGTAAAAACAACCTCCTTATCGGTTGTTTGCACCTCAAAATTAGCTGAATTAAGTTTAAACAGGCTCCTGATTTCCGTTCCTGTAAACACCTTTCCGCCTATCTGGATTGTTTTAACCGAGCCACCCTCCGTTCTTTTCACATCTCCAATCCTCAGCGAATCAACCCCAAGAACAGACATAGCCTCATCATTTGAAACGCTTACTGATGCCTTTAAGTTATCATAATTCAAATCCCCCGGACTCTCCACCGACCGAAGATATGGGGTGTCACCGCCCCACACATCCGAGGCATTTTCTGTTCTCCCTCCGCTTACTGCATAAAAACAAGCAACCGCAGTTTCGCCGTTATAGGAGATATATTCCCCTTTTGTCGCCTCAACCGCCGTCTTAATTTTATTATGATACTTTTCAAAGTCCCTGCCCCAGTTTTCTTTCGCCTCAGCTAAAGCCGTGTATGCCTTGCAATGGGCAGGGTCTGTGCAAACCTCGGCATCCTTATGGTCGGGATTTTCCGTCCCCTTTTTACTTAAAATATAGCTCCTTGCCGCAACCGCCTGAGCTTTCAACGCCTCATCCTCATAAAGAGCAGGCATCTCCGCTGTCACAACTCCAACAAGATATTCTTCAATATCCTCCTCTGTCACTTTCCCCGTTTTACTGCTATAAACAGAGATAGTTTCTCTGCTTTCGTTAAATCCCACCTGCTCTCTTACATTAAAATCATTAAAGAACAAATGAACGGCGGGCAAAACTGAAATTATAAATATTGCCATACCAAAAACAACCAACATTTTTTTCATAAGCATCACCTGTAAATGTATATGAAGAAAAATGTGGAAATATGCTTGACAAAACTTAAATAGTGTGCTATAATTTGATGGTTACGAAAGTACAATCCTTACTCTCGGGGAACTTCGGGAGTCAAAAGTCCACAAGGAGGTGAAATAAATGGTTGAAGTTATCAATAAGTACGAAACTATTTTCGTAGTTGACGGCAGAAAGACTGAGGAAGAAACAGTTGCTTTAGTTGATAAGTTTAAATCATTGATAGAAGCCAACGGTACAATCGAATCAGTTGATGAATGGGGTAAGAGAAGACTTGCTTACGAAATCAACGATGCTACCGAAGGTTACTATGTTTTGGTTAACTTTAGCGCTAAGACTGATTTCCCACAGGAACTCGAAAGAGTTTTCCGTATTACAGACGGAATTTTAAGACAGATCACAGTTAGAAAAGACGAAGAATAATCTGCGAAAGCAAAGATAGGCGGGTTTGTTATGATTAACAAGGCTATTTTAATGGGAAGATTGACTCGTGACCCTGAACTTCGTCACACGAATTCAGGAACTGCTGTTTGTAGTTTCAGTATCGCAATCAATAACGGTTTCGGCGAGAATGCCCAGACTGATTTTATTAACTGCGTTGCGTGGAACAAGACAGCGGAATTTGTCAGCAAATACTTCTCAAAAGGTAAAATGATTATCGTTATCGGTCGAATCAGCACAAGAAGCTGGGACGGTCCTGACGGTAAGAAAAATTACGCAACTGAGGTTGTGGCAAACGAGGTCGCTTTTGGCGAGAGCAAGAGAGACGGCGGAGATATGGGTTCTGCCCCAGGCTTTGGCGCATCTTCTGCATCCGCAGGTGTTCCTGAAATGCCCGCAATGAACGATGGAGGATTTTCTCCTCTGGATACTGACGACGATTTGCCGTTTTAATTGATTACGAAAAGGAGGTTTCAGATATGTCTGAAAAAGAAAAGATGGACAGAAGCCGCATGAGAAGACCTAAGAGAAAAGCTTGTGCGTTCTGTGTTGATAAGGTTGAACACATCGATTATAAGGATGTTGCAAAACTCAGAAGATATGTTACTGAAAGAGCTAAGATTCTTCCTAGAAGAATCAGTGGTTGCTGCGCAAAGCACCA
Organism: Clostridia bacterium; assembly: GCA_045646365.1. Taxonomy (GTDB): domain Bacteria; phylum Bacillota; class Clostridia; order Monoglobales; family Monoglobaceae; genus SIG454. The sequence continues at coordinate 22,645 of JAZRKP010000070.1, forward strand.
GAGACAGCTTACAGTTGCAATCAAGAGAGCAAGATATATTGCGCTTCTCCCTTATTCAGCTGACTAATTTAATCATAACCACTAGTAAACTAGTGGTTTGACTAGCCCCTAGAAGGGGCTCTTGCAGGCTTAACCCCTATAAGGGGCATCGAAATTTGGCACCGCATTACAATTACTGGCAGCCGCTCACGTGCGGCTGTCTTTTTTTGCC
>JAZRKP010000071.1:0-1804 GCA_045646365.1 Clostridia bacterium
ATGGAGGAAATAATTATGGCATTATCAATAAATCAGTTCGCAAGGTCGGAGAACGACTTGAAGTAACCTACCAAAGGAACAGAAGAGGTAACAATAAGCTTATTGCAGTAAGACGGGCAGAATAACTGTCCGGTACTGTAACGAGCAGGGAACTTGTATTGCACAAATTCCGTAAAAGGCGGGACTTCCTCACGGAAATCCTGCCTTTTCTCTTTGGGGAGTTCCCCCCCCCCTGAAAATTACATTTTAAATAGGAGTTGATTTTAATGAAAGAAAGAGCAAATTCAATTTATGTGCGTGTTACCGAAAAAGAAAAAATACGCATAAAAAATAAAGCCGATAAATGTGGCTTAACAATTTCGGAATATTTAAGAAAACGAGCTTTGGGTTATTCTCCAAAAGCTCTCTTGCCCGAAAGCTTTTATGAGTTTTCAGGTAAGCTCGGTGATTTATATGAACAGATTGATAAGGGTTACAGTACCGAACTTGAAGAAAGAATTTTATCTCTGATTGATGAAATTCAGTTAAAGCTACTTGCACCCGAAAGAAAGGAGATTGATGAATAATGGCTACAACGGGATTTTGGCCTATTAAAGGCTCATTAAGGGATGTTATAAAATATGCAGACAATCCCGACAAGACCACTAATCCAAAGTATCTTGATGATGACTTGGCTGCTGTACTCAAATACGCAGAAAACGATGATAAAACAGATATGAAAATGTTTGTAAGCGGTATCAACTGCTTGGCAGTACGAGCTTATGAGCAGATGATGATAACAAAACGGCATTTTGGAAAAACGAGAGGAAATGTGGCATATCACGGCTATCAGAGTTTCAAGTCAGGCGAAGTTACACCTAAAGAAGCTCACGATATAGGACTTGAAACTGCACGGCGTATGTGGGGCAAGGAGTATGAGATTGTTGTTACAACACATCTTAACACCGACAACATCCATAACCACATTGTCATTAATTCTGTTTCTTGCAAAACAGGACTTAAATTTGAAAATCACATTTCAGACCATATACGCCTGAGAGAAATATCTGATGAAGTGTGCAAGGAGTATGGTAAATCGGTTCTTGAAAATGCTGACTTTTACAACGGTGACAGAAATGCATATTGGGTACATAAGCACGGCGGTAAAACTCGCAGAGATATTCTCCGTGAGGATGTTGACGATGCAATAAATAATTCTGCAAGCTATGTAGAGTTTGTCGCTCTTATGAAGCATAAAGGATATGTCTTTTCACGGTCTGAAGCGACAGACCATCCATCTGTTAAAGCTCCGACTTGGGAAAAAGCAATCCGATTTGACCGTTTGGGTCACGAATATAAAAAGGACAGGATTTTAGAAAGAATCAGGCAAACGGGCAATCGGGCTCATTTTAATCAGTTCAGCGAACCATATAAGAAAACAAGAGCCAAGTATCGTCAAACACCGCTTAAAGAACTTGAGTATCAACTACGACGTGTGAAATATATGGATACGCTTGAAGCTCTGTTTTATTTGTTTATGGAACTATTAAAGCCAAGCACACCAAAGCCAAAACACATGCCGCCGTTGTCTCCGGAGCTACGGCAGGAATTAAGAAAACTCGAACAATATCAAAAGCAATTCAGGCTCTTGCACGATGAAAACATTAACACCGTGCCGGAGCTTGAAGCATTTATAGGCAAATTATCAAAGCAGATTGATGACCTTGATGTAGAGCGTAAGCGAATTGACAACAAACGCAGACGAGCTAAAAACGTCGAGGATAAAGATATGTATTTGTCCGAAATCAGAGGTATATCTGCACAG
>JAZRKP010000072.1:0-1038 GCA_045646365.1 Clostridia bacterium
ATTTCTGATGATGAAATGTATCAGGTATCGGGAATTAAGAAATAACAAAGAAAAAGCCCTTTCCATTAATTGACAATGAAGAGGGCTTATGTTAATATAAAAATTGTAAATTTATTGGAAAAACCAATTAAGAAAGGTTGTTTTTTATGCAGAAAAAAATTGAAAACATCATCAACCTTATTAAAGAAAAAGATATTAAAATGGTTGACTTTAAAATGGTTGATATTAATGGTCAGTACCGCCACGTTACAATCCCTGCAGAAAATTTCTCTGAGGAAACAATGAAAAGCGGTATAGGCTTTGATGCTTCAAACTACGGCTATGCTGTTGTTGAAAAAAGCGATATGGTTTTTATTCCTGATCCCGATACCGCTATTATCGACCCCTTCTGTTCTATTCCCACATTATCAATGACAGGTAATGCTATGATTATTGATAATCCTCAGAACAGACCTTTGGCTCAATACCCCAGAAATATAGTTCTTGCAGCAGAAAAATATATGGCAGATTGTGGCGTTGCAGATACAATGCTCATTCTTCCCGAATTTGAATTCTATCTCTTTGACCAAGTGGGTTGGAATGTTAGCCCTGACAATATAAGTGCAAGCGTTGATGCTAAACAGTCTTATTGGAACAGCGACATTTCAGGTGACGGTGTTATCGTTCCCAAGCAGAAAAACTATCACATTGCAAAACCCTTTGATGTTACTTACGAATGCCGTAGCGAGATGTGTATGCATATGGCAGATGCAGGTATTGAAATCAACTACCATCATCCTGAGGTTGCTGCATCAGGTCAGTTCGAAATCGAGCCTCAGCTTGGCAAAATGTCAACAATGGCTGACGCTACAATGTGGATTAAATACATCATCCGCAATACAGCTCTTAAATATGGCAAAACTGCTACATTTATGCCCAAGCCCATTTATGGTGAGGCAGGTAGTGGTATGCACGTTCATATGCTTCTTCTTAAGGATGGTAAGCCCGTTTTCTCTGATGATAACGGCTATGCAAACCTCAGCGAAACTGCACATTACT
>JAZRKP010000073.1:0-4328 GCA_045646365.1 Clostridia bacterium
CCGCATCGCCATACTCTCTTGGAGTTTTCCCTGTTTGCTTTTTAAAAATACGACTGAAATAATTCGCATCCTCAAAGCCCACGGCAAGAGAAACTTCACTCTTTATTCCCTCATCAATAACTTTTAAATACGCATTTCCCATTCCACAGGTAACAAAACGCATTGTCCAGTCCCAGCCGTATGTACACTGCATTCTTCTTGTGTAAAGACGGTTTTCCGAAAAGGCACAAAAATTTCTTTTTCTCCTGCCTCTGTTCATTTGAATAGGCGAATAAAAATATACTTCGAGTACATTCTCCCCAACGCACAAAGCCTTTGATATATCAAAACTGTGTTCAATATTTCCATTATCGCAATAACTGATATGTTTACCGTTTAAATATACATCACAATATGTGTCCAGTCTTTCAAATACCAACTGAACAGATTCATATTTTTCGTCTAAAACAAAGCTCTTTTTATAGTGCCAGCTATAATCCTCATATTTTTGAAACTGCTCGGCATTATCCCTGTAAAAAATATCGTTATATTCCTTTTCTGTTTCGGAATTTAATATATCATTCAGCGCACAGCCGGGAACACTTCCCGAAATTGCAAGGTTCTCACCGGACGGTGATTCCCCCTCAACTTCCCATTCTCCATTTAATGAAATAATCTCTTTTTCTGCCATATCAATTCCCCCTTATTTTTTCACCTTAAACATTTGTCATTCTTTGTTTTCTACGATTTCCAAACAAATGTCTGTCCCGTCTAAATTCCATGTCTTTAAATTTGTTCCGTCCTCAAAAATATATCCATCTTTAAGCTTTATGTCACCTTTCGTTCCTGCCGGAGCTTTAACTGTCAAAACAATTTTCTCGTTTTCTCTTATCCACTCAACGCAAACCCGTCCAAATACAGAATCATAATAAGCTTTCGCTCTGTTCAACTGCGATATAAAGTTTGGCGAAATCTCAAATTCAGAAATATCTGTAACTTTCGGATTTGGTTTAAGCCCTGCAAGCTCCTGAATGAACCATGCGGAAATGTGCCCGTAAAAATGATGATTTTTAGAGTTATCCGCCGTAACATCGTCTATATATTTAAATCGTTCCCAAAGGCTTGTTGCTCCGTTTTCGATCCAATAACCAAAACCGTTTTTGTCCTTTGATGTAATCATTTTATAAGCAAGCTCTGCTTCGCCCATTTCCGCAAGAACGTAAAACAGAAAACGCTTCCCGAACATTCCGCAAGAAATTATATCCCCGTCATTATGTATGATTTCAAGGAGTCTTTCTCTCGCCTGACTGATTTCGTTTTCATCAAAAATTCCACAGGCAATCCCAAGAGTCTGCATACTCTGGCAATTTCCTTTAACCGTCATTGTTTCAAAGTCAATAAGATTTTCTCTTATGCTTGCTCGAAGTTCCGATGCAAAAGCTTCTGTAAATTTCTGTTCTTCGTTTAAGCCCGCCTGATTGAAAAGAAAACCTGCTTTTTTAGCAATATCGTATATTATAATCGTCGCAATAACAGGTAAGGTCTCTTTACTAAAACCGAAGTTTCCCGCATTCGGGTCACACCAATCTCCAAGCCCGAACTCAATCAAGCCTTCGCGATCCCTTTTATCTGAAACATACTTCAGGTATTTACCTATCATTTCAGAATTTTCACGAATTATCTCTTTATTCCCTGTATACTTATAAAGATAATACGGAATTTGCACGCAAAACGCATCAAATGTCGGGCCGTTTCCCCATTCAAAACCCCAGTTTACAGTTGGAATAATACAGGGAAGCTCGCCGTTCTCTCTCTGCACCTGTCTGATATTGAAAAACCATTCTCTTAAGCTGTCCTCTACTGTCAGATTAAGGAGCATTTGTTCCGAAGAAACCCACGCATCTCCTGTCCAGCCATGCTTTTCACGATGCGGACAGTCTGTCGGGAAATAGAAAAAGTTTGAATAGTCAGAATTTATAGTACATTTATATAACTCGTTCAGAACTTCATCGGAGCAGGAAAAATCTGCCCGTCTTTTCAAATCCGAGTGCATAACAAGATATGTAACCGCATCTTCTGTTGCCTGTTCGCTCTCCAGTCCTTCAATATAAGCATATCTGAAACCGTCATATTTAAACATCGGGACAAACTCCTCATATCCGCCCTTGCAGATGAAAGTATCAACCTGCCCATATTCACGATACAGCCTGCTTTGTTCCTCTCCACGCTGAAAAACTGTTGTATTTACGGAAAATTCACCGTTAATTAACTCCTCGCCGTGTCTTATAACAATCTTTTGTCCCGGCTTCCCGTTAATCTTTAGTTTCGTCACGCCGGCAGTGTTAATACCGAAATCGTAAACATAAACATTATCTCTATAAGAATCCTCAACAGCCTTTCCCGGCTCGCCCCACTTATAATGCATAAACGGATGCCTGTCATAATGCTTAATCTCTATCGGTTTAAGTTCTTTCTCCACAATAATCGGCTCAACCTCGCAAAGCCGTTTAATACCATCCGGAGTTTTTTCTGTCAAACAAAAATCCCAATTATCGTCATTAAAATCAATATCACACCAAGAAGGAATTTCAAATCGGGCATCATAGCAATATCCCATTCTCAAATCATTATATAAAATTGGCGACGGGTGGGTCTTAAATTTCTCATCCGCCTCCAAAATAAAGCTATTTTCGCCATTTTCAGCTTCTATGCATAAAGCAAAAGTGACCGATCCTCTGCCCGGTGCTTTTTCAAAATCCCAAGCAAATCCGCCATAAGGATTTCTCATTCCGTTTCCAAGAATAACCCCAACAACATTTTCGCCCTCTTTTAAATTTTCCGCTATATCATAATTGTCATAATAAAGAACTTCTTCGGGGTTGCTTATATATGGTGCAAGGGGAGCTTTCGTAATATTTTTCCCGTTTACATATAGCTCATAAAAGCCCAGACCGCAAATAGTTATTTCCGCGTTTTCCGGCTTAAATCCGAGATTAAATTTTCTACGGAAATACGGCGCCTGTACAAACTCCTTAAAATCACATACTTTATCATTAGCCTTTATAAATTTATCTGAAAATTTCATAATCATCCTCCGCTTTTCTCTTTATTCAGAAAATTCTGTCTCATTTCAGATGGAGACATTCCGAATTCTTTTTTGAACCCACGCAAAAACGTCGACAAAGAATTAAAGCCCGACAATTCACAAACATCAAGCATCTTTTTATCTGTTGTAACGACCAGCATTGCAGCGTAATTAAGCCTTGCCTTTCTTATATATGAGCCAAGCGTTATTCCTGTATTTTTCTTAAAAAACGAGCTTAAATATTCCTTGCTGATAAAAAACTTTAACGCAATCGTTGCTTCTGATAAATCGTCAAAAAGATTATCCTGAATATATGCAATAATTTCACGAATCTGTATATTTTTCTCTGTACATCTTTTTGAAAAGTTTTTCTCTGTACGACTCAACAAAAAGAGAATTAAAGAACAGGAAAGGTGCATTTTCATCTGTTCATTAAAGGCATCGTTTTTTTCGTTTCCCTCTTCTATCATAAAGAAGAGCTCTTTAACTCTTTTAAAATCTTCAGCATTAAGCTTCACAGTTATATTCCCGTCAACAAGCACCATAAGCTTTGTAACTTCGTCAGGAAGAATCGCTGGAGGAATTTCTATCACCCAATGTTCACTTGCATTTTCCATGTCAAAGCCGTGAATATCACCAAGACGCAACAAAGAAACATATCCTTCCTCATCTTTATATTCCGTTCCGTTCAGCACATGCTTCCCATTTCCGCTGATTGCTATTTCCACTTCATAATAAGCATGCCAATGCTGATTTTTGCTCACAAATTCCTGTCTTCTGCAACATATTGAATGTCTGTTTCTAAAGTCGATAAATTCTATATCATCGTATATCATTTTTGCACCTCGCTTTTATTTAATCATACCCTAATGCCATTTTACTTTATTATCTTATTTAAATATATCATAATATTCAACAAATTTCTTATCATTTTCTTTATTTATCTTGTCAGTTTTTAAGAAAATATATTTTTAAGTTGAAAAAAAGTAAACAAATTACATCTTCTGGACAAAATTATAAAAGGACACATAGCAGTTGAACAGTTAATGGGTTACCCAATTATTAGGAAATTGGTGATAATAACTTCTTTCATAGCATAATAGGGATAACTGCTTTTGAAACGATAAAAGGTGTGCCAATGAAGATTATAGTCAGATATTATTCTTCTGTCAGTTCTTATTGACCCCGCATTGTGCAATTCAATCAATTCAATAAATTCATTTCCCACACTTTTCACCTCAACTTTTTATCAAGCAGAATAAAA
>JAZRKP010000074.1:0-1262 GCA_045646365.1 Clostridia bacterium
CAACAGTTTCGCAACTTTTGAACCGAGACGGCCTACGACCTGGTCGGTTGCATCAACAACAACCCATTCTTTCTGAGCTGTTACCTTGTTTGCAGAAATGGTCTTGTAACTTAAAGTATCCACTCTTAATTCTTTTTTAAATTATTACTACTAAAAAACATTTATTTCTTCCCAATTACTTAACGATTCCCGGACAAAGAACCATTAAATCACTAAGAATTAATCTTTTATAAACTTATTGATAATAATCGGCTTGCAAAGGTACGGCTTTTCCTTGAATTGACAAACAAATTCTAATATTTTTTATACACATAAAAAAAGAGGCGGGTCTTTTTTCCGCCTCTTTCCATATCATTCAACTGCATTATCTTACCAAATCCTTCGGATAAACAGCCGGCATAAGAACCTTTTTCCAGGTTTCATAATACCAGGAGTTGATTTCATTGCCTTCTGCATCCTTCTTGACGAAGAACTTAACCATCATCACACCGTCACCCTTCATTTCGAACTCAAGCACATTGTCCACACCTACCAATTGCGGAAGATGGAGATTCTTTTCCACATGTTCCGTAAAAGCGTTCGGAGAGGTCAGCTTGTACGTACCCGAACCGATAATGATGGCACCCTTATTAGGAATGACAGTCATATTGGTAAACTTTCCATCATCAGAAAGGATCTTAAAGGAATTGCTTGGTTTCAACTCACCAGGAACTGTCGGGTCGCTAGACATATAAAAGCACATCTGCCAAACTCCCTTCAAATCTTCAGCTGTAGTTTGAGCTGCCACTCTGCAAAAGCCTGACAACAAAAACATAGCCATCACGATAAATAAAACACGACGTTTCATAGTAGATTATATTAAGTTAACAATTTGTCGATAGCTGACAGACAAAATTAAATAAAAATATTCAAATCCAACTTTCTTTCCCTACTTTTTTATGCTTTAGTCTCATTTTTTTCATAAAAAAAGAGAAGACGGTGCAACCATCTTCTCTTTTCATACGATTTATTGCATTTTAGAATTCTGCATTTCTCGGTGTACGCGGGAAAGGAATCACATCGCGAATGTTCGCCATACCTGTCACAAACAACAACAAGCGTTCGAATCCGAGACCGAAACCTGCATGCGGACATGAACCATAACGACGAGTATCCAAATACCACCACATATCCTTCATCGGGATATTGAGTTCGTTGATGCGGTTCATCAGCTTATCATAATTTTCTTCACGCACACTACCACCGATGATTTCACCAATCTG
>JAZRKP010000075.1:0-253193 GCA_045646365.1 Clostridia bacterium
TTGTTAAAAAGATGGAAGAGCACGCACAAAACGGCAATGATTATTCCGGCAAATGTTATATCTGCCACTCTGACTGCATTGATGACGCAACGGAAGTTAAGAACCTCATTAAAGAGAAGTTCCCCAACCTCAATGGAGACATTGAAATATACAGTATAGGTACTACAATCGGAAGCCATGCAGGTCCCGGAACCTGTGCCGTTTTCTTCTGGGGTGACGAAAGAATAATTTAATTGTAAAAAGTGCTTGCACTAAAGAAAAATATGTGATAAAATGTTAAGGTATGCTTATACGGCATACCTTAATGATTAACGAGTATTTTAATGTGGCAGAAGCGAAAATTAACCATTGAAAATCGTGGTTCAGATAACTTCTGTCACCCAACTTATGTTTAAAAGTCAGGAGTGATTTCTGTGGCAAAAGAACTGCCAAAGACATACGACCCAAAACAGGTCGAAAAAAGAATTTATCAGGAATGGTGTGACAAGGGCTATTTCCACGCAGAGGTGGATAAAACAAAAAAGCCTTTTACCATTGTTATTCCTCCCCCAAACGTTACCGGACAGCTCCATATGGGACATGCCCTTGACGAAACATTCCAGGATATTATTATCCGAACAAAGAGAATGCAGGGGTATGCGGCTCTTTGGGTGCCGGGAACTGACCATGCGGGTATTGCAACTCAGATTAAGGTTGAGGAAAATCTCCGCAAAGAGGAAGGCTTAACCCGTTACGATTTGGGAAGAGAGAAATTTCTGGACCGTGTATGGGCTTGGAAAGAGCAGTACGGAAACCGTATCATAAGCCAGATTAAGAAGCTTGGTTGCTCCTGTGACTGGGAAAGAGAAAGATTTACTATGGACGAGGGCTGTTCCAAAGCCGTTCGTGAGGTTTTTGTTAATCTTTACGAAAAAGGTCTTATTTATCAGGGAACAAGAATTATCAACTGGTGTCCAAGCTGTATAACAGCTCTCTCTGATGCTGAGGTTGAATATGCTGAACAGCCGGGTAATTTCTGGCACATTAAATATCCGTTTAGCGATGGCTCAGGCGAGGTTGTTATTGCGACAACAAGACCTGAAACACTTCTTGGTGATACTGCCGTTGCAGTTCATCCTGATGACGAAAGATATAAGGATAAGGTTGGAAAGACACTTATTCTCCCGCTTGTTGGCAGAGAAATTCCGCTTATTGCAGACGAATATGTTGATAAGGAATTTGGAACAGGATGCGTTAAGATTACTCCTGCTCACGACCCTAACGACTTTGAGGTTGGTAAGCGTCATGGTCTCGAAGAAATCAGAATCTTAAATGATGATGCGACAGTCTCCAAAGAGGGCGGAAAGTACGCAGGTCTTGACAGATATGAAGCGAGAAAACAGCTTGTTGCTGACCTTGAGGAACAGGGATTCCTTGTTAAAATTGAAGAACATAATCACAATGTTGGTCAGTGTTACCGTTGCGGAACAACTGTTGAGCCGATAACATCAAAACAGTGGTTTGTTAAAATGGAGCCACTTGCAAAGGACGCTATCCGTGTTGTTGAGGAGAAGACAGTTGAGTTTATCCCTGACCGTTTCTCAAAAACATATATGCACTGGATGGAAAATGTTAAGGACTGGTGTATCTCCCGTCAGCTCTGGTGGGGACACAGAATCCCTGCTTTCTACTGTGAAGAGTGCGGTGAAACAACTGTTTCCAAAGAAGATATAACAACTTGTCCTAAGTGTGGTGGAAAGGTTAAGCAGGACGATGATGTGCTTGACACATGGTTCTCATCTGCTCTCTGGCCGTTCTCAACGCTTGGCTGGCCAGAAAAAACTGCTGACCTTGATTATTTCTATCCTACATCCGTTTTGGTTACAGGATACGATATTATCTTCTTCTGGGTTGCAAGAATGATTGTTTCAGGACTTGAACATTTGAATGAAGCACCGTTTAAACATATCTATATCCACGGTCTTGTTCGTGATAGCCAGGGAAGAAAGATGAGTAAGTCTTTAGGAAACGGTATTGACCCGCTTGAAATCGTTGAAAAATATGGTGCCGATGCGCTTAGATTTACCCTTGCAACAGGTAACTCACCAGGTAACGATATGCGTTTCTATATAGAAAGAGTTGAAGCGAGCCGTAACTTTGCAAATAAGATTTGGAATGCTTCAAGATTCGTTCTTATGAACCTTGATATTGAGGAGAATGTTCTTCCTGAAAGCGATAAGCTTTCCATTGAAGATAAGTGGATTTTGTCAAGATATAATAAGCTTGTTAAAGAGGTTACAGATAACCTTGAAAAATATGAACTTGGTATTGCGGTTTCCAAGCTTTATGACTTTATCTGGGACGAGTTCTGTGACTGGTATATCGAACTTGTTAAGCCGAGATTCTTTGAAAAGGGCGAAAGCAATAAGACTGCACAGCAGGTTCTCACATATGTCCTTTCAAACACATTGAAGCTTCTCCACCCGTTTATGCCGTTTATAACAGAAGAAATCTGGCAGGCTCTTCCGCACGACGGCGAAAGCATTATGATTTCAGAGTTCCCTGTTTATAATGAGGTTCTTGACTTTGCTGATGCGGAAAAGGATATGACTGTTATTATGGAGGCTATAAAGGGCGTTCGTAATGTCAGAAATGAAATGAATGTTCCGCCGTCAAAGAAAACAAAACTCTATATCGTAACAGATGATGAAGCGGTTTACAGTCAGGGTAAAGTGTTCTTTGAAAAGCTTGCAAGTGCATCAGAGGCTATTGTCCAGAAGGATAAGAGCGGAATTTCCGATAACGCAGTTTCAGTTGTTGCTCAGGGAGCAGAATTGTTCCTGCCTGTTGATGAGCTTGTTGATAAGGAAAAAGAACTTGAAAGACTCAATAAGGAAAAGGCTAAGCTTGAGGGTGAAATCAAGCGTGTTGAGGGTAAACTTTCAAATAAAGGTTTCACAGACAAAGCTCCTGCAAATGTGGTAGAGGAAGAAAGACAGAAGGGCGAGAAGTATAAAGAAATGCTTGAAAAAGTATTAAAAAGCATCGAAGGTCTTAAATAAAAAAGGCAAAAGGCAACCTTAGAGGTTGCCTTTTTTTACACAAAAAACGGATGTGCATTGCACATCCGTTTTAATTTTGCATTACTCTTCGGAAAGGGCAGAAGCGATTTCTTCGTTCTCGTTTGCCTGAACATAGATTCCGCTGTATTCCGGCATACCTGTTCCGGCAGGAACAAGCTTACCGATAATAACATTTTCTTTAAGACCGATAAGTGGGTCTTTCTTTCCTTTGATTGCTGCGTCTGTAAGAACTCTTGTTGTTTCCTGGAAGGAAGCAGCAGAGAGGAAGGAGTCAGTCGCGAGAGCGGCTTTAGTGATACCCATTAAGACATCGCTTGCAACAGCCTTTTCGAGGCCCTGAGCTTCCATCTTCATATTTTCTCTTTCGAGCTCGTATCTGTCGATTAACGCGCCTGTTAAGAATTCTGTATTACCTGCGGATTCGATTCTCACCTTACGCATCATCTGTCTAACGATAACTTCGATATGCTTATCGTTAATATCAACACCCTGGAGACGGTAAACCTTCTGAACTTCCTTAATGAGGTAGTCATGAACGGCTGTGTAGCCCTTGATTGCCATAATATCCTGTGGATATACGCTACCTTCTGTGAGTTCGTCACCAGGTTCAACCATCTGACCATCAGTAACCTTAATTCTTGAGCCGTAAGGGATAAGGTATGTTGCAGAGTTGCCTGTTTCGTCGTCAAGAACGATAACTTCACGCTTCTTCTTAGAATCGCTAATCTGAATTCTACCGCCGATTTCAGCAATAATTGCAAGACCCTTTGGTTTTCTTGCTTCAAACAATTCCTCAACACGGGGGAGACCCTGTGTGATATCGTCGCCCGACGCAACACCGCCGGCGTGGAATGTTCTCATTGTAAGCTGTGTACCAGGTTCACCGATTGACTGAGCGGCGATAATACCAACAGCTTCACCGGCATCAACAATATCACCACTTGCAAGGTTGAATCCGTAACACTTAGCACAAACGCCAACCTTACTGCGACACTTGAGGACACTGCGGATTTTAACTTCAGTAATACCTGCTTTTTCAATCTTCTTAGCAAGGTCTGCATTGATTGTTTCGTTTTCAGCAGCCAGAACTTCGCCTGTCTGTGGGTCAACAACTGTTTCGGCAACAGTTCTGCCCTCTAAACGGTCGCAAAGCGGTTCAATCATTTCCTTGCCTTCTGTTATAGCAGTTGCAACGATATAATCTCTTGTTCCACAATCCTTTTCACGAACGATAACTTCCTGAGATACATCAACAAGACGACGGGTAAGGTAACCGGAGTCGGCTGTTCTGAGCGCTGTATCGGTAAGACCTTTACGAGCACCGTGAGTTGAGATAAAGTATTCAAGAACTGTAAGACCTTCACGGAAGTTAGCTCTGATTGGGATTTCCACAGGACGACCGGATGTATCAGCCATAAGACCACGCATAGCGGCAAGCTGACGAATCTGGTTAACACTACCACGGGCACCGGAGTTAGCCATCATAAAGATTGGGTTAAGCTCGTCAAGGTTTTCCATCATAGCGTCTGTAACCATACCAGAAGCACTGTTCCAAACATCAATAACTTTATTATATCTTTCTTCGTCAGTAAAGAGACCACGACGGAACTGCTTGTCAATCTTATCAACTCGCTTCTGAGCACAATCCTCATAAACAAGCTCATATCCGTCAGCTTCAAGGGCTTTCTTCTCTTCGTCTGTAAGAGCGTCAACCTTATAAACTGCCTTATTACCCTTTACATAGCGGGCAAACTGACCTGCTTCACAGTTAAGCTTTTCAGCTTCTTCCTGAGTATAACCATTCAAGATATAGTGCTTAGCTTCTGGAATGATAATATCATCAACGCTGACAGTGATAGCACCTCTTGTAGAATATTTAAAGCCCATAGCCTTAACATTGTCAAGGAGAGTAGCAGTTTCTGTAATACCATGGATTTTAATGCTTCTGTCAATAATTTGACCAAGCTTTTTCTTATCAACCTTAAATGTAACTTCAAGGTCTAAAGCGTTCTCTTCGTTTGTTCTGTCAACAAAGCCTAAATCCTGAGGGATTTTGCTATTGAATATAAGCTGACCAACAGTAGCATCTGTAAGCTTTGTGATTTCTTTATCGCCGAACATTCCTGTTCTTCTAACCTTTATAGGAGCGTGGAGACCAACGGCACCGTTCTGGTAAGCCATAAGAGCTTCCTCTTCGGACTTGAATGCCTTGCCTGTTCCCTCTTCACCGTCTATTGTAATAGTCAGGTAGTAACTTCCGAGAACCATATCCTGAGTAGGAACAGTAACAGGTTTACCATCCTGAGGCTTTAAGAGGTTGTTAGCGGAGAGCATCAAGAATCTTGCTTCTGCCTGAGCCTCAGCGGAAAGAGGAAGATGGACAGCCATCTGGTCACCGTCGAAGTCGGCGTTAAACGCGGTACAAACCAACGGATGAAGCTTAAGCGCTTTACCTTCAACAAGGACAGGCTCGAACGCCTGGATACCAAGTCTGTGAAGTGTGGGGGCACGGTTTAAGAGTACCGGATGTTCACCGATAACCTCTTCTAAAACATCCCAAACTTCGGGGCGAACACGCTCAACCATTCTCTTAGCTGATTTAATGTTATGTGCAAGTCCGTCCTTAACAAGCTTTTTCATAACGAAAGGCTTGAAAAGTTCAAGAGCCATTTTCTTAGGGAGACCGCACTGGTAAATCTTAAGTTCAGGACCAACAACGATAACCGAACGACCAGAATAGTCAACACGCTTACCGAGGAGGTTCTGACGGAAACGACCCTGCTTACCTTTAAGGAAGTCAGAAAGGGATTTGAGCGCTCTGTTTCCTGGACCTGTAACAGGTCTGCCACGACGGCCGTTGTCGATAGGGGCGTCAACAGCTTCCTGGAGCATTCTCTTTTCATTTCTGATAATAATTTCAGGAGCGTTTAAGTCAATTAACTTCTTAAGACGGTTATTTCTGTTGATAACTCGTCTGTATAAATCGTTAATGTCAGATGTTGCAAATCTACCACCGTCAAGCTGAACCATAGGTCTGATATCAGGAGGAAGAACAGGAACAACTGTCATAACCATCCATTCAGGTTTATTCCCTGACATTCTGAAGGCTTCAACAACTTCAAGTCGTCTGATAGTTTTACTCTTTTTCTGACCTTTAGCGCCTTCTAAATCTTCTTTAAGCTCTTCATAGAGAGCATCAAGGTCAATAGCCTGAAGCATTTCAAGAATAGCTTCAGCACCCATTCCGGCTTTGAATGAGCCTTCACCATATTTCTCGATTGCTTCATGGTAATCCTTTTCGTTAAGAACCTGATGGGGCATAAGGTCAGTTCTGCCCGGGTCGATAACGACATATTCTGCAAAGTAGAGAACTTTTTCAAGAACTCTTGGGGAAATATCAAGGATAAGTCCCATACGGCTTGGAATACCCTTAAAGTACCAAATATGGGAAACAGGAGCAGCAAGCTCAATATGACCCATTCTTTCGCGTCTTACCTTTGCACGGGTAACTTCAACACCGCAGCGGTCACAAACAACGCCCTTATAACGGACTCTCTTGTATTTACCGCAGTGACATTCCCAATCCTTTGTAGGTCCGAAAATACGCTCACAGAAGAGACCGTCTTTTTCGGGTTTTAAGGTTCTGTAATTTATAGTTTCAGGCTTTTTAACTTCGCCTCTTGACCATTCTCTGATTTTTTCGGGAGATGCAAGACCAATTTGCATCGCTTCGAAATTTTGATATTCACTCATAACGAACACTCGACTTTCTGCTCACAATATTTTTTCGGAAATCCCTCTGCTGTGAGCGGCAGAGAGCCGACATAAAAGGTTTGATTAAATTTCGTCATCCTCAATGTCGCCGTCTAATTCCTCTTCACCCAATGCTTCAACCGAAAGGAAATCGGCTTCGATTTCTTCGGCATCAAAATCAGGTTCGTTAAAATCATCGTATTCATCATCGTCGAGAATACTGTCTTCGTCAAGGTCGTCATCGTCTTCATTGAGAGTGAACGCACCCTTGTTTTCACCGTCGACATCATCCTCAACCTTTTCAAGGTCTGTGATGATTGGCATATCGTCATCATCTTCATCTGAAAGCTCTTTCAGAATAACTTCGTCGCCGTTACCGTCAAGAACCTTAACATCAAGAGCAAGACCCTGAAGTTCCTTGATAAGAACCTTAAAGGATTCAGGAACACCTGCTTTTGGAATGTTTTCACCCTTAACAATAGCTTCGTATGTTTTAACTCTTCCCACAACATCGTCAGACTTAACTGTCAGGATTTCCTGAAGTGTGTAAGCTGCACCATATGCTTCAAGAGCCCAAACTTCCATTTCACCGAATCTCTGTCCACCGAACTGAGCTTTACCACCAAGTGGCTGCTGAGTAACGAGGGAGTAAGGTCCTGTACTACGGGCGTGAATCTTATCGTCAACCAAGTGAGCAAGTTTTAAGATATGCATATATCCAACCGTAACACGGTTATCAAACGCCTCACCTGTTCTACCGTCATAAAGAACTGTTTTACCATCTTTGTCATAGCCTGCCTGAACGAGAGCCTCAGCGATGTCCGCTTCGTTTGCACCGTCAAATACAGGTGTTGCAACCTTCCAGCCAAGCTTTTTAGCGGCATAACCTAAGTGAACCTCAAGAACCTGACCGATGTTCATACGGGAAGGTACGCCCAGAGGGTTAAGAACAATCTGGAGCGGTGTTCCGTCCGGAAGGAATGGCATATCCTCTTCAGGAAGGATTCTTGAAATAACACCCTTGTTACCGTGACGACCAGCCATCTTATCGCCGACAGAAATCTTTCTCTTCTGAGCGATGTAACATCTTACAATCTGGTTAACTCCCGGTGGAAGTTCGTCGCCGTTTTCTCTTGTGAACACTTTAACATCAACAATGATACCATATTCACCGTGAGGAACACGGAGAGATGTGTCACGGACTTCTCTTGCTTTTTCACCGAAGATAGCACGAAGGAGTCTTTCCTCAGAGCTTAAATCGGTTTCACCTTTTGGTGTAACCTTACCAACAAGAATATCACCGCTTTCAACCTCAGCACCGATACGGATAATTCCGCGTTCGTCAAGGTCACGGAGAGCATCTTCACCAACATTTGGAATATCTCTTGTGATTTCTTCCGGTCCGAGCTTTGTATCTCTTGATTCAAGCTCGTATTCTTCGATATGAATAGAGGTTAAGATATCCTCTTTAACAAGTCTTTCGTTAATAAGCATAGCATCCTCGTAGTTATAACCTTCCCAGGTCATAAATCCGATAAGGATGTTACGGCCAAGACCGATTTCGCCGTCCTTTGTTGAAGGACCGTCAGCGATAATGTCGCCGGCTTCAACTCTTTCACCCTTAACAACGATAGGACGCTGGTTGATACACATACCCTGGTTGGAACGGGTGAACTTAATAAGCTTATACTTATCAGTTTCGCCGGAATCTGTCTTGATTTCAATGTGAGTTGCAGAAACTTTTGTAACAGTACCTGCGTTCTTTGCGAGAACACAAACACCGGAGTCTCTTGCAGCTTTATATTCCATACCTGTACCGATAATCGGAGATTCAGGAATTAAAAGCGGAACAGCCTGACGCTGCATGTTAGAACCCATGAGAGCACGGTTAGCATCGTCGTTTTCAAGGAACGGAATCATTGCTGTCGCAATAGATGTAACCTGTCTTGGAGATACATCCATGTAGTCAACACGGCAATTTCCGGGCTGAGCTGGAACTTCAAGGAACTGGTCCTTATATCTTGTAACAACCTTTGATGATAAGAATTCACCGTTTTCGCCAAGCTCTTCGTTTGCCTGAGCAATGTAAAATCCTTCTTCAGTATCAGCTGTCATATATTCAACTTCGTCAGTAACAATACCCTTTTCCTTGTCAACCTTACGATAAGGCGCTTCGATGAAGCCATATTCATTAACCTTTGCAAATCCACTGAGGGAGTTGATAAGACCAATGTTCGGACCTTCAGGTGTTTCGATAGGACACATACGGCCGTAGTGAGAATGGTGAACATCTCGAACTTCGAAGCCTGCTCTGTCTCTTGACAGACCGCCAGGACCGAGGGCGGAGAGTCTTCTCTTATGAGTAAGCTCGCCGAGGGGGTTAATCTGGTCCATAAACTGCGAAAGCTGTGATGAACCAAAGAACTCTTTAACTGCAGATGTAACAGGTCTTATATTGATAAGTGTCTGCGGAGTAATGGAGTCTAAATCCTGTGTTGTCATTCGTTCTCTGACAACTCTTTCCATTCTCGCAAGACCGATTCTGAACTGATTCTGTAAGAGTTCGCCAACAGATCTTAAACGACGGTTACCAAGGTGGTCAATATCGTCTGTGTGTCCAACTTCGTTGGCAACATTACACATATAAGAGATGGAAGCAACGATATCGTCGATTGTAATATGGCTTGGAACAAGCTCATAACGGCGTGCTTCGATTTCCTTTTTGAACTCATCAGAGTTAACATCAGGATACTGAGCGAGAATTTCGTTAAGAACAGAAACTCTTACCTTTTCCTTGATACCGTAATCTCTCGGATTGTAATCAACGATACTCTTAAGGTCAACCATATTGTTTGAAATAACCTTTGTGGTCTTTCCTTCGTCGTCGATTTTAATGTTAATTGTGTTAATCCACTCTTTTTCAAGAGCAGCAGCAATGTCTTTTGTAATCATTTCGCCTTCTGTAACAAGGATTTCACCTGTCTTTTCAGAAGCGATAGTGTCGGCAGAAACCTGTCCAACTATTCTGTCGGACAAAGAAAGCTTTTTGTTAAACTTAAATCTGCCCACATGAGCCAAGTCATATCTTCTCGGGTCGAAGAAAAGGTTTGTAAGAAGAGTTTTAGCGCTCTCAACAGTCGGCGGTTCGCCCGGACGGAGCTTTCTGTAAACCTCTAAGAGACCTTCTTCTTCGGATGTTGTTGTATCTTTGTTTGTAAGAGTTGCAACAATTCTTTCATCCTCACCGAAAAGGTTTAAGATTTCCTGATTTGTTCCAAAGCCTAAAGCACGGATTAAAACAGTAATCGGGATTTTTCTTGTTCTGTCAATTCTGACATAGAAGAGGTCGTTGCTGTCTGTTTCGTATTCAAGCCAAGCACCACGGTTAGGAATAACCTGAGATGCGAAAAGCTTTTTACCGAGCTTATCGAACTCCTGAGTATAATACACGCTGGGGGCACGGACAAGCTGGCTGACGATAACACGCTCAGCACCGTTTATGATAAATGTTCCAGAAGGAGTCATAATCGGGAAATCACCCATAAAGATTTCCTGTTCTTTAACCTCTCCTGTTTCCTTGTTGATAAGACGAACCTTAACACGAAGCGGAGCCGCATAAGTTGCATCTCTCTCCTTACATTCTTCAATGTCGTATTTTGGTGTCATATCAATCCTATAGTCAACAAATTCAAGCATAAGGTTGCCTGCATAGTCGGCTATCGGAGATACATCGTGAAAGACTTCCTTAAGCCCTTCCTCTAAAAACCAATCATAGGAATTCTTCTGAATTTCGATAAGGTTAGGCATATCAATAACCTCTCTAATCTTACCGTAACTCATTCTGGTATTCCTTCCGAGTTTGACCGGATGTATCATAAACTATCACCTCTAATGTTTATTTACGCAGAAAAATAAGGAATTTTAGTGCGCATTTAGAATAAAATGTATTAAAAAATACATAAATAATTTACTAAAATAAATTTTTTTCACGCTTGCAGAGAAATTTTGCGTGATAAGAAGAGAATTTTTGTTAAAACTAAACAAAGAAATCTCGGGAAATTGTCGGATTTAGCCCCAAAAATTGCCATTTATTGGCAAAAGCGCAAAAAACCGCAATATAATAGGAATACATTATATCACAAGAATTTTGCTTTGTCAAGAGGTAATTTTAAATTATAAAAAAACAGATAAACGAAGAAAAAATTTTTGAGTTTCTTCCTTATTATATATAGAGGAATATCTTTGTAACTTAATTGTAATATCTTTTTTTCAAAATTGTATTGACTTTATTTTCTTAAATGATATAATTCAAATATAAGTAAACACGCGTTAGCGCAGAACTTAGGAGGATTTATTATGGAAAATCCAAAAAATAATAATTCTGAAGAAATGTTTGAAGAGAAAAAGGTGACAGAGACGGACTCTGTTGAAGAGGCTTTGGAAAAGGCAAAGCGAGTTAAGGAGGAAGCGGCTAAGGCTGTTAAAGAGGCAAATGAAGCTGTAAAAGAAGCTAAGGAAATGCGGAAGAATCCTATTCCTGATTACGAGCATTTTTTTGATGATTCGGAAGAGGAAAACGGTAAAACTAAAGGGATTGCTTTTACGCTGAAACTCTTGCGGAAACATTGGTTCAGAGTGATTATCTCGCAGATTTTGTTTATCATAAAACACAGCCCTGTGTGGCTTATACCTATTGTAACATCCGAAGTTGTTACGATTGTTACAGAAGGAAGAGCGACGGCAGCAAGAGATATTACTATACTGGTTGTGGCTTTGAGCTTACTTATTCTGCAAAATATTCCGACTCATATATGGTATGAAAAGTATACCAACAGGATGCTCCGAAACATTGGAGCGGGACTGCGAAGTTCTCTTATCAGAAAACTCCAGCATCTTTCTGTTACATACCATAAGGAAATGGAATCGGGCCGAATTCAGTCCAAATTTATGCGTGATATAGAGTCGATTGAGGCGCTTAATTCGAGATTTGTCAAAAATGTTATACCGAGTCTTATAGGTGTTATAATATCTATCTCTGTGTCTGCTTATAAGAGTGGATGGGTAACGATTTTCTTCCTTGCGGTTATTCCGGTAAACCTTTTGCTTATTTATGCTTTCCGCAGTAAAGTAAGAAAAACCAACAGGGAATACAGAATAGAAACAGAAAGTGTTTCCGCTAAGGTTGCGAGTATGATTGAAATGATACCTGTTACCAAAGCGCATGGTCTTGAGGAAGAAGAAATTTCTTTGCTTGAGAAAAAAATAAGACAGTTGCGTAACCGAGGGCTTGATTTGGATAAAACCAATGCGTATTTTGGTTCAGTCGGCTGGGTTACGAGTCAGCTTTTAAGTACGATATGTCTTATATTCTCGGCGTATCTTGCCCTTGACGGAAAAATCGATGTGGGTGATATTGTATTATTTAAAACATATTTCTCAACAATCAGCGGAGAAGTTCAGGCACTTATAAACTTCTATCCTGAAATAACAAAAGGAGCAGAATCTCTGCATTCAGTTTCTGAAATTATGCTTTCCCGTGATGTTGAGGATAATTCGGGGAAAATCCCGATTAAGTATGTGCACGGAACTGTTCAGTTTGAAAATGTTTCATATCGCTATCCAACAGGGGATAAAGAGACAATAAAGGATTTCTCGCTTAATGTTGAGCCTGGAGAGTGTATCGCCTTTGTAGGTGCGTCAGGTTCAGGAAAGTCCACTGCGATGAATATGATTATCGGTTTTCTTAAAGCGACAAAAGGTGTTCTTAAGATTGACGGAAAGCCTATAAATGAAATAAATCTCAATCAGTATCGTCAGTTTATCTCCGTTGTTCCGCAGAACAGTATTTTGTTTACGGGAACAATCAGGGATAATATAACATACGGAATATCAGGGTATTCAAAAAAACGCCTTGAAGAAGTTGTGGAGATGGCGAACATCAATGAGTTTATAAATACTCTTCCGAATGGTCTTGATACTATGATTGGGGAGCACGGTGATAAACTTTCGGGTGGTCAAAGACAGAGAATTTCTATTGCGAGAGCACTTATGCGTGACCCGAAAATCCTTATTCTCGACGAAGCAACATCGGCACTTGATAATATTTCGGAATACCATGTTCAAAAAGCTATTTCAAGCCTTATTAAAGGCAGAACAACATTTATTGTTGCACATAGACTTTCGACTATCCGTGATGCGGACAGAATAGTTGTCCTGGATGAAGGAAAGTGTGTTGAAGTTGGCACATTTAACGAGCTTATGGAGAAAAAGGGTAAGTTCTATGAACTTAAATCTCTTAATGATATGACAGGTAAGGAAAATTAAGTTTATTTTGAATCTTACAGGGCATAATAGAGATATACTTATAAATTATTTAATTAAAGGAGAAAAAAATGAAGAAAATACTGGCACTTATTTTAGCAATGCTTGTTGCCGTGACATTTGTTGCGTGCAAAAATGACGAAGTTAAGAAACCTTCGGAAAATGAGATTAACACGGAGGATGAAATCGTCGAGGAAATCGAGGACGAGGTTGAGGAAAAGGTGGAAGAAGATAATAAATCTGAAGAAACCAAGCAAGAAAATGCACCTTCTTCCAATAAAGAAGATGTGAAGAATGAAGAGGTTAAGCAGGAAGAAAATAAACCGGCAGAATCGAAACCGGAGCAGAAACCGGCAGAGTCAAAGCCTGAACAAAAGCCTGCGGAAACACCTGCTGTTACTGAGAAAACCCTCGGAAACACACTTTTAGCAGAATTTAAAGCTCAGGCAAAGTCAGGGAAAAGTGCAGACGAAATAGCAAACAACCTTTTGAACAATCCTGCGATATTATTCAGCGGTGCAACAAATCCTGTGGCACCGGGGGACTATCTTCCGGGATTTGACAACGAAGGAATTAAAGGATTTAAATCAGGCGTTGCTTTTATGCCTATGATTGGCTCAATTCCGTTTGTTGGATATGTGTTTGAGCTTGATGGCTCTGTTGGTGCGTCGGAGTTTATTTCAACTCTTAAAAGCAGTGCAAATCTGAGATGGCTTATTTGTGCTGAGGCGGAAGAAATGGTTGCAGGAAGTGAAGGGAACAAAGTATTCTTTGTAATGTGCCCGAAATCTCTTGAAGAATAAAATGACAGAAGGGGCGGTCTGGAATCGCCCCTTTTAATTATGTGGGAGGTAGGATATGCTTTTTTCGAGTATTCCTTTTTTATATTACTTCTTGCCCGTTGTGGTAATTTTGTATCTGATTACGCCAAGAATGCTTAAAAACACTACGCTCTTGCTGGCGAGTTTGTTCTTTTATGCATGGGGTGAGCCTAAATATATCTTTTTGATGATTGGAACGGTGGCGTTAGGTTATGTGTTCGGACTCCTTATTGAGAAGTTCAGAAACGGAAAACTGGCAAAGTTATTCCTTGTTTTATCAGTGGGGTTTGACTTGGGGGCTTTGGCGTATTTTAAGTATGCAGACTTTTTCATCGAGAATTTCAATAAGGTTACGGGGATTTCCGTTCCGCTTTTACACATTGTTCTTCCTATCGGCATAAGCTTTTATACATTCCAGATTTTAAGCTACACTGTTGATGTATACAGAGGGACGGTGAGAGCACAGAAGAACCTTGTAAATCTTGCAACATATGTTGCATTGTTTCCTCAGCTTATTGCAGGGCCCATTGTCCGTTATTCGGATATAGAGGTGCAGTTGACTGACAGAGTTCACACAGTTGATAAAACTGCACAAGGGATAAGAAGATTTATACTTGGCCTTTCAAAAAAGGTTATTCTTGCCAACACCTTAGGCTCTCTTGCAGAAACATTTATGGCATCAGGAGATAAATCCATAGCGTTTTACTGGCTGTTCGCCATTTCCTATATGCTCCAGATTTACTTTGACTTTTCAGGTTATAGCGATATGGCGATAGGTCTTGGAAGAATTTTCGGTTTTGAGTTTATGGAAAATTTCAGGTATCCGTTTATATCGGGAAGTATTTCTGAGTTCTGGAGAAGATGGCATATTTCTCTGGGAAGCTGGTTCCGTGACTATGTCTATATTCCAATGGGAGGGAATCGTGTTAATAGACTCAGATTATTTTTTAATATTTTCACGGTCTGGTTCCTGACAGGATTCTGGCATGGAGCAGAGTGGAATTTTGTGGTATGGGGACTTTATTTTGGGGTGCTTTTGACAGTTGAGAAATTCTTTTTGTCAGGTTTTTTATCAAAACACAAGATTGCAGGGCATATATACACCCTTTTCTTTGTGGCGGTAAGTTTTGTGATTTTCAGCGGAAACGGTCTTGCGGAAGCACTTTCCTATGTTGGCGGAATGTTCGGTCTTGGCGGGGAGAGATTGGTTTCTGATGAAATGTTGTATTGCCTGAAAAATTATGGCGTTGTGTTGCTTATAGGCGCAGTAGGAGCAACACCGCTTCCAAAACTGCTCAAGGAGAGACTGGACGAAACGAAATTTGGCAAGAGTGTTGCAGGAATTTTGGAAATACCTGTTTTACTTGCTTTGCTTTTGATTGTAACGGCTTATCTTGCGGACGGCTCGTTTAATCCGTTCCTGTATTTCAGGTTTTAGGAGGGTAGAATAAGATGAATAAAAACAAGATAATGATTTACACTTTTGCCCTTGTTTTTGCAACAATATCGCTTATGTGTTATCTTAAATCCGACACGGAATTTTCTCAGGGGGAAAGACGAGTGCTTGCGCAAAGTCCTGAATTGACAACGGAAACTGTGTTTTCAGGAGAATATGCGGAGAATTTTGAAACTTATTCCGCTGACCAGTTCCCGTTTCGGGATAGTTTCAGAATGGCTAAGGTTATTTTCTCAACAAAGATATTGAGAAAATCTGATAATAATGGTCTGTATGCGAAAGAGGGGCATATTTCCAAGCTTGAATATCCCGAAAACAAAAAAATGACTGACCATGCGTTGAATCGGTTCAGGTTTATCTATGACAGCTATTTGAAAGAGAATAATACAAATGTGTATTTGTCCTTGATTCCTGATAAGAACTATTTTCTGGCTGAAAAGCACGGGTATCCGTCCATTGATTATGAAAAATTTATAGCTGATTTTAAAAATAAAATGGATTTTGCGGAATATATAGATATTGTGCAGTATCTGGAAATTGATGATTATTATAAGACGGATTCACACTGGAAACAGGAGAAAATAACGGGAATAGCCAAATCTCTGGCAGAGGAGATGGGGGCAGAGGAAATGCGGATTAAGTATCAGGTGAAAAAACTTTCTGTCCCGTTTTACGGAGTCTATGCAGGGCAGTCAGCACTACCTTGTGAGCCTGATGAGATAAAGTATCTTACGAATGATATTATAGAAAACTTTGTTGTTAAATATTATGACACGGGGATGCCAAAAAGTGGCGATGTGTATAATATGGAAAAGGCAAGCGGGAAAGACCCTTATGAAATGTTTTTATCGGGGTCAACACCTCTTGTGACTATCGAAAATCCTTATGCGGATACGGATAAAGAGCTGATAATATTCAGAGATTCATTCGGAAGCAGTATAGCACCGCTTATTGCTCAGCGATATAAAAAGACAACGGTTGTGGATATAAGGTATGTCCAAAGTGCATTTTTAGGAAATCTGATAGATTTCGGTGGGCAGGATGTTTTGTTCCTATACAGCACATCAATGCTTAACAACAGTATTAGTTTCAGATAAAAAGAAAAGGTGGATTTAAATCCACCTTTTCTTTTTATCTGAATATTAAAGGTCACTTTCCTGTTCTGCCTGAATTTCAGGGAAGGCTGAAAGCATAGGCTTAACATCTTTTCCTTTGAATTTTCTGTCTTTATAGTTATTTGTAATCTTAATAACAAGACCTGAAAGAGCGAGAACACCGATAAGGTTAGGAATCATCATAAGACCGTTGAATGTATCTGAAAGGTCAACGGCGAGGGATGTGTCAAGTACGCAACAAGCGATAATCATAGCAATGAAGATTACCTTGTAAACGATAAGACCTTTGCCCTTGAAGAGATATTCCCAAGCCTTTGTTCCGTAATAGCTCCAACCTAAAACAGTTGAGAATGCAAAAAGTGTAATAGCGATTGCTATGAAGATACCGCCGTATGTACCAAAGTACATTGTGAAGGCTTCAGTTGCAAGACCAAGCTTTGTTGTTCCTGAGAAGGAAACACCAGTCTGCATATCAACAACACCGCTTGTTAAGATTACGAGAGCTGTCATTGTACAAACGATGATTGTATCAAAGAATACTTCAAAGATACCCCATAAGCCCTGAACAACAGGCTCTTTAACATTTGATGCTGAGTGAACCATAACAGATGAACCAAGACCCGCTTCGTTTGAGAATACCCCACGCTTAAAGCCCCATGTTATAGCCAATTTGAGAGCAGCACCTGTTGTTCCGCCTGCAACAGCAGTAGGAGTGAATGCGTTTGAGAAGATTGCACCGAATGCAGGAATAATCTTATCGTAGTTCATAATAATGATAATCAATGAACCGATTATGTAGAACACTGACATAAAAGGAACGATTTTCTCGTTTGCTTTTGCAATTCTTTTAAGACCGCCGAGGATAACGAGTGCAGCAACAAAAGCAACGATTCCACCGATCATAAGAGAAAATGCAGTCGGGTTCATATCAGGAATAAGAGTTCTTACGCTGTCCTTAATAGAACCAACCTGTCCCATATTACCAATTCCGAAAGATGCGAAAAGGGCAAATATTGAGAAGAGGATAGCGAGGATTCTTCCGATGTGCTTACATCCTTTGTATGCACCGAGACCATCCTGGAGGAAGTACATAGAGCCTCCGCACCATTCGCCTTCCTTATTCTTTCTTCTGTAAAAAATACCTAATACATTTTCGGAATAGTTTGTCATCATACCAACTATTGCGGCAATCCACATCCAGAATATTGCGCCGGGGCCACCCATTGTAATAGCAAGAGCGATACCTGCGATGTTACCGGTTCCGATTGTTGCGGAAAGAGCAGTACACATAGCCTGGAACTGAGAAACCTGACCGTCTTTATTGTTGCTTAAAATATCCTTGTTTTTAAACATACTTCCGACAGTTTCTTTGCAAGTGTGACCAAAATGTGAGAACTGGAAGAATTTTGAGAGAATAGTCATCAAAATTCCTGTTCCGATGAGCAATACAAGCGCAGGAACACCCCACACGACATTGTTAATTGCTGTGTTGATTGTTGAGATAAAATCTACCATTTTTATCATCCTTTCAAAATAAAAATTAAAGAGTCAGGCGACACACCTGACTCTCAAAATAACAAAATAAAACATATTTCATTCAAGGATAAAATGAACATCTGTCCTTTTGCCTGAGAGATTCGGCGTAAGCCTTGCACCTTCGGCACTCAATAAATGAGCTTCTCCAGAGTCCCCTCAATGTCCGGTCTTGATATTCCGAACACATCAACGGGATTATCGCCATAGATTATATCACGATTTTTAGCATATGTCAATAGGTTTTGTCGAAAAATGTAATTTATGACATAAAATCGACAGTTCCAGATGAAAAACAACATAAAAATTCACTGATTATACAATCGTATAAAAATTTTTTTGTTTAAAATGATAAAAAAAATTAAAAAAGGTCTTGCTTTTTTGTACGGGATGTGTTATAGTTATATAAACAGTGTGTCTAATATTTGGAAATGTTGTACAAACGGCTGAAAATATTAGGCGTTCTATGCACGATATAGTAATATTCAACATGGAAAGAGGGTAAAAAAATTGAAAGTTAAAAATGGGGAAGTTTCGGTAATTACAGTTGAGAAATTAAAGAAGCGAATGAGACGCCGAAACAATTTTGAGGCATGGATTTTATTGCTTCCAGTGGTATTCATCCTTTATACAATGGTTTGGAGACCAACGGTAATGGGATTTTATTGGTCGCTCTTTAAAATGCAGGGGTATACACCGCTCAATTTTATTGGATTGGAAAACTATGAGCGTGTACTTACATATTCTAAGTTCCTGCCGATTCTTTGGAATACTGCAAAGTATGTTATTTATTCAATGATTATCGGTTTCTTACCTCCGCTCTTGATTGCAGCAGCTCTTAATGAAATGGTTCATTTCAGAAGCGGACTCAGACTTATCATATATTTACCAGTTGTTATCCCTGGTATCGCAGCAATGCTTATCTGGAAGAAAATGTATGACCCGGGCGAAATCGGTCTTTTAAATATGATTCTTTCATGGCTTGATGTTGCACCTTACGGCTGGTTAACAGATCAGAAGTTTACCATTATAGGTCTTGTTATTTTTATGACATGGAAGGGCTTTGGTGGTTCGATGCTTCTTTATTACGCATCATTACAGGGCGTTTCAACAGAGCTTTATGAAGCTGCTTTGATTGACGGAGCAGGTCCTTTCAAGAGATTCTGGTATGTAAGCAGACCTGCTATCGAAGGTTTGCTCGTGCTCAACTTTGTTAAGCAGATTATTGGTGTGTTCCAGGTAATGCAGGAGCCGATGACAATGACAGGCGGCGGTCCTGATGGCGCATCTATGACCCTTTCATATTTGCTTTATGATTACGGATTCTTTAAGTCAAACGCAGTAGGTCAGGCTATGGCACTTGGTGTTATTATATTCCTTATTCTTATTGTGTTTACATTATTCTATTTCTGGATAAACAAAAAGGTTGAAAGCAGATATTAAGGAGGCATAAGAATAAGAATGAGAAGATTTAATGAAAAAAAGGCGGCTTGTTTAAGCTCTGCCGAACTTAAAACATTTAGAGGTAAATTTTTATACTGGTTCTTGTTTAGTATATTGGTTGTAGTTGCAATTTGTTCGCTTGTTCCGGCTGTATGGGCGGTTTCCACAGCGTTCAAAACATCTACTGAAATCGTTACTTCAAACACATTCTTCCCTAAAGAAATTTCTTGGGAAATTGCAAAAACCAGAGTTGTTGAATCATGGGTTAAGCTCCAGCTTGGAGAGACTATCGTTAACACTCTTATCCGTTCACTTGGTGAATTGATTTCAAGACTTGTTGTCTGCGGATTCGGTGGTTATGTGTTGTCAAAGCTTAAGCCAACAGGTTCAAAGCTTATATTTACACTTATCGTTTGGACAATGATGATGCCTGGACAGGTTAGAACAGTTCCAAACTACATCAGTTATATGAGCTGGCCATTTGCAACATCTTATGTTGAAGGCTTAGGTTTGAACCTTTTGGATACATATGTTCCGTTCTGGCTTGGTGCTGGTGCTGACTGTTATGCGGTTCTTCTCTTTAAGAACAACTTCGACACACTTTCAACATCTTATGTTGAAGCTGCTAAGATTGACGGATGTACTAACTACGGCGTATTCTTTAAGATTATGTTCCCACTTTCAATGCCAATCGTTATCTACGAATCAATCAATGTATTGAGCGTAGCATGGGCAGATTACCTCGGACCATACCTTATCCTTAAAGACAGTATAACAATGCCACTCAGATTGTTCCAGATGTCAAAAGATACCAGCGTACAGTATAATACATACTTTATGGGTCTTATATTTGGTAGTATCCCGCCATTTATCATATTTGCCTTCTTCCAGAAGAGAATTATGGGCGGTATCACTGTCGGCGGTGTTAAAGGTTAATAATTTGAAATTAGCAAAGAGCATACTTATGAAGTGTGCTCTTTTTCTTTTGTGAAATTTTGCATATTGATTGACAGAATAAGGGATTGGTGTTAGAATAGATTTAACCTAAGTTAAATCTGTTCAGCTAAATTGAACAAGCGTAGCTAAAAAGTTTGTCGTTTGAAAAGCACACGAATTCTATAATCAAATTGATAAAATTAAGAAAACGATTGACAAAAAAGGTAGAATTTGAGATAATTATTCTATAAAGGGGGGGGACGGTATGTCAAAAGGATATATAAAAATACTTTTGGCGATACTTTGCGCCCTTTTTTTAGGTATTTCGTATAATCTGGTGGGTGGGGAGACTATCTCTCGGATGCCTTACGAAATTTCTGTTATATATGAGTATCAGAACACTGTGGCGGCGGTTGATATTATTAAAACCTCCGCGTTTTCAGGAGAAAATGATGTCCTTTTGGTGGTGGCGAAAAATGAGAATGGTGAAACTGTCCGTGCAAAGGCAATTATGCTTGATAAGAATATGCCTGTGGGCGTGAATGAGGTTACTGTCCGTGATTTTGAAATTAGTGAAAATCAGACGGTGTTTGTTACTGTATGGGATAGTATAAGTTCGTTAATTCCGCTGACAGACGGAAACTGTCCAACCCCTGTCAGGGAAAAGGAAAGAGTTATAGGAAAAGCAGAGGATTGGGAATTAACGGCAGACGGAAAGAGAATTCTTGGTTATCTTGGTGTTGAAACGGAGGTTGTTATTCCGAATTATATTAACGGAAAACACATAACAACCATTGGTCCAAATTCTACGCCTGATAATATTTACAGTATTTTTGGAAGCAGGGCAGAGGAGATTACTTCGTTTAAAATCTCAGATGGAATAAAGAAGATAGGTCCGACCACATTTGCAGGGTGTAAAAATGCAACTAATTCTATATACATTCCTGAAAGTGTAATTTATATAGGTGCTTATGCGTTCTATAACTGCACAAGTGTAACAGGAGAACTGGTTATTCCTGACGGAATGGACACTGTAAATCCTGCGGCGTTTGCTGGGTGCTTTGAAATTACTTCAGTTAAGTTTCCTGAAAGCCTGAAAAGTATAGATAGTTACAGTTTTTATGGATGTAAAAACCTTGAGGGAGAGCTTGTTGTTCCTGAAAAAGTGAGCCGTGTTGAGGACTATGCCTTCGCATACTGTTCAAAAATCACGGGAAACCTTGAAATACCAAATGCTGTATATGTGGGAGAATGTGCCTTTTTATACTGTTCGGGATTTAACGGGGATTTGGATATTGGCAGTGCAGAATATATTGGGTATGCTGCATTTGCTAACTGTGAAAATATGAGAGGAAAGTTAAAGCTTTCTGATAATCTTGAATATATCGGTAGTGTTGCATTTCAGTATTGCCGTTTCAAGGGGAATTTGAACTTGCCGACGAGCCTTGTTCATATTGGTGACGCGGCGTTTAATCACTGTACTCAGTTTGAAAATGAGGTTTTGGTAATTCCTGAAAATGTAAAAACCCTGGGCGGAGACAGAGTTGTTAAAGAAAACACTTATTACAGCAGTCATTTGTTCTACGATTTTGGTAATCCAAAAAAATTCAAAGAGTTCAGGGTTGCGGCAGGGAATAAGTATTTTTGTGCCGATAACGGGGTTTTATATGACATTGATAAAACAAGGATAATTGCATATCCGTCAGGAAAAACAGAGGAGATTTTTGAAATTCCTGAGGGTGTTACTCAGCTTGACGAGCTTTGTTTTGGTAAATGTTCCGCTCTTAAGGAAATAGTTCTTCCTGATAGCTATGTTATAAGCGAGCGAGCACCTGCAAATGTTGTAAATCAAAATGGAAATACTCTTGCAGTATCCCTGTATAATTATACAGGTGTGGAAAGAATTTCAGTTAAGAAAACTAACCCTAATTACAAAAGTGTAGACGGGGCGTTATACAGTAAAGATGGCGAGTCGTTATGGTATTGCTCTGTTAAAATAGGCGAGAGTTATGCGGTTGAAGAGGGTACGAAGCGGATTGAAACGGGTGCTATATACGGAGTTGAATCTCAAAATAAAATAAAGAGCTTTGAAATACCGGAATCTGTTACATACATTGCACCTGAGACAGTTGGGATTATGAATTATTTATTTAAGGGAAATATTGTTGTTCATGAGGGAAACACGAATTACGGTATGATTGAAGGACTTCTTAAGGTGGTGAAATAATGTTTAAGAGACTACAATGGAAAATGGTGGTTATGTTTGTTGCACTTGTTTTCATAACAATGCTTATTGCAACAATCTTTATGGTGAGTAATATTATTGATGTATATCAGGAGGCGTTTGTTACTCAGCAGGAGGAGATAGTTCAGGGGAATTTTATTGTTTCTGTTAAAAATGCTCTGTCCTATAAGGGTGAGGAGAGTGAGAAAATTGCGAAAGCAACCAATTCAATTTCTCTTTATGCAGGAAAAATGGGTCTGGGTGCTGAAAGAGACTGCTATATTCTTGATGCTAAGTCGGGTGAAATTATCACATCTTACAGCGGTAAAACGCCTGTGCTTGAAAAAACTCCGAACATTATAACTGCCATGGCAGGCGGAGTTGGGAACAAGTTCAGTTATGACTCGGACTATATGGATTATGCAAGCAGTTTTTCGACGGGGAATAAGGAGTACATTCTCTATGTAAAGGATAACCGAAATGCGGTTAATACTCTGGTTGAAAATATGCTTTCGATTATAATGCAGGCACTTTTGATAAGTGTTGTTGTGTCGGTGTTTTTGTGCTTCTTCTTTTCAAAAACAATAACGAAGCCAATAACAGTTCTCACGGAAAAGGCAGAGGATTTTGCTGAGGGTAATTTTGAATCAAGGCTTGAGGTTGCGTCTCAGGACGAAATAGGGACCCTTATGGAAACCTTTAACTATATGGGAGGAGTTATGAGTAATGCCCTTTCAGAAGTTGCAGGAGAAAAGCATAAGGTTGAGGTTATTCTGGAGAATGTTAATAATGGTATAATTGCATTTAATACGGAGCAGAAAATCATTCATATAAACGGTGCGGCAAAGAAACTTTTCGGAAACATACTGACGGAAGAACTGCGTTTTGACGAGTTCTGGGAGAGATTTGGAACGGAGCTTTCTATGGAGGAATTTATGTATTTGAATAAATTCCGCACAGAGGAAAGGGAGATTGAGTTCAAAGGCAGTCATATTAAAGTGTATGTAGTGCCGTTTAAAATTGAGAATGATAAGGTCGCAGGCGTGGTTGCGGTTTTCGAGGATGTTACCAAACAGTTCAATCTTGAAGAATCCAGACGAAAGTTTGTTGCGGAGGTTTCCCATGAACTTAAAACTCCGCTGACCACTATTGGTACATATACGGAAACTCTGCTTGACGGGTATCTCGACGACAAGGAAATGGCAACAACGCTTTTAAAAACAGTTCACGCAGAAACAGACAAAATGACGGCACTGGTTAAGAATCTTCTGACTCTTTCAAGATATGATGCACAAAAAGAGGAAATCCAGAAAGAACTGTTTGATTTGGGCGAGCTTGTAAGAGATATAGTTGCAACATTTAAGGTTGAGGCAGAGCGGAAAGGATTAAGGCTGATTTATAATTTGACAACAGAAAGTCCTGTGGTGCTTGGCGACCGATTCCAGATTGAACGAGCGATAAAGAACATTATTTCAAACGGAATAAAATATACTGACGCAGGTGCAGTCAGGGTTTATTGCGGATTTGTGTATAATGAAGCCTATGTGAAGGTGGAGGATACGGGAAGGGGAATCCCTGAAAAAGACCTTCCGCATATATTTGAGCGGTTTTATCGGGTTGATAAAGCCCGTTCAAGGGAAATGGGCGGAACAGGCCTTGGACTTGCGATAACAAAGGAGATTATAGAGAGCCACGGCGGAAGTATAAGCGCTGAAAGTGAGTTTGGAGAATACACAAGATTCACAGTAAATATTCCACTTGCAAAATATCAATAATTTTTTTCAAAAAACACTTGCAAAATTTCTCAATGTGTGGTAAAATATATCTTGCATTGATTTGCCGGTGTGGTGGAATTGGCAGACGCGCTGGACTCAAAATCCAGTGGTAGCGATACCGTATCGGTTCGACCCCGATCACCGGCACCAGAAAATCCTATCTTGTGATAGGATTTTTTTATTTAGTATTTTTTCGTCATTTCGCTGTTTTTGCAGAAACCTATCTTTTAAAATCTATGCAATTCAATATATTTTTAAAGAAAAATCAAAAAAATGTTGCAATCTGTCAAAAATTAGTGTATACTATATCTTGTAGAAAATTATAGGGGACATTCCACAATATAATGTGTTTGTTATATAAAGAGAACGAAGGAGGGGTCTAATATGACAGAGGCTTGGAAAGGCTTTACCAGAAACAAATGGGCAAATGTTATTGATGTCCGTGATTTTATCCAGGCTAACTATACACCGTACGAAGGGGATGAAAGTTTCCTTTGCGGAGCTACGGAGAGAACGCTTAAGCTTAACGAAAAATATAATGAACTTCGAAAAGAAGAACTTGCAAAGGGTGGCGTTTTGGATATAGACACAGAAACTATTTCCACTATAACTGCTTATGAACCCGGCTATTTAGACAAAGAAAATGAAATAATTGTTGGTTTGCAGACATCTGAACCGCTTAAGAGAAGTGTTAATCCGTTTGGCGGAATAAGAATGGTTCAGCAGGCGTGCTCAGCATACGGCTATGAGGTTTCGCCGAAAATTCTTGAAAAGTTTAATGAAAGAACGACTCATAATGATGGGGTTTTCAAGGCGTATTCAAGTGAAATGAGAAAGGTGCGCCATTCGCATATTTTAACAGGTCTTCCTGATGCCTATGGCAGAGGAAGAATTATAGGTGATTACCGTCGTGTTGCCCTTTACGGAACAGACAGACTTATTGAAGATAAAAAGGCTGATTTTAACAGACTTTCAAACCGTGATATGCGTGAGGAAGCTATCCGCAAGAGTGAGGAAATTTCAAACCAGATTAAGGCGCTTTATGACCTTCATAAAATGGCACTCAGCTATGGTTATGATATTTCTGCTCCTGCTAAGAATGCAAGAGAGGCTATCCAGTGGACATATTTTGCATATCTTGCTGCTATAAAAGAGCAAAACGGTGCGGCAATGTCAATCGGAAGAGTCAGCACATTCTTTGATATTTATATTGAAAGAGATATTAAAAACGGTGTTTTAACAGAGGTTGAGGCACAGGAGCTTATTGACGATTTCGTTCTTAAAATCCGTATGTCAAGACAGCTCAGAACTCCTGACTATAACGAACTTTTCGCAGGGGACCCGAACTGGGCAACAGAAGCGATAGGCGGTGTTGGCAGAGATGGGAGAACTCTTGTTACTAAGTCATCATACAGAATTTTGCACACGCTCTATAACTTAGAAGCGGCACCTGAGCCAAACCTTACAGTTCTCTGGTCAAAGAGACTTCCTGAGAACTTTAAGAAATACTGTGCAAAGGTTTCTATTGATACAGATTCAATCCAGTATGAAAATGACGATATTATGCGTGATATGTTCGGCGATGACTACGGAATTGCCTGCTGTGTATCAGCAACTGAGCTTGGTAAACAGATGCAGTTCTTCGGTGCAAGAGCAAACCTTCCAAAAACTCTCCTTATGGCTATAAACGGTGGTAAGGAAGAACTTGAGGGCGAACAAATCGGACCTGTTTCAGAGCCTCTTGACGGAAGATTGGACTATGAACAGGTTATGGAAAAGTTCAAGATGTATATGGCTTGGCTTGCCCGCCTTTATGTCAACACAATGAATGTTATCCATTTTATGCACGATAAATATGCCTATGAAAAAATTCAGATGGCTCTTATTGATAGCAATATGCGTCGTGTTATGGCGTTTGGTATCGCGGGATTTTCCGTTGTTGTTGACTCCCTTTCTGCTATCAAATATGCAAAAGTTACCCCTATCCGCGACGAAAGAGGTATTGCTGTAAACTTTGATGTTGAGGGTGATTTCCCTAAATATGGAAACGACGATGACAGAGTTGACGATATTGCAGTTGAGCTTTGTCATATGTTCTCAAATGAACTTAAAAATACCCCTGCATACAGAAATGCAGAACATACCCTTTCTATCCTTACGATTACATCTAATGTTATGTATGGAAAATATACAGGTGCAACTCCTGACGGCAGAGCCGCAAATCAGGCGTTTGCTCCCGGTGCTAACCCAATGCACGGCAGAGATACAATGGGTGCTCTTGCATCCCTTAACTCGGTTGCAAAGCTTCCTTATGAGAAGTGCCTTGACGGTATCTCAAATACATTTACAGTTACACCTAACGCCCTCGGTGAAAACAAAACCGAACAGGTTAATAATCTTGTTAACCTTATGGACGGATATTTTGCACAGAGAGCGCACCACTTAAATGTTAATGTGTTGAATCGTGAACTTCTGATGGACGCATTCAAACATCCTGAAAATTACCCTAACCTTACAATCAGAGTATCGGGATATGCAGTGCATTTCACTCGTCTTACAAGAGATAAACAGCTTGAAGTTATTTCAAGAACATTCCACGAAAAGGTGTAATTTATGCTTAAAGGCAGAATTCACTCAATAGAAAGTATGGCGGCAGTTGACGGCCCCGGAATCCGTTTTGCGGTGTTTTTTCAGGGCTGTCCTCAGCGCTGTATATATTGTCACAATCCTGACACCTGGGAAAATCAGGGTGGAACAGAAATGACTGCGGAGGAAATTGTTGAAAAAGCTTTGCGTTATAAACCGTATTTCGGTGATGAAGGCGGAATAACAATTTCAGGGGGAGAACCCTTTATGCAGGCTGAGTTTCTTACGGAACTTTTAAAGGAATGTAAAAATGCTCAGCTTAACACAGCGGTTGATACCTGTGGATTTTATCTTAATGATAAGGTTAAGGAAGCACTTGAATATACTGACTTGGTTATGCTGGATATAAAGCATACAGATGCGGAAAAATTTAAGGAAATTACTAAGCAGGATTTTTGCCATACGCTCGAATTTCTGAGTTATATGAAAGAGATTAAGAAACCGCTCTGGATAAGACAAGTTATCCTACCGGGTTACACGGACAGTGAAGAGCAGATTGAAAATCTTCTTAATCTTACACAAGATGCGAATGTTTTGAAATATGAGCTTCTTCCATATCATAGACTGGGCGTTTCAAAATGGGAAGAATTAGGGATAAAATATGAGATTCCGGATATTTTACCGCCTGAAAATGAAAAAATGGAAATCTTGCGCAAGATAATAAAAAATTGTGGATTTAAAACTAATTAAAAAAGCAGAACTGTTTAAAACAGTTCTGCTTTTTCAGTTTTTATCCTAATATTTCAAGGTTTGTGCCGTAGAAGATGTCGTCTTGATTACTCATCATTTTACAGAATTCTTCAAACATTTCCCATCTTTCGGGGAAAATATCAAATTCATAAGAATGTCCCCAAATATAGAATACCTGCGGAGTGTCCGCTTTTAATTCGAGAAATTCTCTGCCTTTATCAAAAAGCAAATCCCATTTTCCGTGATGATGGATTGTGCCTTTATATTGATAAAGGTCCGGATACGGGTCAAAAGACAAGGTTGTTGTTATGGTTCTTGCATATTTTATAGGTGTGTTGTTTTTTATAAGCTCTGCTGTGCGGTCATTGCAGTTTACGCCTCCGCAAGGATAAGCCATTCCCAAAACTTCGTATCCGACAAGCTCTGAAAGATTAAGTCTGTCTTGCTCAACCTGGCGGATAACTTCCTTGTCGTCTTCAATCGTTGTAAGATTAGGGTGAGTCAGAGTGTGAACTGCAACCTCGTGGCCTGCGTAAATATGCTTTACATCCTGAGGGTTAACCTTATTGTGGCTGATTGGCTTGTCGTTAATCATAAGCTGACCTTCCTTGCCTAAAAGCTCAGAGTTCAGGTTAAAAGTACATTTCAGGTTGTACTTATTAAAAATTTCTATAAGCCGTATGTCCTGAGTAACTCCGTCGTCGTAACTGAAGGTGATTGCTTTGTTTTTTCCGTTAAACATTTCTTATCCTCCTAAAGATATTTTTCTACTTTATCAAAAATTAGCTTTGCTATATTTTCCATTCCCAAATCCCCGGGGTGTGCTGCAACTCCGCTATGCTCATATAATCCGTCAGCACGCATCTCTGACCTCTCGCCCAAGTCTCCAAGATAGATAAAATCATAGCCGTTTTCATCTGCAAGAGTTTTAAGAACACTGTCAGCCGGATGTTTCCAGAAGCTTGAGGCAATAATAATTTTTGCATCTTTTTTTGTGTTTAAGTACGAAATGAATTTTAAGTATTCTTTCTTAAAAACATCAGCATCAAAATCTGTGTGTGGGCAGTTTTCGACAATTCTCAGAATGATAATATCAGCTCCAAATTCCGATGCCAGGGCGAACAAATCAAACTGAGAAGAACCGCATTTATAGTTTCTTTCCCAATCTGCCGCCTGACAAATACAAAATGTTGAATCAGGAGATTTCGGGAGAATAAGTTTTTCAAGCAGGTGGACATAGTCCTTGTCCTTTGAAGATGCCGCCATACCCCAATCACCAAACCAACCGATGTCTGCTTTTGGTGAGTGGCGTGTAATGGAGTTACCCACAATCAAAATTCGCTTTCCTGAATTTTCTTCATATTCAAAAGTAATTCTCGGATTTTTACCAAGCTGGTTATCCGCTTTAACTGTGTTTTTATCAATCTGTGCCATAATCATCGCTCCTACTACATCGTTCCTTAACAATTCTAACATAATTTTACATATTTGTAAATAGAAAAAATTACTCATTTTAAATGAACTACTTGTTATAATTGACTATTGAAAAAATTCCGAAAATGTGATAAAATGAAGTTGTAGGCAGTCAACTTAAGGTGTATATGATTTCTTTGTTTCAAACCTACTGGGGCTAATATCACAGAAGTAAATTCTTAGGAGTGATGAAAAATATGAAGAAGTTATTTATTAGTTTTATATTGCTTATGTTACTTGCAGTTACAACTTCGGCAGAGCAGATTGATTCGAGCATTATTGAGTATACATCAGAATATATTAATTTTTATAAGGTGAAAACCAATGATGCTTCATACTATTTAACAGATAAAGAGTATAATATAATACTTGGACCTTTTAAAAGTGTTTATTCAGAATATTATGACAGTTGGATTCATTGTATAAATCCTGATAATTCCGAAATATTGTATGATGAGGAGCTAAATGAGCTTGCATCTGTTCCGGCCGGAGGGTATATCTGTATGCCCGAAAACGGAATGTATGGTTTAAGTAAAACAAACAGGAGTGTAGATGAAATTCGGGATTTTCAGCTTTTTGATTTGAAAACAAATGAACTTTTGTCTACTCCCGGTTACTTTGTCTACTACTATTTAGAAGAACAGAATGAGAAAATGGCAATCCTAAAAGATGGTAAGTATGCTATAATAAACAAGTATGGTGAATATTTGACCGACTTTATTTTTGATGAAATAAAACAAAGATTTAGTTTTCGTGACATGTTTCCCGAACTATATATGATAGTAGTAATGGATGGAGAAGAAAAATATTTGAATTGGGATTTGGATGTTATTGACATTGATAATTATCAAGGTCGACACTTTATTACGCTTTGGAGTGATATGAATACGCTGTATAAGCGGGATGCAAATTTTAAGATTGTATATAGCAAAGAAAAACAGGCTGTTTATAATTCGGCAACTCAAAAGTTGATTGTTCCTTTTGAGAATGGATATACATTTAAATATCATAATTCAGATGGTTTTACTTTTACGGGAGAAAATGAAGAAGGATTTAAAGGGTTGTTTGATAATGATGGAAATTTGATATTAGATTTTGAATATGAGAGTATAGCACATACTATACTTCCTGAAATTATCTCTGTTACAAAAAATGGTGAAAGTATGTTCTATCATTTAACGCGTAAGGAGTATATACCAAATGTTTATGGAGAAATTGTGGACAAGGGCTTGGTTATTTATACAGAATACGAAAATAGACAAATAATCGGAGCTCCTGTAGGATATGGTAACAAGTATATGGAAAGCGTGCCGATTTCTTCACGGATACTCAACTTTGCGGGACACGATATAATGGGGACAGAATATAAATATGTAACTTACGAGGGAGCAGTATTTATGGAGGATACTGATGGAGATAGAAAAGGCGATATTCCTATAGATGTAAATCGCAATTTTGCAATTATTAATCTTAATGGAGATTATCTGGATTTTGACGGCGTGATTGTAGAAGGTAGAACGATGGTGCCGGTCAGAGAGATAACGGAAGAGTTTGGAGGAGAGGTTTTGTGGGACGGAAATCAAAATTTAGCAATTATGAAAATTGATGGTCAGGAAGTTATAATAACGGCTGAAAGCAATGAAATAACTGTTAATGGTGTAAGCGTCATGCTTGATGTTCCGGCGAAACTGATAAATAACAAAATGATGATTCCTATTCGAAAACTGGCAGAATTACTTAGAGCTGAGGTTGACTGGGATGGAGTGTTAAAATGTGTATATATAAGAAGATAAAATTTATTACATCTTTTCTATCACCTAATTATAAAATTATAAAGTAAATTAAGTTAAGGAAGTGTTTTTATGTCTAATATCTGGCACGATATTTCACCAAAGAGAATAAACGCAGACGACTTTATCTGTGTTATTGAAATTTCAAAGGGCAGTAAGAAGAAATATGAACTTGATAAAGAAACAGGGTATCTTATGCTTGACAGAATTTTGCATACATCAACGCATTATCCTGCGAACTATGGCTTTATTCCGAGAACATACGGGGATGATAATGACCCGCTTGATGTTCTTTTGCTTTGCTCGGAACAGATTGAGCCTATGACTCTTGTTCGTGCTTATCCGATTGGCGTTATTTCTATGATGGACAACGGTAGAAACGACGAAAAAATTATCGCTATTCCGTTTAATGACCCTAACTATAATGTGTATAAGGATATTGGCGAGCTACCGAAACATGTATTTGATGAAATGAGCCATTTCTTTACGGTTTATAAAAACCTTGAGCATAAAGATACGGCAGTAAATGAGGTCAGCAACAGAGAAGAATCTATAAGAGTTATTGAAAAAGCTATTGACGACTATGTGGAAAAATTTTGTAAATAGTCAGTAGAGGGAGTGGAGCATGGAAAGATATTTGATTGCTGATTTTTCTCAAATGGAGAATATTGAGAAAAAATACGGCAGAGAGCCTGTT
This sequence comes from Clostridia bacterium, assembly GCA_045646365.1. GTDB lineage: Bacteria > Bacillota > Clostridia > Monoglobales > Monoglobaceae > SIG454. The sequence goes on from JAZRKP010000075.1 coordinate 31,736, forward strand.
ATTGCGGTTATGCCTGACGGAACCCTGGTCTGTATTATGATAACGGGCGGACCTACTGAGCCGCATAATGATAATGTTGTTGTTATTTGCAGAAGTTATGACGGTGGGGTAAACTGGACAAAACCTGAAATTTTATTCAGCCACGAAGACAGAGGAGTTTGGGCAACGGAGATTTATATGGGCTATGACAGACCTATGATGGTTGTTCATACCTATAATGCTGATTGTCCTTATAAGGAACTGCAGACCTTTGTTTCTTATACCTCAGATAACGGTAAAACATGGGATAAGCCTGAGATGATAGCTCCTTATGCAAATGGTATGAGCTTAAGAGCGGGAATAAAAATGAGCAATGGAGAAACTCTTTTTCCTGTATATCACACATTATTCAACGATGGATTTAAGAAGTTCCCAAAACTGGGAGAGAAAGGATTCTGGAAGGGAGCACAACATATTTGCGGAGTTATTGTTTCTTCGGATAACGGAAAAAGCTATACTCCTTATGGTGATTTCAGAATTGATTCGGATTTCCTTAATAAAAAAGCAGTTGACGACAGTAAAAATATAGGAACAGCGGTTGATTTGTGGGAGCCTGCCTGCGTTGAGGCGGAGGATGGGCATATCGTTATGTATATGCGTGACAGCAGTTATGCTTATATAAATTGTGCGGAAAGCTTTGACTATGGCAGAACATGGGAGCATAAGGGGAGTATTGATATTCCAAATGCTAATACAAAGATAACCCTTGTTAAGGTTAATGGGAAAATCTTGCTCATATCAAATGTTTACAGTAGCTTTAAGTTTGATGAAAGAAAAAATCTTCAGATTCAGGTAAGCGAAGACGGATGCCGTACCTGGAAATTCTTATGCCATATTGACGATAAGGATAAGGCTTATTTCTATCCTCATTCAGCGGTTGATTATAAGAATAAAATTTTATATGTGTCTTATGAAGATGCTGTAAAACACTACATCAATAAATATACTTTTGAAGAACTTGGGTTATAAAAAGTTATATGAAAACACCCCGAAAGATATCCTCTTTCGGGGTGTTTTCAATGTTTACAGAACATCTTTTTTGATTTTGGGGAACGAAATAGTGAAAGTTGTTCCTTTGTTTTCGTGGCTTTCAAGATTTATTGTTGCACCGTGACGCTGGGCGATATGTTTAACAATGGAAAGACCAAGCCCCGTTCCGCCGATTTTCTTGGAGTGGCTTTTGTCAACACGGAAAAATCTTTCGTAAATTCGGTCAAAATATTTTTCGGGAATACCGATTCCTGTATCTTTGACACAAACCGTACTGTCGGATATTTCAATAGAAACACTTCCCTGAGGTCGATTATATTTTATTGCATTATCTGTAAGATTGTAGACAAGTTCAGTAATTTGGCTGATATCGCCGATGATTGGCGTGCTTTCTCCTGAAACTGTAAGAGTGATTTCGTTTCGCTCCGCACGGTGGCTAAGCCGTTCTTTGACCTCAGAGGCAATCTCCGTAAGATTGATTTCGGTGAAATCGTCAGAACTGTTTTCCTCGTCAAGTCGGGAAAGCTTCATTATGTCGTCAACAAGCGAAATGAGTCGTGTTGTTTCGTGTTCGATTTTCCCCATAAAGTTTGAAATATCTTCGGGTTTTGCAATTCCCGTATTTATAATTTGTGAATATCCTAAAATTGTCGTGAGCGGAGTTTTAAGCTCGTGGGACACATTTGCGGAAAATTCACGGCGGATTTTTTCACTCTTTTCCAGCTCGCTCACATCAAAGGCAAGCATAATAACAGAGCTGACAAGTCCTTTGTCAATGGCAGGGCTTAGGAAAATCTGGTAAGATTTATCGTCAATCTTTTCGGTTATAATGGCTTTTCCGCCTGAGCAGGCGTGTTCGATTGCTTCGTATATTTCAAGGTTTGATGAGATGCTTGAGAAATTATCGCCGATAACACGGCTGTCTGCACCGAAAATTTTCTCCGCACTGGAATTCATCGACAGAATTTTTCCGTCTCCGTCAAAAACAATAAGTCCCTCCGACATACTTTCGCCGACCACATACAGACGGCTTTTCTGCCTTTTAACACGGTCAATCTGACGGGCGATTTCTCTGTTCTGGATTTCAATTCTCTCAACCAGCGGTGCAATTTCGGGATATACATTTGTATGAGTCAGGGCGGACATATCAATATCACGGGCAGGACTCACAAGACGGTCAGAAAGAAGAGATGCGATTAAAGCGGAGGTGAGCAATATCCCTATTATAATAAGAAAGACGGGAATTATTATTTTGACAACATAGTTTCCGCTTTGTATATCTGTGCCGTAGAACACTCCGAGCATACAGAATGCCGTGAGAATAATACAGACGGAAGAACAAATAAACATATATTTAATTGCTTTTTTCAGCATAATATCATCTCCATTTTAAAGAGTTAGTAAGGCTTCCAGAAGAATGAGCGTGGCAGATTGCTATTGCAAGTGCGTCAGCGGTGTCGTCAGGCTTTGGAATTTTTGGCAAATTCAAAAGTGCCTTAACCATTTGTTGAACCTGTCCCTTTTCCGCTCTGCCATAGCCAACAACTGCCTGCTTGACCTGAAGAGGAGTGTATTCAAAAATCGGAACATTATTATTCATTGCGGAAAGAAGAATTATTCCGCGTGCCTGGGCAACATTTATGGCAGTTTTCTGGTTACTGTTAAAAAACAGTTCCTCAATCGCCATAGCATCAGGCTTTGTTCGTTCTATGATTTCACAAACTCCGTCATAGATTTTTTTGAAGCGGATAAACATATCCTCTCCTGCGTTGGTTGTAACCGCACCATATTCGATTGTCTTAAAATGGTTGCCTTCGTGGTCAATAACTCCATAGCCGACAATGGCAAAACCTGGGTCAATACCGAGTATTTTCATAAAAACTCCCTCTTATCTTTGGTATATACAATAAAAATTGCACAAAATTGCAAAAAAATCAAAAATCATATTGAAAACCAATGAATAATGTTGTATAATAAAAACATTGTATCACAATTTGTTAATTTTTTCAATATTTAAAATAGGAGGAATTTATAATGGCAAAAGAAAAGGTTGTTCTTGCTTATTCAGGTGGTCTTGATACATCTATCATTATCAACTGGCTTATCGAGAATTATGGTTATGAGGTTATCGCAGTATGCGGTGATGTTGGACAGGGTAAGGAAACAGACGGTCTTGAAGAAAGAGCAATAAAAAGCGGTGCTTCAAAGTGCTACATAGAGGACCTTCGTGATGAATATGTTAAAGACTTTATCTTCCCAACTCTTAAAGCAGGTGCAGTTTATGAGGATAAGTATCTCTTAGGTACATCCCATGCCCGCCCGATTATCGCAAAGAGATTGGTTGAAATCGCTCTTAAGGAAGGCGCAACAGCAATCTGCCACGGTGCAACAGGTAAAGGTAATGACCAGGTTCGTTTCGAACTTACAATAAAGGCTCTTGCTCCACATCTCAAGATTATAGCTCCTTGGAGAATCTGGGATATTAAGTCAAGAGAAGACGCTATTGATTATGCTGAAGCACACGGAATCGAAATTCCTGTAACTAAAAAGGATTTATATTCCCGTGACAGAAACATCTGGCACATAAGCCATGAGGGTATGGACCTTGAAGACCCTGCAAATATGCCACAGTATGAAGATTTATTGAAGCTTGGCGTTTCTCCGAAGCAGGCTCCGGATGAACCTACTTTCGTTACAATCGGCTTTGAAAAGGGTGAACCTGTATCTTTGGACGGAGAAAAGCTTTCTCCTCGTCAGCTCGTTGAAAAGCTTAACGAAATCGGCGGTGCTAACGGAATCGGTATAACAGACATTGTTGAGGACAGACTTGTTGGTATGAAATCAAGAGGCGTTTATGAAACACCGGGCGGTTCAATCCTTTATGCAGCACACCGTGAACTCGAATACCTCTGCCTTGACAGACAGACTCAGTCATTTAAACACGGCGTTGCAAATAAGTTTGCAGAACTCGTTTATGACGGTCTCTGGTATACTCCGCTTCGTGAAGCCCTCTCTGCTTTCGTTGACAGCACACAGGAAACTGTTACAGGTGAAGTTAAACTTATGCTTTATAAGGGTAACATCATAAATGCAGGAACAAAATCTCCATATTCATTGTATAATGAAGAAATTGCAAGCTTTGGCGATAGCCGTGAGCTTTATAGCCATAAGGATGCTGAAGGATTTATCAATCTCTTTGGTCTTCCGCTCAAAGTTAGGGCATTGATGGAACAGGAACAGAATAAATAATTACGGATTTACGGCAGAGTTTCTCTGCCGTAATCTTTAGGGAAAGTAAGGAGAGAACGCTATATGAAACTGTGGGGCGGAAGATTTTCCAAATCAACAGATAAAAGTGTTGACGATTTCAATTCGTCAATCAGATTCGACCAAAGAATGTACCGTCAGGATATAACGGGAAGTATCGCTCATGCAAAAATGCTTGGGAAACAGGGGATTATCGAGAAGAGCGAAAGCGATTTGATTGTTAAAACTCTTGGGGAAATCTTAACGGACATTGAAAACGGTAAGGTTGAGTTTCTTATTGACGCAGAAGATATTCATATGAATGTTGAAACTATTCTTATTTCAAGAATAGGTGATACGGGAAAAAGACTTCACACAGGCAGAAGCCGTAATGACCAGGTGGCTCTGGATGTCAGAATGTATCTTCGTGATGAAGCTGACGAGCTTGATGCTATGCTTGGGGATTTGCTTGATGTGATTTTGTCTGTTGCTGAAGAGAATTTAGAGACGATTATGCCTGGCTACACTCATTTGCAGAAGGCTCAGCCAATAACTCTTGCTCATCATTTTATGGCATATTATGAAATGTTTAAAAGAGACAGAGAAAGGCTTTGTGACTGGAGAAAAAGGGTTAATGTTATGCCGCTCGGAAGCGGTGCTTTAGCAGGCACAACTTATCCTCTTGACCGTGAGTTTGTTGCATCGGAACTTGGGTTTGACTCTGTAACAAAGAATAGTCTTGACGGGGTTTCCGACCGTGATTTTGTATGCGAAATGGCATTTGCTCTTTCTATGATGATGGTGCATTTAAGTCGTTTTTCTGAGGAAATAATTCTTTGGAGCTCAAATGAGTTTGGGTTTGTTGACTTAGACGATGCGTACAGCACAGGTTCGTCAATCATGCCACAGAAGAAAAATCCTGATGTTGCTGAACTTGCAAGAGGAAAAGCGGGTAGAGTTTTTGGCGATTTGATGGGACTGCTTACTGTTATGAAAGGTCTTCCGCTTGCTTATAACAAGGATATGCAGGAGGACAAGGAGCAGATTTTTGACGCTCTCGACACCGTTAAAATGTGTCTCCCTGTTTTTGGCGGAATGCTCAAAACTATGAAAATCCGCAAGGATAATATGCTCAGAGGTGCAAAGGGTGGCTTTACCAATGCGACAGATGTGGCGGATTACCTTGTTAAGAAAGGTCTTCCGTTCCGTGATGCACACGGCGTTGTGGGAAGAATGGTTGCTTACTGCCTCGATAAGGATATGGCTCTTGATGAGTTGTCCTTTGACGAATATAAAACATTTTCAGACTTGTTTGAAGAGGATGTTTATGAGGCAATTTCTCTTAAAACCTGCGTGAACTTGAGGACGGTTACAGGCGGACCTGCTTTTGAAACCGTGAAAAAGGTCATAGATGGTTATAAAAAGTAAAATCTTGACAAAAAAATAAATATATGTTATAATGTGTAAAAAAGATAGAGGTCGCAAAAATTAAGAGTAAGATAATTTTTATGGCAAATTGGGTTATCTGAAAGGAATTTTTGCCGAAATGCAGTTTCTTGCCGAAAGAGGCTGTGTTGGGGCATAAGATAATATCTTATGCACTGTCACATAATGTGGAGAGCTATCAACAGCATTGTATAATTCTGACCGATGATACTCCCACATCATCGGTCTTTTTTGTTTTGTAAAATAATTAAATTTATATATTTAAAAGGGGTGTTTAAATTGAAAAACACAAAGAAGTTTCTTGTCCTTGCAGGAATTATGCTTTTAGTTCTTACAATGACTTGTTTTGCAGGCGGAGACGCAGAAGAAACAAATATGTTTATGAATTCTTTCTGGGCTCTTGTACCGCCGATTATCGCAATCGGTCTTGCACTTATTACAAAAGAGGTTTATTCCTCATTGTTTGTTGGTATCCTTGTTGGGGCACTTTTCTCAACAGGTCTTAAACCTGTTGCAGCAATGGATAATATGCTCAATGAAGGCTTTATCGCTGCAGTTTCCGGAACAGCGGGTATTTTTATTTTCCTTGTTGTTCTTGGCGTTTTGGTTGCTCTTGTTAATAAAGCAGGCGGAAGTGCGGCGTTCGGTAAATGGGCACAGACTCATATCAAAACAAGAATCGGTGCAGCGTTTGCAACATTTGTCCTTGGTGTATTGATTTTTATTGATGACTATTTCAACTGTCTGACAGTTGGCTCAGTTATGCGTCCTGTGACGGATTCTCATAAGATTTCAAGAGCAAAGCTTTCATATCTTATTGATGCAACAGCGGCTCCTGTTTGTATGATTGCTCCTATTTCTTCTTGGGCAGCAGCGGTTGCAAGTTATGCTCCTGAGGGTGAGGGTATATCTCTCTTTATAAAGGCTATTCCGTTTAACTTCTATTCACTTTTGACATTTGTGTTTATTATCGCGATTGTTCTTATGAAGTTTGATTTCGGTCCAATGAAACTCCACGAGTTTAACGCTATGAATAATGGAGACCTTTATACAACAGGTGACAGAGTTGATGCAGACGAAGATGCACCATCTTCAAAGGGTAAGGTTATTGACCTTATATTCCCGATTGCTGTTTTAATAATCGTAAGCGTTATAGCTCTTGTTTATGTGGGCGGATTCTTCGGCACAGACATCTGGGGCGGAACCGATTATAAAGGTGACTTTATCGGTTCATTCTCAAATACTGATGCAACAGTTGGTCTTCCTTGGGGTGGTATTATCGCATTGGTTGTTTCAATGATTTACCTCGTTGCAAGAAGAGTTATCAGCTTCAAGGAAGCAATGGAATGTGTTCCAAAGGGCTTTAATGCAATGGTTCCTGCTATCCTGATTCTTACATTTGCAACAACTCTTAAGAATATGACAGGTCTTTTGGGTGCAGATACTTATGTTGCAGGTCTTATGGAAAGCTCAGCTGCAGGTCTTGCAAAACTTCTCCCTGCAATTATCTTTGTTGTTGCTTGTGTTCTTGCTTTCGCAACAGGAACATCCTGGGGTACATTTGGTATCCTCATTCCGATTGTAACATCAATCTTCCCTGCATCTGACCCACTTATGATAGTTGGTATGTCAGCTTGTCTTGCGGGTGCTGTTTGCGGTGACCATTGTTCACCAATCTCCGATACAACAATTATGTCGTCGGCAGGTGCTCAGTGTAACCACATCAATCATGTTTCGACTCAGCTTCCGTACGCAATAACTGTTGCGGCAATATCATTTGTTTGTTACATAGTTGCAGGATTTGTTCCAAACGCATATATAATGCTTCCTGTTGGAATAGTTCTCACTATCGGAACACTCTTTGTTATCAAGGCTGTTACAACAAAAAAAGCTTAATAATACTAATTTCATCAAACACCCCCGCATATAATATGTCGGGGGTGTTTTTATGCTTATATACAGAGTGAAACAGGGAGATACTCTCTTTAAAATTGCAGAAGAAAATGGTGTTTCTGTTTTCAATATTCTGGCAAATAACAGACTCACACTTGATACTCCGCTTGTTGTGGGGCAAACTATTGTTATTCTATATCCGAGAATTGTCCACACGGTAAAGCGAGGAGAGACACTAACGGGAATTGCAGAGGTTTATGGACTGAGTCTTAATGAGCTATATCGAAATAATCCGCAACTTGATGCAAGAGATAATATAGTTGAGGGACAATCACTTTTTATTGCATATGAGGTTGAAAAGCTGGGTAATGCGGAGATAACCGGATATGCTTACGAGTTTGTGGATTTGGATTTATTGCGATTTCAGCAACCGTATCTGACTTATATGATGCCTTTTACTTATGGCTTTACTCCGTTGGGAGAGCTTATTATCCCTGATGATGAGCCACTTTTGGAGATTGCAAGAGAATACGGGACAACACCGCTTCTTCATTTATCCACTCTGACAGAGGCAGGAAATTTCAGTAATGAGCTTGCTAAACAGATTTTGAATGATGCAACGGCACAGGAGAACCTGATAAATAATATAGTTGATATTATAAACGAAAAAGGTTATGGCGGACTTGACATAGATTTTGAGTTTTTACCCGTGGAGGACAGTTTGAAATATCCTGAGCTTATCAGTAAATTCAGAGAAAGATTAAATCCGTTTGGAAAAATTGTTATTGCGGCACTGGCACCAAAAACCTCAGCGGAGCAGAGAGGACTCTTATATGAGGGGCATAGATATAAGGAAATAGGTGAGGCGGCGGACGCGGTGTTTTTAATGACATACGAATGGGGTTATACTTATGGGCCTCAAAACGCATGATATAGCACCACACATTTGGACAGGCTGTAATGCCTGTTTTTTTGCGTTTTAGAGGCAAATTATACAATTAGATAAAGGAGATTTTAAAATGAGTAAAATGAAAAAAGAAGATAATATTTATTTGTTAAGGAGAATTGTGCAAGATGAAGAACTTAGCGATGAAGCATTGGCGACCTATGTGGGAATCAGATATTTAATGACAAAAAATAAAGCTTGTTTCTTCAGCGATTATATCTTATACAGGATATTATTTGGTCATGTAGCTGGCACGAAAGATAAAAAATTGATTAATCTGAGAAATGGTATGAGAGAGTTTTTTGATAGCTATGATATAGGTAATGAGTACATAGGTGTTAATACATATATGTTGGGCGAATGTGACAAAGAAGATTTATATATTGATACATTAGAGCCTGCATTTGATGATTTTGATTTTTTCTTTAGCGTTAGTTGGAAACACATTAACAAAATCATGTCCGTAAAAGGAAATGTTGATAAATACAAGTAGTTGCGTCTTTACTTAGTAATGGCATCAACAATAAATCTTAACACGCATATAGGGTTTACAGGACGAGATAAGATAAGTGAATTAACGGGAATCAGTAGTGCGACAATAACCAAGTATCAAAAGATTTTAGTTAATTTAAACGTTTTGTATATTGTTAAAAATGGAGCTATACAGGATAAGAAAACAGGGAAGGTAATAAACTTAGCGAATACATATAGTTTCTATGAAGATGCAAAAGAGTGTGAACAACGTGCTAAGGATAAGAGAATATTGATTAGAAAGGACATGGATGATTCAAGGTGGTGGAATGCATTTCATAGTAGCCTGGATGATGAAGATCTGGATATGTCTGATATGTTAGAAGAAAATGAAATGCAGGAAAGACGGAAGAAAGGAAAAATATTTTTGTCAAGTTTATCAACTGGAAATTTAGTAGAGCATGTTGATGAATCAAAGAAAATAGATCTATTTAATGGAGAAATAGATTATGATTACGAATATGATTATTATACATATGAGTAAATAAATTACCTGAAATAAACTTTCGGCTCTTAAATCAAGAGGAAAAATGCAATATGGAAGTTTAATATGAGAGAATTGCTTATACTGTATTTAAAATTACGAGGTTTATTTCAGGTAATAATTTATCCGATAATTCATATGTTTATTCAATTTTTATAAAATCAGGTATAATAATTACCTTTAAGTAAACGCTTAATAATATATACAATATTCTAATACTATAAATAATATAAATAATCATTTGTCGCTCGTTATACTTCGCTTTACTTAAACCTTAATTATACTATGAGAATGAAAGAAAAAAGAATAGCCAGAGGAAAAAGGTTATATAAAGAGTTATGCTATAAAGTGTACGGTTTAAACGATTAGAAAAGATGAAAATATGAGATATTTCCTTCGGTGAAGAGAACTTGCTGATTATAGCTTAAATTGGGCTATACATTAGTAAGTTCTTTTTATATTAGAATTTTTCTTGACAGGTTGAGTAAAATGGTATATACTGAAAGTGCGACATAAACTTAATATTTTGCTTTTCGTTTTGATAAGTGTGTATTTTTTACCCTTTGGTAAAAATGCATGCTCTATTTTCGCATACTTTTCAAAACGATTATATATGTGATTAAGTTTGTGTCGCAGCAATCGGAGTTGTGCATTTTTTGTGTGTAGCTTCGATTGAGGCTACACATTTTTTATTTTGCAGGAAAAAAGGGGGTGGATTATGTGGAAGAATTAACACTAACATTGCTTGAAGTATTGGAAGAACTTAAGGAAATTAATAGGAAACTAGGTGTTATTTGTGGTGACGAAGAGACTGATTTAAGTAAGATACGAAAACTATTATCGTTAATAGAAACCAACACAGATATAATAGCAGGTCACTAAAAAGAGAGGAGAAGATAAAATGATTTATTGTAAAGTATGTAACAAGTCAGTGCCAGAGAATTGGGGCGGAGGTATATGTATGAACTGTGGGCACATCTTTACAGATGAAGAAAAAAAGGATGTTATTCAATTCGATGAATATCCTGATGGTTTTTATTCATATTCAGACTTTGGGGATTCGGCGGAAGAATATTCAAACTATAATGATTGAGTAGATAAGGAGGAAAAATGAAATGATTGACATAATAGCAAAAGATAAAGAAAATAATAGAAATATGGTAAATGATATTCTTAAAGAACGTGCAGAATATTATACTAAAAATTTTGCCCACCTTTTAAGTGGTGGAGGAACCTTTGAAGCTCAAACTATCTATGATGGTTCTACAATAATACTTGCAGAAAACTACGTTCTTTCTCATTGTGTATGTAGTGGATTAAAGGGAGCTCTTAAAATTTCAATGGAGAACGATAGCAATTTATTATGTGTTGAATGTGAATTTGAACGGAAGATTATCGATGATATCGAATATGAGTTAATAAGCAAAATGAACTCTATATTGCTCTCTGAAAACACAGTTGTTTATGTTAATGAAAAATATAATATCGTGATAAAGAGTTGGCTTGATACTTCGCTGAAATATTATTATATATATTTAAATGATCCGTGCAGTGATGGAGATAAGAAAAACTGTTTATCAGATGCAATAAACGATTTTATTATAGAAAGAATTGATACCTTAAGATTGTTTCCCACTATAATGAGCTTTATTGATGAATGTGATAGCATAGATGATGACATATTTGAAGAAATTAAAACCCTTATTTGGGAATAGTAATACATAGCTTTAATTTTATAATGACGACCCGGCGGAGCCGTGGTCGTCATACTATATCTTATGATGTTACATAAGTTAGATAAGATTAATGTGTTGACAGAGCGTAACAGGATAGATATAATAGAAGAATAATTACATAATAAAGGGGGACAAATGATGAAGTATATAAGCAGATTACTTGCAGTAGTTATAGTGTTATCTATGTTATTGACTTCGGTGAATGCGGAAGATACATTTGATATGTTCTTGAATATAACGCTGGATTTAGAAACAGGAGAAACAACCTTTACGGAAACCGAAATAACAAGCGAAAAGGATTTCTCTAATCTAAATGTAACTGTTATAGAGGTTACTCATGACAGAACTGAAAATGAAGTATATAAAGGGTTATTAGGCGGATATGACAATGGCAGATGGGTTAATGTTGACTTTTTCGATAATAAGCCTTTTGTTATATTCGATTGGCAAACGCAAAGTACCTTTTGGGTGATTCCAAGCGAAAATAGTGTGGAAGAAACTGCTGTGGAAATTCAAAATGATGACACAGAAACTGATGTCGATATTCAAAATGATGATACAGAAAATGTGATGGAAATTCAAAACAATGTAGAAGAGATGACCGACATATTCACTGTAAAAGGAGAAAAAGAGTTTTCGTTGCCTGAAATGGATGATTCTTTTGAGTCGGTAGAATATGAAGATGAAGTTTCTGAATATATTCCGCAGGACACACAACTTTATCTTAATTGCCAGTCTCAAACTATGGACGAACCTGAGCTTGTAAGCTATTCGGCGAATGATTCTGTTTTCAATACAAACTTAATTTCGTCATTTAATACGATAACAGGTCCAATGGCTGACAATGGAGCAAATGAGCCTAAATTCTCATATAACAAATTCTTAGACGAAAATATTTCTGATTATTCGGGAGAGCTTACCCTTAATTTTGAGGATATAGTTTTAGAGGGAAGAAACGGACTTGATTTACGCATTGGCAGAACATATCAGAGTGTTGCCTCAGATATAGGTCGGGATATAATCATGGTTCTTCCTAATGAAAACGGATATTTAAGGAACAAGTTAGTGACGGACTATTCGAATTACCTGTCTGACAGATACAATCTTGGTGTTGGTTGGGGATTTAGCTTCCCTTCTGTGCAGATTGAAACAGAGTATATTCCGCAAGAGGTTGAGGATACTTTCTACTATGATGAGGAACAGGAACTATATTACCACAGTGGAAACGGAGAGGTATATCAAGTTCAGTTTACTTCCGATGTAGATGACAGCAACCTGAAAGGCTATTATCAAAAGGATATTCAGTTTAACAGAAACGATACAGGATATAATAATGGACAAACCACATCATATTATTCAATGACACTTCCCGATAAAACAAAACAATACTTTGCAGAAGACGGGCGACTTATTGGTATTGTTGATAGGTTTGGAAACACAATTAAATTTGAACACGAATTATACCGCATAACAAACAGAGTTCCTGATGGTGAATTTGTTTATGACGATAATATGTGGACTTCTTCTAAAACTTCATCAAGCAAGGATGCAATACATTCAGAGAGCAAAGGTCAATTTGATTTGACTTCGATGAAATTCAGACAGAATAATGCAGATGAGACATATATCATATCACAGCCTATACAGGTCAAACCTGAAACAACGTATGAGATTGGCTTAAGTGTGTATAGCAAATACGGTGACGATATTCAAATTGAAGTTATAGGGTATGATACGCTTTATAATTATGACCATAGCGAAATATTCACAATATCCGATTATCCAACTAATGAATGGTATGAATTTTCTGATACATTTTCTATGTCAAGTGCAACAAGATATATTGAAATTAAAATCTCCCCCGAAGATGCGAGGGATACATATATAGACAATGTATATCTTGATGAGCCAAAACCTCTTATATCCAAAATAACAGATAGTGTCGGCAGAACAGTTGAATTTGCATATGCAGGAAGTCTTATTGAGGGAACAACAGGTGCAGTAAATGTTGTCATTACTTCTCCTGACAAAGCGGACACAAGAACACTTACATATAATAAAAATATTATTGGATTTGGAACCGAATATCAAAAACACAAAGAACTAAGAAAACACTGGTATCTTACGAGCAGTAACACAGAAGGAGATAACGGAACGGTTGTAAGATATGAATATAAAGGTGGTACAACAACCGATTCAGAGGGAAACACTATCTATCCTCGGCTTTATATAAATTACAGCTCTAAAACCCAAAGCACAGCTGATACTTGGAATAATAAACCTGTTTTGAGCAGTGTCAAATATAAAGACAGAAAGAAAATCTATGAATACGAAACGGTTCGTAAAAATCTCGGCGAGGATGGATATTACGATACATTAAGAGTTAATAAAACTTACGATATGTATTCCTATGTTCCCGAAGGAGCAACAAAAGCTTCATTCAAGGGCGAGTTGGATGCTGTTGATTATTCTTACGGAGGTACCTATAATGGAAACACCTTTGATAATGAAACAGGTTATCCGAACTATTCCTTTGATGATGAAACTGACTTTAATGAACAATGGACTGTAACCAAAACTGGTAAGTCAACCGATACGGTTACTTTCAGTAATTGTGAAGTTGTCCGACAAACGAGTAGTTCGGATGGGACAACTATTGTTTCGGATTACACGAACCATGAGATATTTAAAAATTCACCAACTCAGATAAAGATCACTACTGCTCAAAACGATACAGAAAAAGAAACATATATATTGTATTCGTATAATGATTGGGGTGGCGTTGAGTCTGCAACAAAAGAAATTGATGATAGCATTAAGAATGATGCGGATTTGCTTGAAAAGTATACGACCACATATGAGTATAACGATTTTTATGACATAACGGAGAAAAGGTATTATAACGATATTAACAGTCCGCAAGTACATGAGGTAAATACTTTCGATTCAAACGGATTACTAACCTCAAGTGAAAATGCGGTCAAAGAAAAAGTGAATTACTATTATGAAAATGCAAACTATCCATACCTCATTACAAAATCTATAATAGATGACCCTATGAGGCTTCATAATTTAATGGGCGGAGATAGGATTGTTAATTATGCTTATGATATTTATGGGCTTTATCCTGTAACGATTACAGAAACTTATGATGGCGGAACTGCTGAGACAAGCTATATATATGACTATATAACAGGCGATTTGCTTTTGGAAATGCTTCCCGATAGGTCATATACGGAATATACATATTATTCTGATGGAAGTGTGGGATGGGTTATTTCTCCCATATCGTTAGATGTTAGTAATACAGAATTTTATACCGTTGAGGTACATGATTATTTTGAAAATGTACCCTATTATTGTGATGGAGAAACTAAAACATTCAATGCAGAAAGAATTATCGGTTATTCTTACATTACAAATAGTGCTGATAAAAGAATGTACAGACAGGAAATTAAATATTATGATGCAAAAGGGAACCTGCGCGTAATACAGTTGGTTGATTTATCAAGTCGAAATGAAGACAATCAGTATAATGTATATTCAACAGTGTACTATTACGATAACTACGACAGGTTGATTAAAGTTGTTGATAGTGAGGGGAGGTCTACTCAATATACTTATGATGGATTTGACAGACCTATTACAATAACCGATAGCGAAAACAATGTGTATACTTATGTGTATGATGATGTTCAAAATAAGGTTGACTTAACGCTTAATGGCGCGACGGAAACAACAGACCGTAAGATAGCAACACAGTATTTTGACTTGTACGGGAATGTTATCCAGAATACGGTTTATCCAAATAACTCGATAGATGTTTTAACTGAAACCTATGAGTATGATTTGAATGATAACCTTATCAGTTTCACAAATGCTAATGGAAATGAAACGGAATATGTATATGATGCAGGAAACAGGCTGAAAGAAACAACACTTTCTAACGGAGTTAAAGCAACAGCCAACTATTCTGTATTTAATAAACCCACATTTGAGAAGGTTTACTCACCAGACGGAAATGAAAAGTCGGCTCGTGTCACTTATCAGAACGAAAAAGGTGACAGAACTATGCGGTTTATAAACTATGATAACAGATTGATTGATACCGATAACTATTCATCCGATGCAAAAGGCAGAATGACGAGTATCAGTGAGGGTGAAAATACCAAAACACTTATCTATGATGAGTTTAACCGCCCGTTAATTGCTGTAAGCGGTGCAAGTCAGATACACACAAGGTATAACGCTTACGGGGAAGCGTTCTCGGCTTCAAATGATGGTGGAACTGTTGCGGTCAGCTATGGCTATGATGCAATGGGAAATATTTATGAAAAGCTTCAAGGTGGTACGCATCATATATATTATAGTTATTCACCTCTTGGCAACATAACACAGAACACAATGCCCTCTGGAAGAACAGAAAGCTATACCTATACACCGAACGGAAATCTTAATACGATTGTTTCAGATGGCAAAACCTTTGATTATGATTATTATGATACTGGTCTTGTTAAAACAATAAATTATCCAAATGGCTTGAAAACCAAGTACGAATATGATAATATAAATCGTGTAACAAGTATGACGACAACCAAAGGTAATACAGTTGTAAATTCTTTTGGGTATCAGTATGACAACAATGGAAATATGACAAAGGAAACCCGAAACGGAGCGGAAACTGTATATTCCTATGATAGCCTTGATAGGCTGATTTCTGTTACATATAGTGATGGTTCGTCAGTTTCTTATGAATATGATGCACTCAATAACCGAACTAAAGAAACATACTCAAATGGAGATGTTATGGATTATGTGTATAATGAATGTAATCAGTTGTCAGAAGTTAAGTTGAATGGCGAAACGACTGATATATATACATACAACAAAACAGGTGCAGTTGTAACACACAATAACAAAACCTTTACTTATAACGAATGGGATAAACTGTCGGTTTATTCTGACGGAACTGATACCTACACATACAAATATGATGCAAACGGTATCAGAACTCAAAAGAATGACAAACAGTATATCGTTGACATCAATAACAATGTGATAGCTGAAACGGATAGCACAGGAACGATAACGGATGAAATCCTTTGGGGGCATCAGCCACTTGCAAGAAAAGTAAACGGCAGTTGGTATTATTATATCTATAACGCTCACGGTGATGTAGTAGGGCTTGTGAACGAATCAGGAACAGTTGTCAATACATATGAGTACACTCCTTGGGGTGAGATTCGTAACGAAACTGAAATGGTAGATAACCCAATCAAATACGCAGGAGAATACTATGATGACGAGCTGGATATGTACTATCTCCGTGCAAGATATTATGACCCAACTATCGGCAGATTCACAAGTTTAGATGTTGAAGAAGGTAACATATCTAATCCTCTTGATATGAACAGATATGTGTATTGTAGAAACAATCCGATTAAATATATAGATCCGAGTGGTGAAGAACCGATAACTCTAACTGTGGGGACTGTTGCTATAATCAAATTTGCAATTGGAGCAATTCTTGCAATAGGTGCAACATATACATTAAATAACCTAGTTAAGAATATTAGTGATAATAGAAAACACCATATTCTTCACGGAAGTAATAATTCCCATGAAAGTGGTTGGCGCAAGTTTAATATTGATCCGAACGATCCTAAAGGATTTGAAAAATTATTGCCAATAATAAACGAGGTTATTAAGCAAGGAACTAAAGGACCATGGAAGGAAAAAGGAGAAAGATATGTCAGAGAAATAACATATTATTTTCCAAAAATTGGGGAAACAGTAAAAGTAATTATTAACAAAACCAAAGATGGAATTGAAAGTATAACAGATGCGTATACAATTTTTAAATAAGGAGAATTTTTGTATGACTTTATATGAAAAAATTTATTCAAAAAAGAATACAAAAGAAATAATACTAGAAAAAAGTGATGAGTGGATAAAAGAATTAGAAACCAAAGAAGAATGTGTAGAAAAACATATGGCACTTGCTCATATATATTATATGAGAGAATTATATGTGTTTGACTGCACCAATGCTGAAAAAGCATGCGAATATTTTAGCAAGATACCTGATGAATACTATAATGTTGATTGCTTGAGCGAAAGAATCGATGCGTTAAAACTATGTTATCGTTTTAAAGAGTTTTTGGTCTTATCTAAACAGTTACTTGAAAGAGAAAATCCTTTTGAAGTAAAATATTTAATTTTAAGAGAGTTGGTTGATGATTCAATAGTGGCTGATGGAATAATGACTAAAGAGGAGTACTATGAGTTTAAAGAAAAACTGAAAGAATTATTAACTAATGAATGCATCACGATAGATAGGATTATTCCATAAGTTTGTATTTTATTATTATCCTGCGGTAATAGATATATTGCCGCAGGATATACATAATCCAAAAGAATGACAAACAGTATATTGTTGACATCAATAACAATGTTGTAGCCGAAACGGATAGCACAGGAACGATAACCGACGAAATCCTTTGGGGACATCAGCCACTTGCAAGAAAAGTGAATGGTAGTTGGTATTACTATATTTACAATGCTCATGGTGATGTTGTCGGTCTTGTAAATGAAGCTGGAACAGTTGTAAATACTTATGAGTACACTCCTTGGGGTGAGGTTCGTAACGAAACTGAAATGGTAGACAATCCAATCAAGTACGCAGGAGAATATTATGATGACGAGCTTGGTATGATTTATCTTCGTGCAAGATACTATGACCCACAAATAGGCAGATTTACAAGCTTAGATGTTGAAGAAGGTAACATAGCAATTCCGCTTGAAATGAATCGATATGTGTACTGTTTGAATAATCCGATTAAGTATGTGGACCCATATGGAGAATTTCCTCTTGCTATATCTGCTGGTGCCGCGTTGTTATCTAAAGCTGTTCCATATATTGTTACAGGTGTTGCGGTGATAGTAAAAGTGGTTAATTATGCGAAAAAGAACAAGCAGCCAGAATCCTTGCCTAAAACAGGGAAGCCGAATACTTCAAAAGATTTATTGAATCCTGATGGAACTGTAAAACAACGAAGGTTTTATGGACCTGATGGAAAGGCGGAGAAAGATATAGATTATAACCATGGTAATGGAGACGGAACACATACATTCCCACATACTCATAAATGGGACTGGAGTTCAGGTTCGGGTGTAAGAAAGTAGGTGAAATAATGGAGTATGAAGAATTTAAAAGTGAGGTATTGTGTGGGAGAGAAATTGAATTTAAGTGTAGAAATGTTGATTTTTTTGTAGGACACAGTGAAAAAGGTATATATCTTTCAAGTGGTAGTAAGGATATTGATTATTTCTCAAGTTGCAGAGAACTGATGGAGAATGCTAGAGTGTTTGAGCTTTCTATCGAAGAAATATGGAATGAAATTGAAGTAGAATATATTTTGTGATAGTCAATCCAATCAAATACGCAGGAGAATACTATGACGATGAACTTGGTATGTGCTATCTCCGAGCAAGATACTATGACCCACAAATAGGTCGATTTACGAGCCTTGATATTAAAGAGGGAGATATATCTAACCCTCTTGATATGAACAGATATGTATACTGTCGGAATAATCCGATTAAGTATGTAGACCTTACAGGTGAATTTGCCATTACTATAGGTGGAATTACCATTGGCGAAGCTGCAATTGTTAAAGGTATAATGTTTGTAGCAGGAGCGATAATGGCTGCTGATTTAGGTAAGAAAGTTGGAGATGTTTTGAAAACAAGAAAGGGCAGTATCCAAAATACGCCTAAACCACCTGGAACTCCTGGTTGGGATACAATTAGAGATTTGACTATGGCTGAAATTCTTAGAAGAGCACAAAAAGGTGAAACAGGATTTAAGACTATATTGAAATTATTAAATGATGGCAGATTTAAGAAATAAGGAGAATATACATGAAATACATAAAAGAGCTAATTGATTTTTTAGACAAACTTGAAGGAAATAAAATTTATTATAAGTTAGGAAAAGTGCGCGAAAATACAATTATGGTTGAAATTGCAGTTCCTGGTGAAAGGTGGGAAATCGAATTTAATTCATATGGGACGGAACATGAGTGTGATGTTGAAATAGAAAAATTCAAGGGAGATGGCACCATTGGGGACGAAAATGAACTTGCCAAATTGTTTGAGTTGTTTTCAGAATAAATGGAAGATAATATATAGAATTCCATTGAAATAAATAAGATGTGTCGTGTAAGGGCAGGGGCAGGACTTTCATTTTGAGAGCCCTGCCCTTTCTCTCTACTTCTCTGCCTTTAAAAGCTTGTAAAAAGACGATTTTTTGAGGTTTAAGGCAGTCATTGCTTGCTTTGCCGAGATGTTTGATGACTTGTATTTAGAGATGACTACATCCCAGTTTTCGGGCTTTTTAAGAGGTGGTCTGCCGAGATGGATTCCTCTTGTTTTAGCTGACTCTATTCCAGCTTTCTGGCGTGAGTGAATGTTGTGATATTCTTGTTCGGCAATGGAGCTTAAAACCTCAATTAGAATGTTATTTACCATATCCATAACCCATAATTGTTCATTTGGTAAGTCAAGCATAGTTGTTGGTAGGTCAATCACCTTTAATCGGATGTTGTTATCTCTGAAATATTGAAGCTCATTTTTAATATCCATTTTGCTTCTGGAAAGACGGTCAAGACTTTTGATTACTAATGTGTCATACGGTCTTAAGAGGGTGTTTTTGAGTGCCATATACCCGTTTCTGTCGAGGTTCTTTCCTGATTGTTTGTCTGTTATTATATCCCTGTCATCAGCTCCTAATGATTTAAATTCATCAAGCTGTCTGTCAAGATTTTGTTCTGATGTAGAGACTCTTGCGTAGTAATATGTTCTTGAATTCATTTTTATCATTCCTTTCTTTTCAGTTCATAAAGGTGGTTATAATTTACGGACAGTCCATAAACTGAATAACCGACCTTTATGAACTGTTTTTAGTTAATTTTTAAGGTGTTTATAAAGGTATACTTTTATGGAGCATACAAAGAATTTCCCCGTCCCGGGGAAATTCTTATGTATGCGGACTGTATATTAATCGGTTAATGCGATTATGTAAATGTAAATAAGTAATATAAGTACAGCCATTCTATTTTTCCTCCTGTTCTCTTATAAGTTCTTCTAATATAGAAATGTTTTCAAGTGTCATTTCAAATTCTTTTTCTCGTCCGAGTTTAGGTTTATCGGATAAAACATCATCTGAATACAACAATTTTTTATGTAGTTCTATCTCATATAAATCCAGTAAATATTCTAATATTTTGTTCATGTTTAAATCTCCTTTTCTTTGCTTCTACAACGGGTCTAAAAGCTAAAATTTTACCAGTTTAAGAAGTACATATGTAGTCAGTTATGAATGAATATCCGCTATATATAACACCTCTTAAAACTCAATATTCGCTCGGTAAAAGAAAGGTGATATGACTCACATCATCTATAATCCATACCTTAATTTTTCTACCATCGTTAAGCTCTGCAATAACAACCTGAAGATAGTCGGCTTTGTTCTCGTTTATGAGAGGCTTAAGCAACTGCATAGTATCGGCAACAAGTTTAAATACCAAATCTCCAAACTCACTTTCAATCCCTCTGGTATATACGATTTGTCCATTGAACTTATATGTTCCTTCACATTCCTGTGGTAATAGTTTGATATTCATTATCTGATAACTCCTTTCTCAACATCCATCATATAAGCTTCCTTTTCATTAAAGCGATAAGGCATACCCTGATATGTGAAAGCTTGTGCATCATCAAGAGGAATTAGCAAATCATTTATATAGTTATATTCATACACCCGTTCATTTTTATCAATGAAGTAATCATAACCATCACTTTCGGCAATATCACCATTTCCGACAACTATTCCGTATACAGGGCAAACCAATAATTCGTTATCGTACAAATGAAAACTGTTAAACCAGTTTAAGTATGAATATTCCTCAAAGCTGTTGTTTGAGTAGAGAATACCATTATCCTCAATAAATTTGCCTATGGTGTATATCTCTCCATCTTTAGTCAGGAAACACATTTTGGATTGAATCTCATTCTCTATTCTCTGCATAATGTATTTGTTGGTATAGAAATCAGGCTGAATGTTCTTTATTGAGGACAGCTTCTTAACTATATAGGTTTGTGTATCTGATAACTTGGGAATACATTTAATCGGAATTATCCCATTGTGAGCAACAGCAATATCAGTAACAACAGATGTTTTCTTCATATCCTTTATTTTACGGGAGATAGGGAACGGATGGGTATTACTTTGATTCGTACCGCCGTGAGTTGTTATACGGAAGTGCATAACAAGTGGTGTATCGGTTAAATCAAGTCGTTTGCCAAGAGAAACAAGAAACGAACTAAACTCATTATAAGTCATAAAGCCTTTCCTTATTTTTACCTCGTTATTTTCACACCACGAAATCCCTGCTCCGTCCGAGTTATGTTCAAAACATCTTGATAAGGTTTCATAATCAGGCATAACTATACCTCGTTTTTTAGCAACAATAATACACATAATTAAATCAACCCCATTTCTTCTAAATATGCTTTAAGTTCTTTGTGTTTTGTGCATAAAAAAAGATCACTCCAGTTACAGGTCAGGATTTCTTTAAGCGAAGTTTCTTTTGCAAACTTGCTTATTTCCATAACAAACTGAAGTGATGCCATAAAAGTATTAAAATTTAGAGTTCCTTTAAACAGGCGGAACTCAACTGTGTAGTAGTTCTGTAAATTTAGTGCAAGGTATCGTCCCTTTGATTTAAGCTGTTTCATCTTATCAACAATGGTGATTTCATTATCTGAATCATCATAATTCATGTTGACATTTTCACACCAGCGTAATTCTGGAAGCCGTCTTCTGCTGAACTTAAGTAAATGCGAATCATAGAACCTACTGATAAGGATTAGTAACTTTGAAATATGTAAGTCCTGAGTTTCCTGACTTTCTCCGAAGAAGTCACGGCTTAAGCGAATATGTAACCCCGCCGTAGTAGTATCGTTAGACCTCAAAGTGGAATCTTTGCATATTTCCATTATCTCTTGCCATCCTAATCTTTCCTGATGATAGTCTAATGTACAGGGGTGACTAACGATTTCAAAACCGTGTGAAAGACTACCATCATGCTTAAGATACACTAAATCCTCAAAGTCTTTTGAAGTTGTATTGGCGGCTTCATAAATAAGCTTTTTATCGTAATCCCCATTAGTGTTATCGACTTCTAATTCAACACCGAGATATCCATTATCAGATGAATCGCCATAGAATATCGGGTCTGGTTTGTGATAGTAATCCTCAATAACATCATCTAAATTATAGTACCTCTCGTTCATACAGCTCTCGCATAAATCCTCATTACAAACATCATCATAATTCAGTTCCGCTTGTGGGAAGATGTTGTCACAACGATTGCACACAAAGTAGTTACCACGGCAATTATCGCAGATTGGTCCATCCTGATAATATCCCCAATGATATTCCATAGTGTAACGATTACCGCAGTCAATACACTCAAAAATTTCTCTATTATGCACACAGATATTACATACATAAAATTCTTGGTCGGTGTCAGGGTTGATTACATACACATTTTCCTTCAGATGAAGGCTTCCGCATAACTTACATTTGATTAAATCTTTCATAGTTTAAAATTCCTTTCTTTAGTTAGAGTTGTTAAATAAAAGTGGTTAAAGTGTTTTCTTATCACCTGCCTTTGCGTTGATTTGTATATATAAAAAAAGAGCCACCATGCAATTTAATGCACAGTGGCTCTTGGATTTTCAGTAGTATAACCTTAATTTACATTTCTGGGATAGAGGACTTTCCTCATATATATGACACCTCGTGAATTTCGGTCGCTGAAAAGAAAAAAGCGGCTCGGTACTGAAAGTACCGGGCCACTTTTGTTTGAGTTATATATTATTTATCATCAGTCTTATAAATTACAAAATCAATTGCTGATTCTTTGGCATCCATTAAATTTTCTCTATCTAAATATTCCCTATATTCCTGCTGTATTTCTGCCACTTCTTGCCTAACCTCGTTTTTACTAATGTCAAGAGGGTCATAATAAAGAGTGTATTTGTGCTTTTCGCTTTTAGTCAAATTATCATAATTATCAATTGGAAAGCTGAAAGTGTTTTTTATACATGAAAATAAGAATTTAGCTTCTGTTGAACTGCCATATTCATCAAATCTTTTTTGGTACAATTCGATGACTTTTTTTATCATTTCTTCTTTATTAGACTTATCTCTTGAAATATCCGATAATGTATTTTCTAATGCTTTAATTACTTTGTAGTAAAGCACATCGCTTTGAGATATTTCGTCGATGTGTATTTCATTATCGTATTCAGGGTTTACAACAGTAGGACAAACATTTATAGTATTGTTCCAATTATACCAATCATAAATAGCTTCATTATCAATATCTTCTTCGCTTAAATCAAATGTACTTGTATATAAACCAATCGCTCGAAGTAATCTATGATTGTCGTTCTTAATTATAAGGTGATTTAAACCTACAAAATCTTTTTCGAAATAGTCTTTATTGTGTCTGTGGTATCGTAAAGTATCAATGGCTTCTTCGGATAAGCCAATTTCTTCTCTGATGCATTCTATATCGTGAGTGGTAGTGTCATCTAATCCAAGTAAGTAGTCGGCACTGACTCTATAATGACTTGCTATTTTTATAAGAGTATCTATGTCTGGGATGGCAATTCCGTTTTCGTACATACTTATACTTGAACGGGCCATTCCTAATGCTTTAGCTAAATCATTTTGTTTCTCTGAATGTGATTTGCGTATTGATTGGAGACGCTCGGAAAACAAAAATAGATTATTTTTTGTATTATACATGACAATTCCACCTTTCCATATTACATAGTTTAGCATAAAGGAAATGATTTGTCAATAAATAAAACGGAAATAAAAAAAGTTTAAGAAATCCTACATGCGTAGAGAGTGAAAAGTCTATGTATGAATTATTGACACGAAAAATAAATATGCTTATCCTATTGACAAACTTGAAGAAATGTGATATAGTATGAAATGTCAATAAGAAAAACAGAAAAAAATTTGCGTAGTGTAAAATGGCATTATTTTCTTGGCATTATGCAAAAATAAGATAATAAATATATATATATGGAGGTAATAATATGGAAAACAAAATAAAACTTGTTAACTACATAATTTAATGGATAGGCAAAAGAAAAAACGGTGCAAAGGAGGAAAAAGGCTGATGCTGTTAAATGACAAAAAGATAAAATCGGATATAAAACATGGAATTTATATTCAATTAAACAGAGAAGGCTTGATTGACGAAAACCAATTAAGCTGGCTTCTGAAAAATATTAACTAAGGAAGAGGATGAAATAATGGAAAAAGTAAGAGTGGTTGCATATTGTAGAGTTTCTACGGAATCTGAAATGCAGACAAATAGTTTTGAATCACAGAAGTTGTATTTTGAAGATTACATTAAAAGGAATCCAGAATATGAGTTTTATAAGATTTATGCGGACTATGGATTGAGCGGAACTGATGCAGAACACAGAGATGGGTTTAAACAAATGATAAGTGATGCCAAGCAGAGGAAATTTGATTTAATATTAACGAAAGAAGTTTCTCGTTTTGCAAGAAATCTTTTAGATGCGATTCAATATACTAGACTTTTGAAGGAGTATGGTGTTGGTGTTTTCTTTACAAATGATAGTATCAACACATTATCCACTGATGGCGAGTCACGGTTAGCTATATTATCTACATTTGCACAAGAGGAAAGCAGAAAAATCTCTGAACGTGTAAAATGGGGAATGCGTAGAGGGATGGAAAAAGGAGTTGTCTACACATCACCATTAATCGGATATGACTTAGAAAATGGTCAATTAAAGGTTAATGAAGATGAGGCTGTAATTATCAGAGATATATTTCGATTGTATGCTTACGAAGGTATGGGAGCAAGTACAATTGCACGTCATTTGACTGAGGAGGGGACAATTCCTCCAAAACGAATAAAGTCGTGGTCTGGGACAACAATAACACGAATTTTAAGAAATGAGAAATATGTTGGAGACTTAATTCAAGGAAAGACGATTGTGAAAGATTTTTTGACACACAAAAGTGTTTCTGTAAAAGAGGAAGATAGAGTTACAATTTTAAATCATCATGAAGCAATCGTAGACCGAGAAACGTGGAATATAGTTCAAGATACTTTGAGTAAAGTTTCAGCGGAATGGTCTATGCTTGATAAAACATCTAATTCCTATTGGTGTTCAGGTAAAATAAGATGTGGACATTGTGGTAAATACTACACGGTACATTCGAAGAAAAAGCGGAGCGGTTTGAGATATGTCGCATGGCGGTGTATAAAATCAGTAAAAAATGGATGTTTAAAGACAAATAAGCTTGGTGTGGAAGTAGGGTGCAATAACAAACAAATAAATTTTGTTGCATTGGATGAATGCGTAAAATATGCGTTGCAGTCATTTGCAATTGATGCAACGGAAATAAAAGAAGAATTAATAGCTAAAATTTATGAAATGAATCAAAAATTAAATACAGATTCAAAAAATGGTGCAGTACTTGACAAAAAGATTAAGGATAATGCTATTAGACAAGATAAGTTGTTTGAACTGTATTATGCAAATGTTATTAACAAAGAAGAATTTGCAAAAAAGAAAAAGGAACTTGATATTGAAAAAGAGAGGATAGAACTCTCGTTAAAAGAATTGGAAGAAAGCATAGAAAATGAAGAAGATAGATTAAAAAAAGTTCAGAAAATAATAGGAAGAGTTAATGAAATTATAGATAAGAAGGAATATAATGATTTAGTTTATTCTAAATTAGTTGAAGAAATAGTTATATATGACGACGTTCTTACAATTTATTTTAAGAATATAGATGTCCCTGTAAATGTCAGATATGAAACGAGAGGAAGAGGTAAGGGGTATCAAGTAAAATGTAGCCTTGAAAAATAGGTGCTATAACATACATAAAGACCGCCGCTTGCAGTTTCGCCTATTGAGCCTGTCAGACGCGTGATAGAATATGCCCTGACAGAGATTCCTGCCAATAAGATTCTTATGGGTGTTCCAAACTACGGGTACAACTGGACTCTTCCTTATGTTCAGGGGGAAAGTCGGGCGGATTCCATTTCAAATGTTGAGGCGGTTGAACTTGCAAGAAAATACGGCGCGGAGATTTTGTTTGATGATGTTGCAAAAGCACCGCATTTTAATTACACAGATGAAGAGGGTCGGGAACACGAGGTATGGTTTGAGGATGCGGAGAGTATTGATGCAAAACTCAGGCTTATAAATGAATATGGGTTAAGAGGAGCGGGATACTGGAATCTTATGCGTCCGTTTCCCCAGAACTGGGCGGTTTTAAACAGCCTTTATAATATTGTTTAGTTTTTGTAATTGCTCTGTGATGAATGTTAGTCACAGAGCTTTATTTTTTTGGTCTTTACATTTTGATAATTATGATGTATAATATAAGTTGGTTTAAAATGACATAAAGAAGTGATATATATGAAAGATAAATCTTCAAAGGCTCTTAAAACTATGAGTTTTATGTCCTTTATAATATTTTGTGCAAAGTTTATGGGATTGTTCCGAGAGACCTTAATCGGCTCGGTATATGGACAAGGTTATGCTTCGGATGTTTTAAATACCGCATCGCAAATCCCTCTTTTGTTCTTTGATATGACTTTAGGGGTTGCGATACTCTCTACATTTGTGCCTGTTTTTAATGATTTTTTTCTTAAAGACGGAAGAGAAAGGGCGGAGCGGTTTGCCTGCAACTTTATAAGCTTTATAACCTTAGCGGCAACAGTTGTGTCTGTTTTGGGTATAATATTTTCAAAGCAGATTGTTGGATTTATTGCAGGGGGATACAGCGAGACGAAAATTCTTGAAACGGCAGGACTTTTGAAAATTCTGTTCCCTTCAATAATTTTCACGGCAGTTGCCTATATTGCCGTGGGACTTTTGCAGTCCTATGGGGAATTTAATATTCCGTCGCTTATAAGCCTTGTTTCAAATTCGGTTATGATTCTGTATCTTATTGTTTTCGGTGATTCGCTGGGACTTGAGGGTGTCGCAGTTTCTATGCTTGTTGCCTGGGCACTTCAGTTCTTCGTGCAGATTCCGTCTCTTTTGAAAAAGGGATTCAGGTACAGATTCTCTTTTAATCTTCGTGATAAAGGGATTGGCGAGGTGGCAAGGCTGGCACTTCCCGTTCTTGTAAGTTCGTGGGTTCAGCCGATTTGCACACTTATAAACACAAAGGTCGGCTCAACACTTGGCGACGGTATTGTTTCGGGGCTTAACTGGGCAAATAAAATTTATATAATTGTTGTGGGCGTTTTTGCCTATGCAGTTACGAATTTTATTTTTCCAAAACTCTCAAGGCAAAGTGCCGGCGGAGATGATGACGGGTTTGCGAAAACGACAAGGAGTTCCCTTGGCTGGACACTTTTCATAATCGGATTTGTGGCTTCCTTGTTCATCGCTTTAGCATCGCCTGTTATCAAAGTGGTGTTTGAACACGGGGCGTTTACGGCTGAAAACACAAAAGTTACCGCAACGGCATTGTATTATTATTCGTTTGGAATGATGGGGTATGCGGTTTGTGAAATTTTAAATAAGAGCTTTTACGCTGTTAAAGACGGGGTTACGCCAATGATAGTCTCTATTTTGGGGGTAATTGTTAATATAGGTGCAATGCTTTTAATGGTGTTCGTATTCAATATGGGAATTGGCGGACTTGCCTTTGCAACCTCTGTCAGTTCGGTGTTTATTGCGGTTTCGCTTATGATTATGATAAACCGCAAAGGAAAAGGTGTTATCAATTCGGAGTTTATCAGAGATTTGGTAAAAATTCTGGTTGGTGCGGTATTGTCCGCGGTTGTTGCAACAATAATATATGGATTTATTGATGGAATCATTGTCGGCGGAATGATTGCAACCCTTGTTAAGCTGTGTATTGCATCAGTTCCTGCGTTGATTGTATATCTTGCCTCGGCAGTAGTGCTGAAGCTTAAAATGCTTAAAGAATTAAGGAGGGGAGAATAGTATGGGATATTTTCAGTATCTTTGGTTTTGGGTATGGAATAACCTGATAAAAAACAGTGTTTTGTATAAAGTTCTGTGTGGAATATACGGATTTTTCTCGTCTAAATGGCAAAGTTCAATGATTACGGATTGGTTCAGACGGATTGATGCTGACGGAATGAGTGAAAAAGGCTTTGGCAGATTTTTTGGCCGTATATTTATAGGTCTTGAAAAGCTTGGCGGAAAGAACGAGGTTTTCAATAAACTTAATGAACGGTCAGGAGTTGTTGCGGTTTGCAAATATCTTCTCCATAATTTTCTTGCCATTAACCTGAGATTTATAGGTATTTTGTTCGGAACGGGATGTGCTTTATATACTATCCTGAATTTTGCCTGCGGTGGCGGATTTAACGGGATTACTGCGGTTGCAACAGTGTTTTTTGCAGCAATATCGGTGTTTAACATAAATGTGACTGATTACATTAAGGATACCTGTATTTCAAAACTTGCTGAGTTGTTTTTAGGAACGGAACTTACTTATAAATTTTATTATATGACAAAATGCAGTAAGTCCAGAATGAGATATTATTGTGCTGTATTTTTCGGCGTGGTTATGGGCGTTGTGTCTGCATTTGTGCATCCGATTATGGGACCACTTGTTGTTTGCGGAATTTTGTTTGTTTCGGCGGTTATTTATAAAGTCGAACTTGGTGTTTTTATAACGGCATTTCTTGCCCCGTTTATTCCGACTATGGTCTTGGTTGGATTGGTTGGGCTTTGCGCAGTTTCCCTTGTTATAAAAGGACTTAGTGCGAAAAAATTTAAGTGGCATTTCGGGATTGTCGGGATGTTCATAATCCTGATGATTATTATGTATCTTGTTGCGGCGATTTTCTCGTTTGTCAGAGGCAAGAGTCTCCAAATATGGATGGTTTACACTGCAATGATGCTGTTTTTCTTTGTTGTTATAAACACAGTCAGAACAAAGAAACAGTTTATGGATTTGTGCCGTGTTTTTGTTTTATCAGGACTTTTGGTTTGTCTTTACGGAATCTATCAGTATATATTCAAACCTGGCGGAGCGGAGGCTTGGCTTGATGATGAAATGTTTGCGGGAATTTCAATGCGAATCTATTCAACCCTTGAAAACCCGAATGTTTTAGGGGAATACCTTGTTTTGGTTATTCCTGTTTGTGTAAGTCTTATGTGGACAACGGATAAGTTCTGGTCAAAACTCTTTTATGCAGGAATTGCGTTTATTATGATGCTTGTTTTGATTCTGACATTTTCAAGAGGGTGCTGGATTGCCCTTGTTGCGGCTGCGGCAATCTATGTAACTTTCGTGTGCGGAAAGCTCTGGGGACTTTTGCTTCTTGCCTTGCCTGTTTTACCATTTATTATTCCTGAAACTGTCCTTCAAAGACTGACAAGTATTGGCGATATGGGCGACAGCTCAACATCATACAGAGTTTTCATCTGGATGGGAACGCTCCTTATGATGAAAGATTTCTGGCTTTTCGGAATTGGAATGGGTGAGGAAGCCTTTAACAGTGTTTATCCGTTCTATGCGTACAGCGCAGTTGTTGCGCCACATTCCCACAATTTATTCCTTCAGGTTTGGGTTGAAACAGGACTTGGCGGAATTATAACATTTCTTATGATTCTTTTTATGTGGTTCAAACAGATTTGCTTTGGGCATAACAAGACACAGGATAAAAAAATAAAAACAATTCTTGTTGCTCTTGCGGCAGGTGTTTGCGGCTTTATGGTACAGGGAATGTTTGATAACTGCTTCTATAATTACAGAGTTGTTATGGTGTTCTGGTTCATTCTCGGATTAGGAATTTCGGCTGTTAATATTGCAAAGGAGGCTGAAAAATGATAAAGGTTTTGCATATACTGACAGATACAAATATAGGCGGAGCGGGGACTCTTCTTGTTAATTATCTTAAGAATTTTGACAGAGAGAAGTTTGATATAAAGGTCATTCTTCCGTCGGGAAGTCTTATGAAACCGAGAGTTGAGGCACTGGGCTATGAGGTTATTGAAACAAAAAATCTTGCGGATAAGTCTATGGATATAAAAGGGATTTTTGAGCTTATGAAGATTTTCAGGGCAGAAAAACCTGATATAGTCCACACTCATTCGTCGATGAGCGGAAAAATTGCGGCGTTCCTGACGGGAGTTAAGTCAAGAATTTACACAAGACATTGTGCTTATGAACCGCCAAAGGCTCTTACGAGCTTTCCAGGAAAGCAGATTAACGGTTTTGTCAATAACACTCTGTCAACCCATATAGTTGCGGTTGCAGAGGCGGCAAAGAAAAACCTGACAGATACAGGTGTTGACGAAAAGAAGATAACGGTTATAATAAACGGCGTTGAGCCTCTTGAATTTGCAACAGATGAAGAAAAGGCGGAAAGTAGAAAAAAATACGGGATTGCCGAGGACGATATTGTGTTTGGGATTGTGGCAAGACTTGAGGCGGTTAAAGGACATAAATATTATGTTGAAGCGGCGGCGGAGATTGTTAAGGAATATCCAAAGGCTAAGTTCCTCATAATCGGAACGGGAACAGAGGAAGAAAATCTCAGAAATCAGGTTAAGGCGTTGGGAATTGAAAATAATGTTATTTTTACAGGGTTTATAACCAATGTTGCAAGCGTTATCAATATAATGGATATAAATGTAAACTGCTCATACGGAACAGAAACATCATCTCTTGCGTTATCAGAGGGGATGAGCCTTAAGAAACCTGCTATTGCAAGTATATACGGCGGAAATCCTTATATGATAACCCACGGTGAAAACGGGTTGCTTTGTGAGAAGCAGAATTCAAAGGCACTCTATGAAACAATGAAGCTTCTTCTGAGTGATGAAGAACTTCGCAGAAAGATGTCTGAAACGGCTTATGAACATTATAAAACCAAGTTCACGGCGGAGAAAATGACAAAACAGCTTGAAGAAATATACGAGGCACAAATGCGTAAAAGGAAAGGAAGATAGAAATGAAAAAGGTTAAGTTCAATATTATTGATTTTCTTATAATTCTTGCAGTTATCTTTGTGATTTTTGCGGGAGTTTATATCTTGGGTAATAAGTCAGAAACTGTTGTCAATACTGAAAAAACCAAGGTTCTTGTAACTATTGAGGAACTGGCGGTTGATGAGGCGACAATGGAGTTTTATATGGAAAATGCCAAGGAGGGTGCAACGGTTAATATGGGTATCCGTGAGAAAACAACGGGTGTTCTTAAAGAGTTAGAGGTTCTTCCTGCAACGGATAATTATGATAATCCGACAACTGGTGCAAAAGAGGTGCTTGAAAGAGTCGGTTGTTATAACTTGAAGTTTACTTTTGAAACGGAACTTTCCGAGACCGAAACTGATTTTTTAATAGGAACTGATAAAATTAAGATTGGTAAGGAACTTAATTTCGGCGGAAAGGGATTCAGCGGATACGGAAATGTTGTTGTTATCAAGAAAGTCGGAGGTGAAGAATAATGATTTTAAAAGACGGAAAACTTTTTGGGAAAGTAAGTATAATTGATATTCTTGTTATAATTATTATTCTTGTAACCGCTCTTGGTGTTTACGCAAAGTTCACATCAACACCAGAAACTGTTCAGGTAACAACAGAAAAATTCTCGTATATTGTGAGAATCGACAAAGTAAGACAGTATACTGTTGACGGGCTTAAAGAACTTGGCAAGGTTTATGACAAGGAAACAAAAGAGCATCTTGGCGAAATTGTTGAAGTCATTTCAGTTGAAAATACTGTTGAAACAGGCATAAACTCTGCAGGAAAGGCTGTTAAGACGGAATATCCTGATAAATACAGTGTTCTTATAAGAATTGAAACTGACGGAAGTGTGGGGACAAATGGGTATTACACCTCCTCAAACAGACTTATTGGCGTTGGCGGAGATTTGAGCATAGAAAGTAAATATGTCAGCACAAGCGGACGGGTTATAAGTATAGAAAATTAAAAATTTAGTTGTTTTCTTAGGAAAAGTGCAGTATAAATTAGGTATAGGAAAAATTGCAAGGAGCTGAAGAACATTGAAAAATAGCGGACAGACCTTTATGAAAGGTGCACTTATATTAGCGATTGCCAATTTTATTGTTAAGATTATCGGGGCGGTATTTAAAATACCCCTTTATGAACTTATCGGTAAAGAGGGAAGCGGTCTTTTTAATGTTGCTTACCAGATTTATACTTTTATGTTTATAATCGCAACGGCTGGATTTCCGACGGCAGTTTCTAAAATGGTTGCGGAGAGTATTGCAAGAGACAATGAGAAAGAGTCAAAGAAAATTCTTGAGTCAGCCCTTATTCTTTTGGGTACAATAGGGGTAATTGGTTCAGTCCTTCTCTATGTTTTCGCAAATGAACTGGCGGAGTTTTTAGGAAATACCGATGCGGCGTTTTGTATTAAGGTTATAGCTCCGACAATACTGTTTACCTCATTGGTTTCGGCGTACCGAGGCTATTTTCAGGGCAGACAGAATATGTATCCAACGGCTGCATCTGAGGTTATTGAAGCAGTTTTAAAGCTTGGTGTCGGAATTGTTTTTGCTATGTTCTTTATGAATATGGCAGTTGATGGCAGTCTTGGGAAAATGGTTGATTTTGGCATGGGAACTGTCCGCTCAACTGCGGATAAGACAATCCTTGCATCGTCAGGAGCGATTCTTGGTGTTACATCAGGAGCGGTTATGTCGCTTGTTCTGATGCTTATTGTGTATGGATGTGGAAAAAGACGAAATAAGGTTTGTGTTAATGAAATCGGCGGAAGGTCAAGAAGAAGCATCTTAAAAGAACTTATAAGTATCGCTATTCCAATAACAATCGGGGCGGCGGTATCAAGTCTTACAAGCCTTGTGGATTTGGC
Organism: Clostridia bacterium; assembly: GCA_045646365.1. Classification (GTDB taxonomy): domain Bacteria; phylum Bacillota; class Clostridia; order Monoglobales; family Monoglobaceae; genus SIG454. The sequence continues at coordinate 65,020 of JAZRKP010000075.1, forward strand.
GACGGTTATGAATCGGCTTGTTGTAAACCCTAATGTTTTTGACAAATACGGATTCCTCTTTGAAAAGGGAACTGAGTTTTATAATCAGGCGGTTGAGCTTGGCTGGAATACGGCTCAGATTCTTGAGAAAAAAGCAAACACACTTTACGGAATGTATACAGGTCAGGCACAGACGATGTTTAATCTGCCCCTTACTATTATTGTTGCGCTCAGTATGAGTGCCGTTCCTGCTATTTCCTCAGCGATTGCGGGAAAGGACTCTGACGAGGCACAGGGACTTACAAAAAGTCTGCTTAAAATAACAGTTTTGTTTGCAATGCCTTGTGTTGTCGGTCTTGCAACACTGTCAGAGGGAATTTTAGGGTTGCTGTATAGCGATGCGGATGCGTTTATGCTTCTTGAAAAGCTTGCTATCGCAATAATATTTGTGTCGGTTGTTCAGGTGACAAATGCGGTTCTGCAGGCATACGGAAAGGTGTATTATCCTGTTTTCAGTATGATTGCAGGAGGTGTTGCAAAGGTTGTTATGAACTACACATTTATCCCTGTAATCGGTATTGACGGCGCACCAGTTGCGACAATAGTGTGCTATGCTATAATTGCAGTTATAAATATTATCTGCATAATTAAAGTGGTTAAAATTAAATTTAATATAATTGAGGTAGTTGTTAAACCGTTGTTTTCGGCTCTTCTGATGGGTGGAGTATTATATCTGCTTAAGAGCTATCTCGGAATCGGAACTGTTGCAACCGTTCTTTCTATCGGAATTGGTGGCGTAATTTACATCGTATCAGCTTTTGCGGTAAGAGCGATTGGGAAAGATGATGTTCTGATTTTACCAAAGGGTGAAAAACTTGCCTCGGTGCTTGAAAAATTCAAGCTGATAAGATAAAAGGAGATTTTATGAGTAAAAAGTATAGTTTTAATGACCTTCTTGAAATTATGGAAAAGCTTCGCGGTGAAAACGGATGTCCGTGGGATATTGAGCAGACACACGAAAGCATTAAGCGAAGTATTATGGAAGAGGGCTATGAGCTGATTGAAGCAATCGACAGCGGTGACGGAGCGAAAATGGCGGACGAAAGCGGAGATTTATTGCTTCAGGTGGTTTTCCACGCACAGATAGGCAAGGAAAACGGAGAATATGATATTGATGATGTAACAGATGCAATCTGTAAAAAACTTATTCACAGACATCCTCATGTGTTTGGGGATAAAACCCTTGAAACATCTGAACAGGTTTTAAACGCCTGGGATGATATTAAGAAAAAAGACAGAGAACAGAAAACTGTGTCGGATGAGCTACGGGGTATCTCAAGGTACTTGCCGTCTCTTACCCGTGCTGAAAAAATTCAGAATAAGGCAATAAAAAATGGATATTATGTCGGGGACACAAAGGGGGTTATCGATTCTGCAGCAAACAAGCTTAAAATGATTGATGAAAATATTGATAAAGTTGTTGCGGAAAAATATATCGGACAGGTTCTCTTTAACATTGTGTCCTTTGCAAGAACAGCGGGGATTGACGCTGAGGTTGCGTTAAACCGTGAAATATCGAATTTTATAAACGAATTTGAGAAATTTGAAAGTGAGTCAGATGAGAAATGAGACTTGATAAATATTTGAAAGTTACAAGAATTATAAAAAGAAGAACTGTTGCAAATGAGGCATGCGATGGTGGAAGAGTCAGCGTAAACGGAAGAACTGTTAAGGCGTCATATGATGTTAAAATAGGCGATGTTATCGAGGTGGCATTCGGAACAAAAGCGTTTCGCATAAAGGTGACTGATATTAAGGAAACCACCCTTAAAAACGATGCACAGACTCTTTATGAGGTAATTGAATAAAAAAATTAAAAATAATGCTTGACATATTACTTTATTTTTATTAAAATTATAGTGTATGGTTAATTTATTTGTGTAACCTTTTAAAAAATATGTATTTTCTTTATAGTGTTAGTTTTAAAATATACTGTATGTTTACAGAATAAAATTTTCAGAACAGGGGGTGCTTATCATAGGTACAGAATTTATTATTGCAGTTATAGCAGGTGTCCTGCTTGCAGTTGTGGCAGGCGTTCTTGCTTTTAAATATGGGTATTCATACCGCATAAAAGTTGCAGAAATGAAAATCGGAAGTGCTGAAGAAGAGGCAAAAAGAGTTGTCGATGCGGCAAAAAAAGAAGCGGCGAAAGCTGCTGAAAACGCTAAAAAAGAAAAATTGCTTGAGGCAAAAGAGGAAATACATAAAGGGCGTACGGAACTTGACAGAGAAATCAAGGAAAGACGCAACGAGATTCAGAGACAGGAAAGAAGAATTCAGCAAAAGGAAGACACAATAGACAAAAAAGCACAGAATCTTGAAGAAAAGGAAGAGGTTCTCCAGCAGAAAATTGCGAAAATGGAAGAAACTCAGCTTGAAATCGAACAGGTTAAGAAGCTCCAGATGAGTCAGCTTGAAAAAGTGGCTGAGCTTTCAGCAGAGGAAGCGAAAAAGCTCATTATGGCGCAGGTTGAAAGCGATTCCCGCCACGAGGCTGCTATGCTCGTTAAGGTTATTGAAGACCAGGCGAAGGAAGAGGCTGAAAATAAGGCGAGAAATATTATTACCGGTGCAATTCAGCGCTGTGCAGCAGACCATGTTGCAGAAACAACAGTTTCTGTTGTTAACCTTCCCAACGATGAAATGAAGGGAAGAATTATCGGCAGAGAAGGTAGAAATATCAGAACGATTGAAACTCTTACTGGTATCGACCTTATAATCGATGATACTCCGGAAGCAGTTATCCTTTCAGGATTTGACCCGGTAAGAAGAGAAATTGCAAGGCTCTCTCTTGAAAAGCTTATAACTGACGGAAGAATTCATCCGGGGAGAATTGAAGAAACGGTTGAGAAATCCCGTAAGGAAGTTGAACAGATTATTAAGCAGGAGGGTGAACAGGCTACATTTGACACAGGTGTTCACGGTCTCCATCCTGAACTTATCCGTCTTATCGGTAAGCTCAGATACAGAACAAGCTATGGTCAGAATGTTTTGAAGCATTCTATCGAGGTTTCCCACCTTGCAGGACTTATGGCGGCAGAGCTTGGCGCGGATGTTGCTCTTGCGAAAAGAGCAGGTCTCTTGCACGATATCGGTAAAGCAATCGACCACGATGTCGAAGGCTCTCATGTTACTATCGGTGCGGATGTTGCTAAAAAGTTCAAAGAAAACGAAAGAGTTGTTCATGCGATTATGGCACACCACGGTGATGTTGAGCCTAATTCAATAGAAGCCTGTCTCGTTCAGGCGGCGGACGCTATTTCGGCGGCAAGACCTGCGGCAAGACGCGAGAATCTTGAATCCTATATTAAGCGTCTTGAAAATCTCGAAGGAATTGCTAACTCATTTGAGGGCGTTGACCGTTCTTACGCAATCCAGGCGGGCAGAGAAATCAGAATCGTTGTTAAACCTGAAAAGGTTAAGGATAATGAAACTATTCTTCTTGCAAAGGATATTGTTAAGAAAATCGAAGCCGAGATGGAATATCCGGGACAGATTAAGGTTAATGTTATCAGAGAAACAAGAGCAGTTGATTACGCAAAATAGTAAAATAACCGCAGGGATGAAACCTTGCGGTTTTTTCTTGGAGATGTTATGAAGATTTCAAATTTTATACTTGATTTTCTTTTCCCGACAAGATGTATGTTCTGCAACAGTATAACACCTCACGGAAAGGGTGAGTATATCTGCGGAGAGTGTATGGGAAAGGTCGAATTTTGTAAAGACAGGAACTGTTGCCGGGTTTGCGGTAAACCGCAGGTCAGTATGGGTGAGGAAGAAATTTGCTATTCCTGTATGAGCAAAACCTCCAGAAGCTATAAACGGGCAATTTCGGTTGTAAAGTATGACTCGTTGACCTCACGGGGAATCAGGAGATTTAAAGACGGCTATGGTGAGATTGTCGGAACTGTTATGGCGAGGGAAATGGCTAAGCGAGTCAGAACGGAGCTTGGCGATTACAAATTTGATTTAATTGTCAGTGCCCCTCCGAACACAAAACGAAATATGAAAAGGTCCTTTGACCCGGTTTCCGTAATCTGTAAGGCTTTGTCACGGTACCTTGAAACTCCGTATAAGAGAGGAGCACTTGTTAAAATTAAAGATACTCCCAAACAAAGTGGGCTTGACTATGAACATAGAATAAGAAATCTGATTGGCTCGATTGGAATTTCAAGGAAAACGGATGTGAACAGAAAAAGAGTTCTGCTTGTGGATGATGTCATGACAACAGGCTCAACTATTGAAGAATGTTCCTATGTCCTGAAACGGGCAGGAGCAACAAATGTTTACGCAGTAACATTTGCCACAACAGTGAAAGAACCGAAAACTTATAAAAATGAATAAAACACAAAAACAGCACTCTGCAGGGTGCTGTTTTTTGTGTATGGAAAATTTTTAAAGATATATAAAAAAACTATATATTGTGTGTGGCTGTCAAACTAAACCACAATTTAACCGTTTTGTAATAAAAATATAAAATTTGTGAAAAAAATTTGCAAAAAACCCTTGCATTTTCAATAAAAGTATAGTAAAATTTAATAAAGTGGTATAAAGTGGGATGAAAAACCGCGAAATGGTATAAAATATGGAGCGGTGGGGTATAAAACCTGAAAATCACTATTCTGACTAAACCGAGGAAAGGAGCGAAACTGGAATGCTTATAGGAAAGTATTTTCATAATGTTGATACAAAAGGCAGAGTAAGTATGCCGGCTAAGTTTCGTGATTCTTTGGGTGGTCAGTTTGTTCTTTCCTGCGGGAGAGGACAATGCCTGCAAATTTATTCTATGGACGAATGGACAAAGTTTATGAATGAGCTTCTTGCTTTAAGGGGCAGTGAGGCTAACAAGTTAAGAAAAGCAATTTTCAGCAATTCAGTTGATTGTGAGATTGATGCTCAGGGAAGAATTCTTCTTCCTGCTGAATACAGAGGATTTGCTAAAATTTCAAGAGAGGTTGCATTTATCGGTATGTGTGACCACGCTGAAATCTGGGATAAAGAGACTTGGGATAAGCAGACAGAAGGACCGGATTTCACTCCGGAAGGAATCGAGGCACTTATGGAGAGTCTTGGACTTTAGTTTTTAAACTTATTGCGGAAGGTCTGTGGGAAACGATATGGAATTTAAACATATTTCGGTTTTACTGGAAGAAAGCGTGTCGATGCTTGGCGTGAAGAGTGACGGAGTATATGTGGACGGAACTCTTGGCGGAGGCGGACACTCAGAGCTGATTATAAAACAGCTTGAGAGTGGCAGACTAATCGGGATTGACCAGGACACAAATGCAATTTGTGCGGCGAGTAAACGGCTTGAGCCTTATTCGGACAGGCTTACGGTTGTTCATAGAAACTTTTCAGAAATAAAGAATGTTCTTAATGAGCTTAAAATAGACGAGATAGATGGGGCAATCCTTGATTTGGGAGTTTCGTCTCATCAGCTTGATGAGGGAGAACGGGGATTCAGTTATAACACGGATGCCCGCCTTGATATGCGTATGAACAGAGAACAGAGTTTCTCTGCTTATGAACTTGTGAACACATATTCTGAAGAAGATTTGAAAAGAATTATATATGCCTATGGTGAAGAGAAATTTGCACCGAGGATTGCAGGAATGATTGTTTCTGAAAGAGCAAAAAAACCGATTGAAACAACATTTGAACTTTCGGATATTATTAAAAAAGCTATGCCGAAGGCTGCGAGATATGCTGATAAACACCCGGCAAAGAGAACTTTTCAGGCGATAAGAATTGAGGTTAATTCCGAGATTGAAATTCTTGAACAGGCGGTCAGGGATTTTGTTTCTGCTTTAAAGCCGGGCGGAGTTCTGGCGGTTATCACATTCCACTCCTTAGAGGACAGAATCGTGAAAAATGTGTTTAATGATTTGGCATCGGGTTGCAGTTGCCCGAAAACTTTCCCTGTTTGTGTGTGTAATAAAAAGCCGACAGGAAAGCTTGTCAATAAAAAACCGATTGTATCGGGAGAGGCTGAACTTGAATTTAACAACCGTGCACATAGTGCGAAACTACGGGGTATTATAAAACTTTAGCGAGGAGAGGAAAAGATGAGTTATCAAAGCTTTAATACGAGCAGTGCCTATAAGCTTGAGAGTTTTGAGCAATGGCAGGGAAAAAAGACAACTCATGTAAAGCGTAGTCCTAAAAAGCGCGTCAGTAAAAAGGCGGAGCTTGTCAGAAATGTAAAAAAATATGCAATGATTGCGACTGTTGTTGTCCTCGCTTTTATGATTGTAAGAGGATATGTGGCTCTTGACGAACTGGATGGAAATATAACAAAGCTGAAGAAAGAGTACACCGCAATAACTGCTGAAAATCAGGCAATTCAGGCGGAAATAGATAAAAATCTTGACCTTGAGAAATTACAGGTGGTTGCGACAGAGGAATATGGAATGACAAGACCTGAACGATATCAGGTATTTTATGTGGATATTGATTGTTGCGATTCTGGGGTTAAGGTTGCCGAAGGCGAAGAGAAGAGCGAAAAGGCATCGATTGAGGGTGCTTCGGGTATGCTTGTTGATTCTATGAATATATTTGATTAGAATGTGTAAACAGTTATAAAAAAGCATCGGAGGAAATATATTATATAGAGCAGAAAATTTAGTCAGAAAGGAGAACGGCTCAGCCTTTGGGTGAGTCGGAATGCTTAAGGTGCAAAATCACGGTAGCTCTGTAAAACAAAAGAAACGAATAATAGTGGTTATGAGCATAGTAATACTATGCTTTTTTCTGTTGATACTGAGAATTGCTTATTTGCAGATATTCAAGGGTGAGGAGCTTACCATTGCGGCAAGAGAGCAACAGACTGTCGATAGCGTAATAACGCCCGAACGAGGTAAAATCCTTGACAGAAACCATAAAATACTTGCGAGCAATATGACGGTTGAAACTCTTAGCATATCTCCTGCGGATGTGCGGAAAAATACAAAGCAGACTCCTGAAGAAATTGCTGAGGAAATCTCAGAAATATTTGGTACTGATGAAGATGTTATTCTTGACAGAATTAACAGTAACACCAATTTCCAGTACATCAAAAAGAAAGTGTTGAAAAGTGAGGCGGATAAGTTCCGTGAATATATAAATAAATATAATCTCAGCGGTTTTCGTTTTACAGAGGACACAAAGAGATATTATCCATACGGAAACTTTGCGTCACATGTTATTGGGTTTGTAGGCTCGGATAATCAGGGACTTGAAGGTGTTGAGAGTGTTTATGATGATGTTCTGAGCGGAGTTCCGGGAAGAATTGTAACAGCAGACAGAGTTTCGGGAATGGAGATTCCTGAAAACTATGAGCAGTATGTTGCGGCGGAGGATGGCAATAGTGTCGTATTAACCATAGATGAAACAATTCAGCATTTTGCGGAAAAACATCTGGAAAATGCCCGAATTGAACATTCTCTTGAAGAGGGTGCGGCGACTATTGTTATGGATGTTAATACAGGTGAAATCCTTGCAATGGCAACAAAACCTGACTATGATTTGAACGAACCTTTTGCTATAACCGAGGCGGTTGAAGAGCGATACCCTGATATACAAGATGAACTTGAGGACTTAGAGGGAAACGAGTATAATGCGAAGGTTACTGAAGTAACCCAGTTTTTAAGACGAAATAAAGCCGTGGTTGACAGCTATGAGCCTGGTTCAACCTTTAAAATAGCCGTTGCAGCAATGGCACTTGAAGAACAGACCTCATCACTCTCTGACCACTTTTATTGTGGTGGAAGTATAAAGGTGGCGGACCGAAATATAAGTTGTGCTAACAGAAATGGTCACGGTGACCAGACTTTTCAGCAGGCAGTACAAAACTCCTGTAACCCTGCCTTTATCCAGATTGGAGCAAAGGTTGGGGCTAAGAATTTCGTGAAATATCTCAAAGGATTTGGGTTCTTGAAAAAAACGGGAATTGAGCTTCCGGGTGAGCAGTCAGGTATTTTTCACGCGGAAGAAAATTTCAAGGAAATTGACCTTGCGACCTCATCTTTCGGGCAGAGTTTTAATGTAACACCGCTCCAGATGATTAGTATGGCATCAGCGGTTGCAAATGGTGGAAATCTTATGAAACCACACCTTATTAAGCAGATTGTTGATAAGAATATGAATGTTGTTAAAGATATACCGCCTGTTAAGGTGCGACAGATTGTTTCTAAACAGACAAGCGACACAATGCGGACAATTCTTGAATCGGTTGTTTCTGAGGGCGGTGGTAAGAATGCTTACCTTGCGGGATACAGAATTGCAGGAAAAACAGGAACTTCGGAAAAACAGCCTCGTGGTAATGGAAAATATGTGGCATCATTTATTGGGTTTGCACCTGCTGATAATCCTCAGGTGGCGTGTCTGGTCATCCTTGACCAACCGCCGGCAGGGAACACTTATTATGGTGGTTTGATAGCGGCACCTGTTGTTAAAAATATTCTTGATGAGACGCTTCAGTATCTCAATGTTGAGCCTGAATACACTCAGGAGGAAATGCAGTTTGTTGATATTCTCGTTCCTGATGTTGTTGGGAGAGCACCTGATAAGGCTAAGCAGGCAATAGAAAAGGCTGGATTTAATGTTATCATATACGGAAACGGCGATAAGATAACGGCACAGATGCCTAAGGCGAATAATAAAATTTCAAGAAATTCAAATGTAATTCTTTACACGGAAGAAAATCAGAAAAAACAAAGTGTGCCCGTGCCTGATGTCAGGGGAATGACCCCGTCTGCGGCAAACAAGACATTGACGGATGCGGGGCTGAATGTTAAAATAAAAGGTGTTTCAAACACGGCAGGAACTGCGATATGCTCGGGTCAGCTCCCTGTGGCTGGCTCGGCGGTTGAAGCAGGAACGGTTATTACGCTTAATTTCTCTTACGCAGAGGTAAGAGACTAAAGAGGGGAAAAGTATGAAACTTTCTGAACTTTTGAAAAATGTGAATGTTGAAAAAGTAATTGGTAATGAGGAACTGAATATCTCAGGCATAACCTTTGATTCAAGAGCGGTTAAGGCAGGGTATATGTTTATCTGTATCCCAGGCTTTAAAGTGGATGGCCACGATTTTGCGGCAGAGGCAATAGATAAAGGTGCTGTTGCAATCTTGGCTGAGCGTGAAATTGAGGGGATTGGTGCAACAACGGTTATTGTTAAAAATGCAAGACGGGAAACATCTACCATTGCATCAAATTTCTATGACCACCCTGATAAAAAGCTGAAACTGATTGGGATAACGGGAACGAACGGGAAAACAACAACCACATACCTCATTAAGTCAATTATCGAGAATACGGGGAAAACTGTCGGACTTATCGGAACAAACCAGAACTTAATTGGTAAAACTGTAATTCCGTCTCACCACACAACCCCCGATTTTATTGAACTTATGGAACTGCTCAGCCAAATGGTTGATGCGGGAGCGGAATATGTTGTTATGGAGGTTTCGTCTCATTCTCTGGCTCTTGACAGAGTATCTGCCTGCAGATTTGAGGTTGGGGCGTTCACTAATATAACACAGGACCACCTGGATTTCCATAAAACAATGGAGAATTATCTTGAGGCGAAATCAAGACTGTTTTCGTTATGCGAAACAGGGGTTATAAATAATGATTCTGATGCGGCAGAGTATCTAAAGGAAAAGGCGGAAAACTGCAGAGTTATAGCCTATGGAAAGAACAATCCGTCAGATGTCAAGGCGGACAATGTTAATCTCCGTGGTAACGGGATTGATTTTGATTTAGTATATGGCGGTAAAAAGACGAAAATCAACCTTGCGATACCTGGTGAGTTTTCGGTTTATAATGCTTTGACTGCTATTTCGTGTTGTATTGGTCTTGGTTTTTCTCTTGATGAGATTGCAGAGGGACTTGCAACGGCGGAGGGTGTTAAAGGAAGAATAGAGGTTGTTAAAACAAACACGGATTACACGGTTATAATTGACTATGCACACACCCCTGACGGACTTTTAAATATCATAAATACAATAAGGGGATTTGCAAAGGGCAGAGTTATAACTCTGTTTGGTTGTGGTGGCGACCGTGACAGAGCGAAAAGACCTATTATGGGTGAGATTGCGGGAAAGCTTTCGGATTTCTGTATTGTTACAAGTGATAATCCGAGAAGTGAAAAACCCTCTGACATAATCGCAGATATACTTTCCGGTATCTCAGGAACGGGATGCGACTATGCGGTTGTTGAAAATCGTTTTGATGCAATAGAATTTGCACTTGACCACGCCGAAAAAGATGATATAATATTACTTGCAGGCAAAGGTCACGAAACATATCAGATTTTAAATGACAGAACTATCGAGTTTGATGAACGGGAAATAGTTCTGAAACTGATAGAAAATTTTGAGGGTTAGGAAATACCCTCGGCAGATAAGGAGAAAGTTATGGAATGGCGATTAACTCTTGGGGATATTGCGAGAGCCACAGGCGGTATGCTTTGGTATGCAGACTCCGATGAAATTGTTAAGGATGTTATAACTGACAGCAGAAAAATTATAGAAGGCTCAGTTTTTGTTGCGCTGAAAGGTGAAAACTTTGACGGACACAGATTTGTTAAAAGTGCGTCTGAGCAGGGCGCGGTTTGTTCTGTTGTTGAACATTGGGACGCTGAAGACGGAACATATCCTGTTATTGTTGTTGATGATACATATAAAGCACTTCGGGATATTGCAAGACTTTATCGTATGCAGTTTGATGTTCCTATTGTTGCCATAACGGGAAGTGTTGGGAAAACCAGCACAAAAGATATGATATACAGTGTTTTAAGTCATAAATTTAATGCCTTTAAAACTATGGGGAACTTTAACAATGAGGTAGGTCTTCCTTTGACGGTTTTTAAAATGACCTCTGAAAATAAGGTTGGCGTTCTTGAAATGGGAATGAGTAATTTCGGCGAAATTTCAAGGCTTACTGATATTGTTCGCCCTGATTTGGCGGTTATTACAAATATTGGTATATCCCATATCGAAAATCTTAAGAGTCAGGAAAATATATTAAAGGCAAAGCTTGAAATCCTTGAGGGGATGCAGGAGGGCGGAACTGTTATTTTAAACGGTGATGACCCGCTCCTTTGGGGACTCAGAGGAACTCTTCCGTATGAAATTTTGTATTATGGAATTAACAATGAGGAATGTGAGATTGTTGCGAGAAATATAAATGGCTTTTCAGACTCAACAGTTTTTGAGTTTGAAATCGGCGGAGAGGTTTTTGAAGCGGAAATTAAGGTTCCGGGTGTGCATCATATTCATAACGCTCTTGCGGCAATACTGGTTGGAGTTCAGTATGGAATGAGCGGTGAAGAGATTGCGGAGGGAATTGCCCAATTTGTTCCCGGTGGTATGAGACAGAATATTATAAGAACAGAAAAATATACAATTATCAAGGATTGTTATAACGCAAGCCCTGCTTCAATGCGTTCAGGGTTAAATGTGCTTGGCGTTGTTGAACCGAAAGGTGAGAATGGCAGAAAAATTGCTATTCTTGGCAATATGCTTGAGCTCGGCGAGTTCGCGGTTGAGTCACATAAAAATGTAGGTAAATGGGTTTGTGAAGAAAACATTGATTGTCTTATAACTGTCGGCGAGATGGCAAAAAATATTGCTATTGGTGCAGTTGAGGCAGGATTTGATAAAGAAAAAGTACATCAGTTTGATAATAATGCAGAGGTAATTCAGGCACTTGAAAGAATACTGGAAATCGGGGATTGTGTCCTGATAAAAGGTTCGAGAGGTGTTCGCCTTGAAGAGATTGCAGATGCTTTATACGAAGAGATAATAACGGAGGAATAATGAATGGTTGAATCACTTTGCATACTTGGATTAAGCTTTATTTTGGCGTCAGTTTGCGGATTGTTTTTAATTCCGTTCCTGCATAAACTTAAGTTTGGTCAGGAAATTCGGGAAGAGGGTCCGTCATGGCATAAGAAAAAGTCGGGAACACCGACAATGGGCGGTTTCATTTTTATTATCGCAATGACTGTTGCGGTGATTTTGGGCTGGATTTCCTATAAGCTTTTTCTGCCTGAAAAAAATCTTAAGGGTATTTTTCTTATGCTTGGAATGGCGTTGGCTTTTGGTGTTGTTGGCTTTTTAGATGATTATATAAAGGTTATCCTTAAACGAAATCTCGGTCTTACGGCAAAACAAAAGTTTTCGCTCCAGGTCATTGTTTCGGTTGTTTTTACCGTTTGGTTTGTTGCATCAGGTACGGTTTCAACGAAAATAATTATTCCGTTTACAGGTTTTGCACTTGATTTTTGGTATTTCTATATTCCGTTTACAGTTCTGGTTATGCTTGCAACGGTAAACAGTGTGAACTTAACAGACGGCCTTGACGGTCTTGCAACAAGCGTCACAATTATTATTGGTATCTTCTATATGCTGATTTCAAATATGAGAGGTGCGGATAATGTTGCTCTGTTTTCGTCAGCATTGCTTGGCGGATTGTTTGGATTTTTGATTTTTAACAAATATCCCGCAAGAGTGTTTATGGGTGACACAGGCTCACTGTTCTTAGGTGGTGCGGTTTGTGCTATGGCGATTTATATGAGGCAACCAATCATTCTTATAATTATCGGATTTGTTTATGTTATGGAGTCGCTCTCTGTTATTATGCAGGTAACATATTTCAAAAAGACGGGAAAGAGAATCTTTAAAATGAGTCCTATTCACCATCATTTCGAAATGTGCGGTTGGAGCGAAAGTAAGATTGTGTCAGTTTTCGTTGTTGTAACGATTTTACTTTGTGTTATAGGTTATTATGCTTAAAATTTAACGGGAGGAATGTATATGGCAACCATACGCCCAAAAGGGAAAATAATAAAACTGCCCAAATTCAAAATGGGTAAAATGGATTATCAGTTCTTAGGGATAATTCTGATTTTATTATCCTTTGGTCTTATAATGATTTTAAGTGCAAGCAGTCCGGTTGCCTTTGCAAGCTCTATGACAGGAAATGATAGTTTTTATTATTTCAAAAAACAGCTTATGTGGGCAATAATAGGCGGTTTCTTGATGTTTGTTACGGCAAACTATGATTACCGAAGATTGAAGAATTTTGCTAAGCTTGCATTATGGGGGAGCGTTGGTCTCCTTATTCTCGTTCTTATCCCGGGGATTGGAATTGTTGTAAATGATGCGAGAAGATGGATTCAAATTGGTCCTATAAACTTTCAGCCGTCAGAGGTTGTTAAATTTGGTGTTGTGCTTTTTATGGCAGAAAACCTTTCTAAGAATTATAAGGTCCTTAAAAATTTCGCAGGACTTATGACATATCTCGTTATTTTAGGTGTTTTTGCAGGACTTATTATGCTTGAGCCGCATTTCAGTTGTACTATGCTTATACTGTCCTCAGCAGCAATAATGTTGTTTGTTGCAGGTGCGAGATGGAAACATATTGGATTATTGGCTATCCCTCTTGCTCTTGTAGTTGTTGTTCTTGTGATTTCTGCACCATACAGACTCGCAAGAGTAACAACATTTTTAGACCCGTTTAAAGATATTCAGGGTGAAGGCTGGCAGATAGTTCAGTCGTTATATGCCATTGGTTCAGGCGGAATTTTCGGTGCAGGACTTGGTCAGAGCAGACAGAAATACCTGAATATTCCTGAACCGCAGAACGATTTTATTTTTTCAATTATATGTGAAGAGCTTGGCCTTTTCGGAGCAATACTTGTTATCGCATTGTTTGCATTTCTTATATACCGTGGCATAAAAATTGCGGTAAATGCTCCGGATTTATTTGGGACATTGCTCGTTGTGGGGATAATCAGCCTTATAGCAATGCAGTCGCTTGTTAATATTGCGGTTGTAACCTCGTCAATGCCCGTTACAGGTATGCCTCTTCCGTTTTTCAGCTACGGCGGAACGGCTCTTGCTATAACAATGGCTGAAATGGGTGTTGTTCTGAATGTTTCTAAGTATGGACTAAATCGTCCGCAAAGAGGTTGATGTGTATGAAAATTCTATTTACAGGCGGGGGAACAGCAGGACATATCAATCCTGCAATCGCTATGGCAAACTATATCAGGGAAAAAGAACCTGATACGGAAATCCTTTTTATCGGAACAAGAGAGGGAATGGAAACAACCCTTGTTCCTAAAAGTGGATATGATATTGAGTATATAAAGGTTCATGGCTTTAAACGAAGCCTTAGTCCTAAAAATATAAAGAACTTGTTTGAGATTGCAACAAGTATTATTAAAACCAAACAAATTATAAAAAGGTTTAAACCTGATGTTGCAGTGGGAACGGGTGGATATGTGACAGGTCCTGTGCTTATGGCGGCATCACAAATGAAAATACCAACACTTGTCCACGAGTCAAATGCCTTTCCGGGTGTTACGGTAAGACTGCTCGCACCGAAGATGTCAGTAGTGGCGTTGGCAATGGAGGATGCGAAGAAATATATAAGCGGTGCTAAGCGGATAGAGATTACGGGAAATCCGCTCCGTCCGGAGATTTTTAAAACGAATAAGAAAGAAGCGAGAGAAAAACTGGAGCTTGACGAGCGTCCGGTTATCCTTGTTTTTGGCGGAAGTCTGGGTGCTTCATATTTTAATGAGCAGGTTATAAACTGGATTGGCTCGCTTAAAGATAAAGAAAAATACCAGATTATAATGAGTGCAGGTAAAAATAACCAGTACGAAAATGTAAAAAAATTGCTTGAAAAACAAGGAATTGACCTGAAAGCGCAGAAGAATATAATGGTACTTGAATATATCTACGATATGGCATCAGCTTTAAATGCCTGTGACTTAATTATTGGCAGGTCAGGAAGCTCGGTTTGTGAAATGACTGCTTTAGGGAAACCGTCTGTTTTGATTCCGTCCCCGAATGTTGCAGGAAATCATCAGGAGTTTAATGCTCGTTTTATAGAGAAAAACGGCGGAGCAAAGGTTATTCTGGAAAAAGATTTGAGCGGAGAAACTCTTGCTCAGGCGGTCGAGGATATTTTGGACAGTAATGCAGTTTATAGTAAAATGTCAGAAAATGCAACAAAAATTGGTATTAAGGATGCAACAGAGCGTCTTTATAAAATTATAAATGAGATAACAGGAAAAGCGTAAGTCACCGACTATCCCCTTTTTGCATAAGATATAATGCAATAATTTTTCGGGGGTATGGAGTATGAAAGTTCTTGAAATAAAGGGCGGAAAACGGTTATACGGAGAAACGACAGTACAAGGGGCGAAAAACTCGGCACTCCCCTGTCTTGCGGCAGCTCTTCTCGGGAAAAGGTGTGTTATCCGAAACTGTCCCGATTTGACCGATACCCGTGCTTGTATAAAAATTCTGAACAATCTTGGTGTCAGAACTTCTTTTGAAAATAATACGGTTATAACAGATACAAAGCGAGAACTTTGTTGCTGTAAAATAGATGATGTACTTATGAAAGAACTGCGGTCGTCGGTTGTTTTTCTCGGTGCGATTCTTTCCAGATGTAAAATGGCGGAAATCAGTTTCCCGGGCGGTTGCTGTATTGGTGCGAGACCTATTGATATTCATATTTCAGCGTTCAGGCAGATGGGTGTTGAAATTGAGGAGGAGTGCGACAGAATATTCTGCAGCGTTCCGAATCTTAAAAGCTGCAGAATTAAACTTCCGTTTCCAAGCGTTGGTGCGACGGAGAATATAATGCTTCTGGGTGCAGTTTCTGATTGCGAATTTGTAATAGAAAATGCGGCAAAGGAGCCTGAAATTCTTGACTTGAGAAACTTTTTAAACTCAATGGGCGGAAATATTACTGAAGATGATTGTGGAAATATAGTTATAAAAGGTGTTGAAAGCCTTGGCGATACGGAATACAAAATAATGCCCGACAGAATCGCGGCATTGACCTATCTTTGCGGAATTGCCGCCTGCGGAGGATATGGGAGGCTGAATTCAGTCAGACCTGAGCATATAGCCCTGCCTGTTGAAATTCTCGAAAACGCAGGTAGTGTCATTGAAACGGGAGATGACTATGTTGAAATTAAATCCCCTAAACGCCCCTATTCTATGGGACTTATCAGTACACGGCCATATCCGCTTTTCCCAACTGATGCACAAGCAATTTTTATGGCAGTTTCTGCCAGAGGAAAAGGTGAAAGCTGTTTTATCGAGAATATATTTGAAAACAGATTTAAGCATATAGAAGAACTGAAAAAAATGGGAGCTAAGGCTCTCGTTAAAGGAAATCTTGCTCATATAACGGGAAAAAGAACTCTTAAAGGGGCAAGGGTTAACGCTACGGATTTGCGGGGCGGAGCAGCGCTGACGATTGCGGCTCTTTCTGCAAAAGGGATATCTTTGGTTGGTGGCGTTGACTTTATTGACAGAGGATACGAAAATATAGAAAGGAGCTTTGGCGATTTTGGTGCTGAAATCGTTCGACGGGATGTAGAATGGATAGAGAATATACCGAAAGACAAAAAAGTATAATGAGAAAAAAGCGCAAACAGCAGAAGAGAAAACGAATCTTCGTTCTCTTTTGCTTTGTTGTGTGTAGTGCCACAATTTTAGCACTGGTTTTTAAAGCTCCGTTTTTTAACATAACAGGGGTTGAGGTTAAAGGTTATAAAATCCTTACTAAAGACAGTATTCTTAAAAAGGCGGAAGTTGAAAACGGAAAGAATATATTCAGCGTCAGTATGTCAGGGATTAAAGAACGGCTTATGGAGATTCCATATGTAAACGATGCGGAAATAACCCGTGTTTTCCCGAATAAAGTCAGAATAACGGTTAAGGAATGTGTACCTCGTGCCTACATACAGTACGAAAAGAAATATGTCTTGATTGACAAAAACGGAAAAATCCTTGAGATGCCGAAAAAAGCGGATAAGTATAAGGTCATTACAATAAACGGACTGAAACTGAAATCGCCTGAGATTGGTGCGAATATTGAAAATGAGGAAGATGTCAGAGTCAGATATTGTGTTGACACTCTGGGGATTTTAAATGATGTAAAGTTGATTGACGGGGTGGTTTCCCTTGATTTTACGCAACTGACAGGGATAAAAATGAACTATGACAACAGAGTGTATGTCAACTGCGGAAGCTATGACAAATACGAGGATTTTAAGTATAAAATGACAATGTGTCAACATCTTATAGAGGAAGAAATTTCGCCATATGAAAAGGTTGAGGTTGACCTGACTATGAACGAGACTGTTGTCAGACCGTATGAAGACCCTGTTGCGAAAAAGAAACGGCTTGCAGAGGAGAAAAAATTGAGAGAAGAAGCGAAAAAGGCCGCCGAGGAGGCAGAAGAAGAGGCGGACAATACGGAGGATAGCGAAGATGATTAGAAAAAAATGGACATTTGAATTTACTATATCAATATTGATTTTTGTGTTGATTTTTGCATTTACATGGCAGCTTAAGGGTGTTAGGAAAAATAGTGAAATAAGAGATAGAGAATCAATGGGACGAGCTGAACTTGAAAAGACTTATGTTGAAGAGGTTCAGAAGAATGAAAAGTTGAAAATTGAAATTGAGAACCAGAAAGCAACTATTGATGCATTCAGAAATAAAGCGGCGGATAATGACAGCCATACAGCGATAATCAATGAAAGATTGTCTCAGGCAGAACTTTATGCAGGTCTTACTGATGTAAAAGGTAAGGGTGTTACAGTTACGCTCAGCGATATTGAGTTGACGAAAGAGATGAAAGCCAGCGGACTTTATAACAATTATGGTATTGTTCACGATGTGAATATAAGAAGTATAATAAATGAATTAAAAGCCGCAGGGGCAGAAGCTATTTCTGTCAATGGTGAAAGAATTGTTGCAATGAGCGAAGTCAGATGTGTCGGACCGACAATTATGGTAAACGGAGACAGAGTTACTGCCCCGTTTGAGATAAAAGCCATAGGAAACCCAACAACATTGGAAAATTCATTGCGGATAAACGGTGGTGCGGTTGAGGAAGCAACAAAAATTTACGGAATTGCAGTAACAATTAAAAAGTCGGACGAGCTGTTAATTGAAAAATATGTTGGTTTGACACAGATGAAATATGCAAAAACTGTGGCAGAGGAAGGTGAAACAAAATGATTCTTGTAACAGTAGCGGTTTTGCTTGGGATTATAGCAGGACTCCTTGTTCCTTATAATTTAAGTTATGAGTCATTGCCTTATGTTGCGGTGGCGTTGCTTGCATCCTTGGACACCGTGTTTGGCGGAATTTGGTCAAACTTTGAGAAACGATTCAATGTTGCAATGTTTATGTCAGGGCTTATAAGTAATGCAATTCTGGCGATTTTGTTTGTCTTTATGGGAAATAAGCTTGGAATTGATTTGAGCCTTGCGGTGGTCGTTGTTTTTGGTGTCAGAATATTTAACAATCTCTCAAACATCAGACACGCCCTCTTTGAAAGGTATTACAGAGTGAAAAAAGTACGCCTCAGACGGATTGAAAGCAGTAGTGTTGTGGAAGAAACAGAGGAAAATACTGAAATAGATGAATAAAATTTCAAAATTGTATTTACAAACAGAAAAAATAATAGTATAATAAGATAATAGGATTATTACAGATATTTACTGAATGGGAAAATATATAAAGGAGGAATCAATTTTGTTAGAATTTGATACACAGGCAACAAATCCGGCAAAAATAAAAGTTATCGGTGTCGGCGGCGGAGGAAATAACGCCGTAAACAGAATGATTGAAGCTGGAATTGAATGCGTTGAATTTATCGCAGTTAATACGGATAAGCAGGATTTAGGCATGTCTAATGCCTTAAGCAAAATCCAGATTGGTGAAAAGGTTACACGAGGTCTTGGCGCAGGTGCCGTTCCTGAAATCGGATATAAGGCAGCGGAAGAAAGCAGAGATGAAATTGCGGCAGCTCTTAAGGATACTGATATGGTATTCGTTACTGCCGGTATGGGCGGCGGAACAGGGACAGGTGCTGCTCCTGTTGTTGCAGAGATTGCAAAGGAAATGGGTATCTTAACAGTTGGTATCGTTACTAAGCCGTTCTGGTTTGAAGGGCCTCAAAGAGGAAAGAATGCCCTTTTGGGAATTGAAAATCTTAAGGATGCAGTTGATACTTTGGTTGTTATTCCAAACGATAAGCTTTTAGCTCTCGCTGAAAATAAGACATCTTTGGTTGACTCTTTTAAAATTGCAGACGAAATCTTAAGACAGGGTGTTCAGGGTATATCTGACCTTATCTCAAAGCCGGGTCTTATCAGTCTTGACTTTGCTGATGTTAAGACGATTATGAAAGGGACAGGCTATGCTCATATGGGTATCGGCCGTGCTACGGGTGAAAACCGTGCTCACGATGCTGCGGCTAAGGCTATCAACAGTCCTTTGATTGAAACAACCATTACTGGTGCTAAAGGAATTATTATCAATGTTACAGGTGGAAGCGATTTGGGTATTATGGAAATCCAGACTGCATCTGAGCTTGTTAATGAGGCTGCTGATAATGATGCAAATATCATCCTCGGTGCTATGATTGATGAGTCATTGGGCGATGAAATCCAGATTACTGTTATCGCAACAGGCTTTGATTCAGGCAGACCATCTCCTGTTATTAAAAAGCCAATGATTGGCAGACCGATGGAGACAAAAACTGAACAACCAATGTTTACTCCTTCAAACGGCGGTATTTTTGCAGGAATAGCAAAGAATATGGACGAGCTTAAAACTGAACCGGTTGCCCCTGCTCAAGAAGAGGAGAGTGTGAAAATGGACGAGGTTGAGGCTGAAAATACTTTTGAAAAGCCTTTTGAAAGACCATTTGCAAAGCCTAAAACAGGAATCTTCAATGGCTTTAACGAAGATGACGGAATTGATGTTCCTGTATTTTTGAGAAAGAATAACGAATAAAGTAATAATGCGGTGTGAAATTCACACCGCATTTTTTTATATTTTAAGTAAAAATGAATCAGGAGTAAGTTCCTTTAAAACGGAATACGCTGAGTCTGCCAAAGATTGATTGTCAAAAATTCCAAACACAGTCGGACCGCTTCCGCTCATCATTGCCATAATCGCGCCGTTTTCTTTGAGCAACCTTTTATAGTCGCTGATAATTGGATGCTCGGTCTCTGTAACTGTTTCAAGGACATTGGCGGAAGAGCGGGAAAGTGTTCCCAAATCACTATCCGCGATTGCCTTGATAACAGAATCCGTATCAGGATGAATCTTGACATTCTCAATTTTAAAATTTTGATAAACCCATTTAGTGGACACCTCAAATTGAGGTTTTGCAATAACAAGAATAGCGTTTTTAAGCGGAGTAATGGGGGTTAGGATTTCGCCTATTCCCTCGGATAATGCACAACCGCCTAAATAGCAAAACGGAACATCTGCACCGATTTTTAAGCATAAATCAAGAATTTCACTTTCGTTTAGCGGATAGGCAAACATCTCGTTGAGAAGCTTAAAAACTGCCGCCGCATCAGTGCTGCCACCTGCCATACCTGCCGCCGCAGGTATTTTTTTGTTTATGGTTATGCGAACGCCTGCCGAAAGCTCTGTTTTTTCAAGGAAAAGCTTTGCCGCTTTGAAAGCACTGTTTGAACTGTCAGTCGGAACGCCTTGTTTATCGCAAACAATTTCAATACTGTTTCCGTCTGTAATTTCGACACTTATTTCGTCGCAGAGCGGAATTTCCTGCATAACCATTTTAACGCTATGGTATCCGTTAGGAAGCTTTCCTAATATATCAAGACTTAGATTGATTTTAGCCGGAGCTAAAGCAGATAGCTTTTTCATAATTATTCCTCAACAGTTTCAACAGGCTCTGCGATTGGTTCTTTTTCAACAAAAAGAGCTTCAAATTCGTCAGCTTCAATCTTCTCTTTATCGAGGAGAAGTTGGGTGAGCTGATTAAGTTTCTGCATATTTTCTTTGAGAATATCTTCACATTTTTTGTAGCAGGAATCAATTATTGACTTAATCTCTGTATCAATTTCAGCGGCAATACTTTCGCTGTAATCCTTAGTGTGTCCAAAGTCTCTGCCGATAAACACCTCATCATTACTGTCGCCGAATACCCGTGTTCCAAGCTTTTCGCTCATACCGTATTTAACAATCATATTGCGGGCAATAACCGTTGCTCGTTCAATATCGTTTGATGCCCCTGTGCTTATATCACCAAGCATAAGGCTTTCTGCAATCCTTCCGCCGAGAAGAACAACGATTTCTTCAAGCATTTCGGTTTTTGATGTGTAGGAAGCATCATCCTTAGGGAGAGAAAGGGTGTATCCGCCTGCTCTGCCTCTTGGAATAATGGAAACCTGATGAACTCTGTCCTGAGTTGGAAGGAACTTTGATGCAATAGCGTGACCTGCCTCGTGAACTGCGGTAAGACGCTTTTCTTTCTCTGTAACCATTCTTGTTTTCTTTTCAGGGCCTGCGATAACTTTCATAATTGACTCTTCAAGATCGGTCATCGTGATTGTTTCGCGGTTTTCCTTAGCCGCCTTAAGAGCCGCTTCGTTTGTAAGATTTTCAAGGTCAGCACCAGTGAATCCGACAGTAGTTTTAGCGAGAACATCGAGTTTAACGCTGTCGTCAAAAGGCTTACCTTTTGCGTGGACTTTAAGGATTGCTTCTCTGCCCTTGACATCAGGAGTATCAACCAATACCTGACGGTCAAATCTGCCGGGACGGAGAAGAGCGCGGTCTAAAATATCAGGGCGGTTTGTTGCGGCGATTATGATAACACCGTCGTTAGCACCAAATCCGTCCATTTCAACCAAAAGCTGATTGAGTGTCTGCTCTCTTTCATCGTGACCACCGCCGAGGCCTGCACCTCTTTGTCTGCCCACTGCGTCAATTTCGTCTATAAATACGATACAAGGTGAGTTTTTCTTCGCCTGTTCAAAAAGGTCACGAACACGGGAAGCCCCCACACCAACAAACATTTCAACAAAGTCGGAACCGGAAATGGAGAAGAATGGAACATGTGCCTCTCCTGCAACAGCCTTGGCGAGAAGAGTTTTACCTGTTCCCGGAGGGCCAACCAAAAGCACGCCCTTTGGAATTCTTGCGCCAAGCTTACGGAATTTTGTCGGATTCTTCAAAAATTCAACAATTTCCTGAAGTTCTTCTTTTTCCTCGTCAGCACCGGCAACATCATCAAATGTCTTTTTAGACTGTTCATCAATATTCATCTTAGCCTTTGTTTTACCAAAGGACATAACACCTCTGCCACCGCCGCCTTGGGCGTTGTTCATAAAAATGAACCAGAAAACAAAAATAAGGATAATCATTCCAAGAGACGGCAAAAGACTGAGCCACCACGGCGTTTCAGCCGGTTTTGGCGTGCTGATAACGAGAGTCTTGGCTTCAATCTGATTTTCGATTTCTCTGTCGCAAGCTTCGTATAATGCGGTATAGCCCGGAATATCAACCTCGATTTTTTCATCACTTTTCAAAGTTGTATAAGCGGTATTTTCAAGAATCTCAATTTCCTTGACTTCCTCATTTTTTATTGAATTAACAAGGTCGGAAAAATTATACTTTTTAGCAACATCGCCTGTTGAGACCAAAGAGTATATAACAATAATGGCGATGAGAAGTATAGCGTAAAATCCAAACCCTCTAAATCTTTTTTTCATTAAATCTCCTCCGATATATATGTTAAAAAATAATCAGTAATCTTAATATTACCATAATTTTGGAAAAATTACAAGAGGAATTATAATAAATTCATAAAAAATTCACACTAATAGTATTGACAAAAACTTTTAGTTAAATTACAATATAATTATTATATGTAAAACGGAGGAAATTATGGCTAAATCGAGGCAACAAATAAGACAGGAACAAAGAAAAGTAAAAGGTTCAGCGAAACAGAATTCAAATGTATGGATTTATGCAGTTATTGCGGTAGTGCTTGTGGCAGTTATCGGTGTTATGGTTTATTTTGCTGTAAAACCGCAAAATACAAGTCTTTCATCATCTGATGAAATATCTGAGTCAGACTCAGCTTCGCAGACAGAAAATGGGGATGTTGCTTTCCACAAGGAACCAAAGGTTAGTGGTGAACACGAAAAGGCTGTGTTTACAATGGATAACGGTGAAGCATTTATTGTTGAGCTATATCCTGAGTATGCGCCTGAAACTGTTGAGAACTTTAAAAAACTTGTAAATGACGGGTTTTATAACGGGTTGACATTCCATAGAATTGTTGAAGGCTTTATGGCTCAGGGCGGTGACCCGGAGGGCACAGGTATGGGCGGAAGTCCTGATACAATAAAGGGTGAGTTCACATCGAATGGATTCTCAAAGAATCTGCTTTCGCATCAAAGAGGGGTTATCTCAATGGCAAGGTCAAATGACCCAAATAGTGCAAGCTCACAGTTCTTTATCTGTTATGATGATGCGTCATTCCTTGACGGAAGCTATGCGGCGTTCGGTAAGGTTGTTGAAGGAATGAGCACCGTTGACAATTTCCTGAAGGTTGAAAGAGAAATGAACGAAATGGGAGAGGAAGCAGTTCCTAAAACTCCCGTTGTTATAAAAAAAGCAACAATAGTTAAATAAACATAAGGAGAAAAATTATGGAAAACACAAAAGTTAAAGTTAAAATGGAAAATGGCGGAGAGTTTATTATAGAACTCTATCCGGAATATGCCCCGGAAACAGTTGAAAATTTTATAGAGCTGGTTGAAAATGGTTTTTATGACGGCGTAGGCTTCCATAGAATCGTTGAGGGCTTTATGGCTCAGGGCGGTGACCCACAGGGAACAGGTATGGGCGGAAGTGATAAGCAAATCAGAGGTGAATTCTTTGCCAACGGCTTCCCGCAGAATACCCTTTCCCACGAAAGAGGTGTTATATCAATGGCAAGGTCTATGGACCCAAACAGCGCAAGCTCACAGTTCTTTATCTGCTACGATGATGCGTCATTCCTTGACGGAAACTATGCGGCGTTTGGTAAAGTTGTTGAGGGTATGGAGGTTGTTGATGCGTTTTTGGATGTGGAAAGACGACCTAACTCAATGGGTGAAATGGCAAGCCCGGTTGAGGCGATTATAATGGAAGAAGTAACAATAATAGAGGACTAAGGAGAAATGAAAATGAAAAAGATACTTGCACTTATTCTTGTTGCAGTAATGATTGCTGCAACAACATCAGTTTTTGCGGAAAGCTTTAATGATATTGGCGGTCATTGGGCTGAAAATGAAATTATAAAAGCACAGGAAAACGGAATTGTTGATGGTGACGGAACAGGAAACTTCCGCCCTAACGATAAAGTAACAAGAGCGGAATTTATAAAGATGCTTTCAGCTATGATAGTTCCAAAGCTGGGTGCAGAAGATGTTCCTGACGAATATAAGACAGAAGAAAACTGGTATTCAAAATACTATAATTTTGCGACAATCGTATACCTCGAACAGAATGGAGAAATTGTGATTGACGGAATTAAGCCGGGTGTTTTTGAAGAAAATGCACTTGTTCCCGTAACAAGATGGGAAATGGCATATATGGCAGGCTCAATGCTCAAAAATATGCTTAATATGATTCCAAGTGCTGAACTTACATTCACTGATAAAGCGGAGGTTGAAGCACTTCCTGTCGCAGATTTTGTTAAGCTCACATCAGAAAGCGGAGTTATGAACGGTGACCACAAAGGTAAATTCAAGCCTATGGTGACAGGCTCAAGAGCAGAGGCGGTTGTTATTGTTTCAAGAATGAATGACTATATTGATAATTATATCGCTGAAGAAACAGCTAAGCAGGAAGAGGAATACAACAAGATTGTTGCTGAATATGACGCTAAACTTAAGACCTATACTGACGAGGAAATCCCTGATAAGAATGTTAAGGTTAAGTTTACAATGGAGGGCGGAAAGAACTTTGTCGTTGAGCTTTATCCTCAGTATGCACCGCAAACTGTTGCAAACTTCGTAAGCCTTGTTAAGAGCGGTTTTTATAACGGTCTTACATTCCACAGAGTTGTTGATGACTTTATGGCACAGGGCGGTGACCCTAACGGTGACGGAACAGGCGGGTCTGAAAGCTATATTTTTGGTGAATTCTCATCAAATGGATTTGAGGGAAACACTCTTTCACACACAGAGGGTATAATCTCAATGGCAAGAAGTTCACTCCCTAACAGTGCAAGCTCACAGTTCTTTATCTGTTATGGAGATGCAAGCTTCCTTGACGGAAACTATGCGGCGTTCGGTAAAGTTATAAGCGGAATGAATACAGTCAAAGGTTTTCTCAGCGTTGAGAGAACAACAAATGCAATGGGCGAACAGGCTGTGCCAAAAACACCGATTGTAATTAAGAAAGCAGAAATAATGAAATAAAATTAAAAGCTCTGCCCAGTGCAGGGCTTTCAATTTTGGGAATAAGGGGAAACGGAAATGGAACCAAGAGATTATGTAGTTGACAGAATAGAAGGCGAATATGCCTATTTACGAGAAATGACCGATGGGACAGAGATATTTATTGCTCTTGCGTTGCTTCCTGCAGGGGCGGATATTGGCAGTAAAATCCACTGTGAAATGTTTGAATATACATTGATTGAGTAACAAAAAGAGGCTGTAGCCAATCCGATTTTGAAAATCGTTTTGCTACAGCCTTTTTTAATACATTGGTGGGCGGTATCTTGCCCGTCTGCGCTTTCTTGCACGGCTTCGCTTAATGGAAAGATAGAAACCGTATGCCACAAGGAGCAGGAATAAAAATGCAACAGTTAATATAATATAGAAGATAACTCTGACAACAACGCATCCCCAGATGGCTTCCCAAAGGGACATAAGGAAACCGAACATATGTCGCTGAATGTCTTTTTCTGCAACAAGACTAATTGTTCCGACATTCTTTTCGTCATAGTAATAAGTTATAGTGCCAAGGGCAATTCCTTGATTTACCGGGGCATATACTTCCTCGGAAGAATACTTTATTTTAGAGGTAACATCATCGGCATTTGCGTCAAGCGGAAGAGTTACAACAACATCTTTTTCAGCAACGGCACGAACATGGTCATTGCCGTTTGCACCTTGTTTAACTTTAACTTCGCCGAGAATATCTTTCTTTGCCGCAACTTTAACCTGTTTGAAATTCTTAAAACCGTATTCTAAAAGTGCTTTTGCATCTTCGTGTGAGGTTTCGCTTTTTAAAACAACACAGATAAGTTCACGGTCTTTCTCCTTTGCCGAGGCAACGAGACAAGAGCCTGCTGCGGCTGTGTAGCCTGTTTTGATGCCCGTGGCTTTCGGGTAGTAATACTGGGAATATCTCAACGGAGAAATAAGATTGTTGGTGTTTATGTAGTATCTTTCTTCCTCACGCATATTGGTTGGTGCGATAGTAAGTGTTTTACTCCCGACAATCTCACGGAAAAATTCGTCCTGCATAGCAACCCTTGCGGCTGTTGCAAGGTCTTTTGCTGTGGTGTAATGTTTATCGTCGGTTAAGCCGTGCGAATTTGTAAAGTGTGTATTTTCAAGGCCAAGCTGCTGAGCCTTTGCGTTCATTCTCTTAACAAAACCCTCTTCGTTTTCGCCAACTGTTGCGGCAAGAAGTGTTGCGGCATCGTTTCCCGAAGCGATAAGCATAGCACGGATTAAGTTTTCGGCAGACATTTTTTCGCCTGCTTTAAGTTCAATATGACTGCCTGTTGGGTCCATATTGTCCTGCATTTCTCGGGTAAACACAAGCATATCGTCAAGGGCAAGCTCACCGTTTTCAATGGCATCGGAAATAACAAGATAAGAGAATATTTTTGTTGTTGAAGCGGGATACATTTTATTGTTTGCCTTTTTGGAATAAAGAGCGAGGCCCGTTTCTCCGTCAATCAATATGGCAGAAACTGCACTTATTGACGGTGCCTTTGCTTTTGCGTTTACGACAGATAATGGAAAAGAAAGGCAAATCAGAACAAATATCATAAAATAAATGCCGAGTTTTTTCATATTTCACCATTTGCGGCGGACTGTTCAGCCTGAGAAAGTCTGACATAGCTTGGAACAAGCTCGTTTGCCGAAACCGCTTCTCCTTTCAAATATTTTTCGTATGCAACCTGACACACACTCCCTGCAAGATTCATTGCAATAACTTCGGGGGCAAATTGCGCATCAGGGATAACAGACAGGATTTCATCACGGTAAGGAAAAATCCCGTCGCCCAGGAAGATAACCCTTTTCCCTTTGATTTCGCTAAGAAGCTCGGATAAAGCAAGGGCTCTGTCAGGGCAAATCCGTTTTCCGTTTTCAAATATTGCGTTATATACCTGCCCTCGTCTTGCATCAAGGATAGGACAAACCAAGCCTTGAAATGATGAAAGAGGGAAAGCCAGAGCCTCAAGGGTTGAAACAGGAATACAGGGTTTATTTAATGCCTGTGCCATTCCCTTAACAGTTGCAACGCCTATTCTGACACCGGTGAATGAGCCGGGGCCGACAGCGGCGGCGAATGCGTCAATGTCGGAAACAGAAAGTTCGGAAAGTGCAAAAAGCTGGTCAACCTGAGGCATAATTTTTTGCGAATGTGTTTTTTTGTGGTTTATAACTGTTTGTGCAAGAAGCTTTTCTCCGTCGTAAATTGCGGAGGTTGCCGCTTGGCAGCAAGTGTCTATTCCGAAAATTAACATTATTTTCTCCTTTTAGTCTTTTTTGACGAGAATTTCACGATAGTCCTCACCGAGTGATGGATTCTTTGAAATCTCTATAAAAACGGTATTTTCAGGTAGAATCGGAGCGATAAACTCTGCCCATTCTATAAGGCAGACTCCGTCACCGAAAAGATAGTCGTCAATCCAGTCAAGCTGGTCTGTGTTTGCATTTTCAAGACGGTAAGCATCAAAATGATAAAGTGTCATTTTGTCTCCGTCATATTCGTTAACCAATGTAAAGGTCGGACTTGTAACATCACCTGAAAATTCAAAAAAGTCGGCAACTCCGCGGACAAAAGCGGTTTTCCCGGCACCAAGCTCCCCCGACAGGGATAAAACATCCCCCTCTCTTAATGAAGAGGCGATTTCTTTTGCAATTTTTTTTGTATCTTCCGGGCAATAGCTTACATATTTCATAGGTCAAAGTCCTCCTATAAATATATTACCTTTAATTCATCCTAAAGTCAATACAAAACTATTGAAAAATGAAAAAAATTGTTGTATAATGAAATAAAGGAAGCTTTTAAATGAGGTGATGTTTTGAAAACACGGGTAGATAAACATAATTATTATCTTGATATTGCGGAAACTGTTATAGAAAGAGGGACTTGCCTGAGAAGAAATTTCGGGGCAATCGTTGTTAAGAATGATGAAATAGTTTCAACAGGTTATACGGGTGCGCCAAGAGGCAGAGAGAACTGTTGTAACCTCGGCGTTTGTCTTCGTGAAAAGCTTAATATTCCAAGAGGTGAGAGATATGAGCTTTGCCGAAGTGTTCATGCTGAGGCTAACTGCATTATAAGTGCATCAAGGCAGGAAATGATTGATGCAACCCTTTACCTTGTCGGAAAAGAAATGGCGACAGACGAACTTATCCCAAATGCGTCCAGTTGCAGTATGTGTAAGAGAATGATTATAAATTCGGGGATAAAACAGGTTATAATAAGAAACACGCCTGATAAATATACGGTTGTTCCTGTTTCGGAATGGATTGAAAATGACGAATCGTTAGACGGTGTTAAAGGATACTAAAAAAAGCGTTGTCTCAGTTAAGTGAGACAACGCCTTTTTAATTCTCGTTTGATGCATCAATCAGCATTTCGATAGATGGGTAAGTAAAGAAGCTTGACATAAATCCCGTTATGCCGACAAGGGCAATAATTTCAAAAATGAAATAGAGCGGAACTGCGAAAAGCGACACCGAGTTTGCCAGAAGAAAATACGGTATAACAAAATGAATAAGTGCCGTCATAATCAGCAAAAGCATATTCTTTGGCATATTCACTAATGCAAGCAATATTGAGTTCTTATAAATATCCTTAAGGGACAGACTGAATGTAACCATAAGAGGATAAATATAAAGATGCATCATCATATAAAGGATTAAGAATGAGATAACAATATATTTTGCGTAGGCGAGCGGTGTGTTCATCGAACTGTATACAAGGAACGATATAACCAGCAGGCAGAACACGAGAATATCAATAACGAAAACTATAATGCTCTGCAAAAAGTTTGTTTTTGTGTGCTGGAAGAAATCACTTGCCACCCAGGAATGGTCCTCACGGGAAAAATTACGGAGAACAAACGAAAACCCAGCGGTTACAGGTCCAGCACCGAAGAAAACAATAAACAATATGGAAAGAACACATCTTAAAAATATATCAAATATGATTTTCGTATATTCAATGTCAAAATAACTTTCTTCAAGGAATGGTGTTAAAGAATCAGTTATACGGCTGGAAAGCAGACCGACAACAAATAAAAGTGCTATAAAAATCGGGATTGCGCAAAGCATATAGAGAATATTAAGTTTGCATATCCGCCAGATTTTTCTGAAAAATATTTCAAAAAACACGGAAATTCTTGATTTGCCCACAGCTCGTTTTTGCACATCTTTTTTTGGCTTTTGATTAAATCCGAACATTTTTTAGTGCTCCTTAACTATAATATATTTTTAAAATTATACTCTAAAAATAAAATTCTGTCAACATAAATAAAAAATAAGTAGACATTTTGAGGAAATAATGATATAATGAGGGAAATAATCGACTCAGGAGGAAAACTATGACACTTGATTTTTCACAAAACGGATTGTCTGTTATTTTTGAAGTAACAGAAGGGAATAAACTTGCATTAAAAAATTTCTCACATATAAATTGTGTATCAGATAAGAAAAAGAATCTTAAATGGTGCCCTGCTTTGGAAATTCAGATAAGCGGTGAAAACCAGAATGACCACCACGGGGCAAAGCATACAGGAACTTCAGGAAGCTTTTCCCTTGAATATCAAAGCCATAATTATTATGAAAATGAACTTGGAAACAAGCTTGAAATGTGCCTTAAGGATAAGTTTGTTGAGGCGGTGTTGCATTATCAGTTCTATAAAGGCTTGCCTGCAGTTCGTTCATGGGTAACGGTAAAAAATATTTGTGATGAAAATGTCGGACTCGAATATGTTTCATCTTTTGCATATAGCGGTCTTGGCCTTGAAAAACCAAGAGTTATGATTCCTCATAGTGCTTGGAAGAGAGAGGCTAACTGGAAAGATTACAGCATTGAAGAACTTGGTCTTGACAGAACCTGTGACTTTTCAATGAAGAGAATAACTGCTTCCAATACGGGAATGTGGTCTTGCAAAGAGTATTTGCCAATGGGCGCATATTATGATGAAAAGTCGATGATTATGTGGCAGATTGAGAGTAATGGCTCATGGCAGTGGGAAATCAGCGATATTTCCGATATGCTCTATTTGAGATTGAGCGGTCCTACTGAACAGGAAAATTGCTGGTATAAAGAGCTTAAACCCTGCGAAGAGTTTGAAACGGTTAAGGCTTGTGTTGTTGTCGGAGCAGATTTTGATGACTCTCTTGCGACAATGACAAAATACAGAAGACTTATTGCTTGCGACAGTGAAGCAAATGCGAAAATGCCCGTTGTGTTTAATGACTATATGCATTGTATCTGGGCAGACCCGACAACGGAAAAAATGATTCCCGTTATTGATAAGGCGGCAGAGGCAGGTGCGGAGTATTATTGTATGGACGCAGGCTGGTATGCTGACGGAACATGGTGGGAAACTGTTGGGGAATGGTTGCCTCAGAAAAAGCGTTTTCCAAACGGTATAAACGAGGTATTTGATTACATAAGAGCAAAAGGTATGGTACCCGGAATCTGGCTTGAGGCAGAGGTTATGGGGATAGAGTGTCCTTTGGCGGATAAATTCCCTGACGAGTGTTTCTTTATGCGCCACGGAAAAAAGATTATCGACCACGGAAGATATCAGCTTGATTTCAGACACCCGAAAATCCGTGAATATGTAACGGGAGTTTTTGACAGACTTGTTGGTGAATATGGCGTTGGCTATATAAAAACTGATTATAATATTGAAGGCGGAGTGGGAACTGAGGTTAATTCCGACAGTTTTGGCGACGGCCTTTTGCAGAATAACAGAGCGTATCTTGAATTGGTTGATGAAATCAGAGAGAAGTACCCTGATTTGATTATTGAGGGATGTTCAAGCGGTGGATTGAGAATGGATTATGCTCACCTTCAAAAGCATCATCTTCTGTCCGTAAGCGACCAGGAGGATTGGGATAATACTGCATTTATTGCGGCGGCAGTTCCGACAGGAGTTCTCCCTGAACAATCAGCGGTCTGGTCATATCCGAGAAAACAGAACACCAATGAGCAGGTTGCTTTCAATATGGTAAATTCAATGCTCCAGAGAATGAATCTCAGCGGAGAAATAAAGGACCTTGATGATAAGCAGTTTGCTCTTGTTAAAGAAGGTGTTGAGGTATATAAAAATCTTCGCAAGGTTATAAAAGAGGCGGTTCCGTTCTATCCGTATGGTCTTGCAAAATACGGCGATAAATGGCTCTGTCTGGGACTTAAATCAGAGAAAGAGACCTATCTTTCTGTGTGGAGAATGGACGGAGGAAATGAGGAAATCAGTATCCCTGCTAAATATAAGAATGCGGAAATTATCTACCCGTTGAATCTTGGTGCGAAAATAGAAAAGGAAGCGGATTGCATCAAAGTTTGCTTACCTGAAAAATACAATGCAGTATTGATTAAATTAAGTTAAATAATAATGGCTGACTTGCTTTGGGGCAGGGCAGCCATTTAAAATATTTGCAAATAATCCCAATTTTTTCTTTACATAAAAATTCCTTGCTTGCACAAAATACATCTATAAATTCAAAAAGCAGGGTTCGGCGGTTTCCGACGAACTGCCAATAAAGGAGATTTTTACTATGAAAGCAACGGGAATTGTAAGACGAATAGATGATTTGGGACGAGTTGTTATCCCGAAAGAAATAAGAAGAACTATGCGAATCCGTGAGGGAGACCCACTGGAAATTTTTACCGAAAATGATGGTACGGTAATATTTAAAAAATACTCACCAATAGGAGAACTTGGAGAATTTGCTAAACAATATGCTGAGTCCCTGGCAAAGACTTCAGGGATGGCATCGTGCATTTCTGACAAGGATGCGATTATTGCTGTGTCAGGTGCGTCTAAAAAGGAACTGACCGACAAAAAAATATCAACAGAGCTTGAAAAAATTATGGACGATAAAACCATTTTCATTGCCAATATGGGTGGAAAACAGATAAATGTCATTGAGGATAATGAAAATTACAAGGCAGGTGTCGTTGCTCCCATTATATATGAGGGTGACAGTATCGGAACAGTTGTCTTGATTTCCAAGTCTGAAACAGATACCCCAAGCGAAGTGGAGGCAAAGCTTGTTGAGGTTGCCGCAGGATTTTTAGGTAAAACTATAGAATAAAATAAGGAGCTGCTTCAAAAATATTGTTGCAGCTTCACTTTTTTTGTAAAATTGTGGTTTACATAACGGTTGAAAAATAAAGAAAAAAGTCGATATTTCCCGTGGTTGGTGGATTATAAAAGTTTTTACAACGGAAAATTGTAAAATGAGTTAAAGTATGAGATAATAATGCCACGACACGATTTGCTTTATTGGAACCGTGAAAAACAGGAAAAGAGGAAAAACTATGAATTATGCGTTTACAGAAGTAACGGAAGAGGGCGAACGGATTTCAGTTGAGTATCGTGTAAATCCAGGGGTTAAAGTTGGTATAATTGGCGAAAGTATGTTGAACGGAGAAAAAGAGAAAATGGAATCTCCGAGAATATTTTTCACAGAAGAGGAAGCATTGTGCTGGTGCCTTTGGCTTGTGGAAAATAAAGTGCTTCCATCATCACTCAATCAAATTCTGGGTGACGAATTATACATATACTAATCTTCCATAGTGTCTGCCCTGAGGCAGATGTCAAATCTAACTAATGTCTGTTCGGGTTGCAGACATTATTCCCCACAATCATATATTTCAACCCCTGGATAAAAGGCTGTGCTTTTATATAAAGCATAGCCTTTTTCTCTATATTTTCTCTTGTGTTTTTTACAAAATTGATGTATAATAGAAGTATGTAACTTCAGAGAGGGAAGATGTATGGAAAACAAGACACTTATAACACTTGAATATGACAAGATTTTAAATAAAATAAGCGAGTATGCAATAAACGAAGAAACTGTTGAAAGGATTGGTAAAACAACTCCTGTTTCGGATTTTGATGAGGCAAAGAGATTGCTTTCGGAAACTGATGCGGCAATGGTTCTCGTTCAGAAGTTTGGCTCACCGCAGATTGCGAGAGTAAGGAATGTTGATGCAGTAATAAAGCGTCTTAAAGTCGGCGGAAGTCTTTCTATGGCTGAGCTTTTGAATGTAGCGGCAATTTTTCGCGGAGCGGATAATCTTAAAAAATATTATGCCGATAAAGAGGGTGCTCTTGACGAATATTTTGAAGAGTTGTTCCCTGAAAGACAGCTTGAAGAACTGATTTCGGCATCCATTATTTCGGACGAAGAAATGGCGGATGGGGCAAGTCCTGAACTTCATTCCATAAGACGAAAAATGCGTAGTGCGAGCGACAGAATAAAGGACTCACTCAATAATATTGTTCATTCGGAGCATTACCGTAAGTTTTTGCAGGATTCAATAATAACGGTGAGAAATAATCGTTATGTTGTTCCGCTTAAAGCTGAGTATAAAGGTGAAATAAGCGGTATTGTCCACGATATGTCAGCGTCGGGGGGAACGCTCTTTATAGAACCGTCGACTGTTGTCAGTGCAAATAATGAACTCCACGAACTTTCGGGCAAAGAACAGAGAGAAATTGAGAAGATTCTTGCGGAGATTTCAGGTCAGGTTGCTGAAAAAGTCTGGGAACTCTCTATGAACTTCCAGAATATAATTGAAATTGACACAGTTTTTTCAAAGGCAAAATATTCGCTTGGGATTAAGGCGGTATGCCCTATTCTGAACGATGAGGGTAGACTTAATATTAAAAAGGGCAGACATCCGCTTTTGGACCCTGCAAAGGTTGTTCCGCAGAATATTATGCTGGGCGACGAGTTTGATGCGTTGGTTGTAACTGGTCCGAACACGGGTGGAAAAACAGTTGTTTTGAAAACTGTTGGACTGTTTTGCCTTATGGCACAATCGGGAATATGTGTTCCTGCTGACGATGAAACAGTTATTCCTGTGTTTTCGGAGATTTTTGCGGATATTGGTGATGAACAGAGCATTGAGCAAAGCTTGAGTACATTCTCCGCACATATGAAAAACATTGTGCATATTCTGGAGAATCTTACGGATGACAGTTTGGTGCTTTTTGACGAGCTTGGTGCAGGAACTGACCCGACAGAGGGCGCGGCACTTGCAACGGCGATTATTGACTATGTACGGAATATGGGGGCGAAGGTTGTTGCAACAACCCATTACAGTGAGCTTAAGCTCCACGCCTTAATGACTGACAGAATTGAAAATGCTTCCTGTGAATTTGATGTTAATACGCTAAGTCCAACATACAGACTTTTAATAGGTGTTCCGGGAAAGAGTAATGCCTTTGCGATTTCCAAGAGATTAGGACTTCCTGACTATATAATTGAGAAATCAAAGGAACAGCTTTCTAAAGAAAGTGTTAAGTTTGAGGATGTTCTGACGGGGATTGAAAAGGACAGACAAACCGCTGAGGCGGCAAGCCGTGAACAACTTCGTCTTTCAGGAGAGGCGCAGAAACTTAAAAGAGAAATTGAAAATGAGCGAAAGCGACTTGAAAACGAAAAAGATAAGATTTTAAACCGTGCAAGAGAAAAGGCGGCAAAGATTATTGAACGGGCACAGGAGGAAACGGAAGAGCTTGTTGAGAGAATTAAGGCGGCTGAGAAAGAACGGGACGAGAGAGAAACAAAACGGGTTATGGAAGAGGTTCGCCGTGATTTGGGATTAAAGCTTAAGCGGACAAAAAACCGTCCTGTAAGCTCAGGAAAGCCTGTTAAGTCAAATGTTAATGTTAATACTCTTAAACTTGGTGCGTCAGTTCTGCTTGTTGACCTTAATGACAAGGGGAGTGTTATTTCCATAAACAAGAAAGAGGAAACGGCAGTTATTCAGGTTGGAATTATGAAAATTACCTCTAAAATCTCAAACCTTGTCTTGCTTCCTGATAATGATACAAAAGAACTTATGAAATTTGCACCAAAGAAAAAAGAGAGTATTGGTGCAAAAGAGGTAAGGACGGAAATCGACCTTCGTGGAATGCAACTTGAAGATGCCCTGATTGAAACTGACAGATTTATTGACGATTGTATAATGGCAGGACTTTCAACCTGCACAGTTATCCACGGTAAAGGTACAGGGGTTTTAAGAAACGGTATTCAGAATATGCTGAGAAAGAATGTCAGGGTTAAAAGTTATCGCTCAGGAACCTATGGTGAGGGCGAAAATGGAGTAACGATTAT
This sequence comes from Clostridia bacterium, assembly GCA_045646365.1. Classification (GTDB taxonomy): domain Bacteria; phylum Bacillota; class Clostridia; order Monoglobales; family Monoglobaceae; genus SIG454. The sequence continues at coordinate 100,477 of JAZRKP010000075.1, forward strand.
TGAATTTAAATAAATTTTCAATAATTATTTAAGGGAAATTTGATAAAAAGTATTGAATTAGTCAGAATTTTATGATATACTAAAGGGTATAAATTTTGGCTTCGTTATTGGGAGAAAAGTTATGATTCAAAAGAAATGGATATTTAAAGAGTTTGATAAGGACGCGGTATTAAAAATTTCAAAGACACACGGTATATCGCCCGTGATTGCTATTGTTCTTTATAACAGAGGGATAAGAACAGAAAAAGAAATCAATGATTTTTTAAGCTGTAATCTTGACGGAATGCACGACCCGTTCCTTATGAAAGATATAGATAAAGCCGTTGAGCGTATAAATAAAGCTAAAGAAAACGGTGAGAAGATTACGATTTACGGTGACTATGATGTTGATGGTATAACAAGTATCGCTATTTTGTATAAGCATTTTAAGAGCCTTGGCATCTCTGTTGATTATTATGTTCCTGACAGAATCGCAGAGGGGTATGGCGTTAATAAAGATGCACTTGATAAAATCAAGGAAAACGGAAGTACGGTTGTTATTACTGTTGATACGGGTATAACTGCAGTTGAAGAGACTGAGTATGCTAAAAGTATCGGTCTTGATATGATTGTTACCGACCACCACGAATGTAAGGAACAGATTCCTGATTCCTATGCGGCGGTTGACCCTAAGAGAAAGGATTGTAAATATCCTTTCAAGAACCTTGCAGGGGTTGGTGTTGCGTTTAAACTTATTCAGGCACTTGACACAACTGTTCCGCTTTCAAAGCTTATGGAACTGTATTCAGATTTGGTTTGTCTTGGTACAGTTGCGGATATTTCTCCGCTTGTTGACGAAAACCGAATTCTGGTTACAGAAGGTCTTTCAAGATTTAAAACAACAAAAAATGTTGGCCTTAAAGCGCTTATTGATGTTACAACTGCAAATAACAGTATGGTGACAACTTCAACAATAGGCTATACTATTGCACCAAGAATAAACGCAAGCGGTAGACTTGGTTGTGCTTCCCGCTCCGTTGAACTGTTCTTAACTGATGATACTAAGAAGGCGGTAGAGCTTGCAGAGGATTTGTGTAAAGAAAATACAATCCGTCAGCAGACAGAACAGAAAATGTTTGCTGAGGCTCTTGAATATATTGAGAACCACCCTGAAATGGAAAACGATAAGGTGCTTGTTATTCCTCACGAAAACTGGCATCACGGTATCGTTGGTATAGTTTCTTCAAAGATTACGGAGAAATTCTATAAGCCGTCAATCCTCTTTGCCATTGATGGAGATGAGGCGAAAGGCTCAGGCCGTTCTGTTAACGGATACAATCTTTTTGAGGCACTTGAGAACTGCTCTGATATTCTTGAAAAGTTTGGCGGACACGAGCTTGCGGCAGGTCTTTCTGTTAAGAGTGAAAATATTGATAAATTCCGTCAGGCGATAAACTCTTATGTTCCAGACAGCCTTGAGGAGACAAAGACTACTCCGACAGTAAGCATTGATGCTACAATAAAGGCGACTTACATATCAAATGAAGCAGTTGAGGATATAAACAGACTCCAGCCATTCGGGGTTGATAATCCTGCACCTGTTTTCGCAACAAAAAGCATAAAAATTCATAGAATAAGCACAATGAGTGATAATAAGCATTTGAGAATGACTTTGTTAAAGGATGGAAAATACCTTGACACAGTTGGTTTTGGCATGGGAGAATATTATAATTATTTTAAAGAGGGCGATTTTGTTGATGTTGCTTTTGGACTCTCAATAAATGATTATAAAGGCTTCCATAATGTTCAGCTTATCTTAAAGGATATTAAATTGTCGGAAGTGAATAACTGATGTATACACCACTTGAGGAACTTATAAAAGCTATAAAAGAGAATAATGTCAGCGGTGAGATTGATGTCGTTGAAAAAGCGTATAACTATGCTGTTCTGAAACACGAAGGGCAACTTAGAAAATCGGGAGAGGAATATGTTAATCATCCTATTGCGGTTTCTAAGATTATTGCTGAAATGGGGCTTGACACAAGCTCCATTGCTGCAGCGCTTTTACATGATGTTGTTGAGGACACGGACTGCACCGACACTGAAATACAAGAGCAATTCGGAGAAACCATTGCTCTTTTAGTTTGCGGAGTTACTAAGCTCGGCAAGATTCCCTATACCTCGAAAGAGGAACAACAGGTGGAAAACCTGAGAAAAATGTTTCTTGCTATGGCGCAGGATGTCAGGGTTATTGTCATAAAGCTTGCGGACCGTCTCCATAATCTTCGGACAATGAAATCAATGCCCGAGGAAAAACAGAGAGAAAAGGCGAGGGAAACTCTTGAAGTTTATGCGCCTTTGGCTCACAGACTTGGTATGTCCAAAATCAAATGGGAACTTGAGGACTTGTCTCTTAGGTATATCGACCCAATCGGCTATTATGAAATAGTTGATAAGATTGCCCAGAAACGGTCAGAACGCGAAAGCTTCATAAAAAATATTATGGAGGTTATAAAAAATCGACTGGGTGAAATCAATATAAAGGGACATATTGAAGGCAGAGCTAAACATTTTTACAGTATTTACCGTAAAATGTTTATCCAGAATAAAAATATAGATGAACTGTATGACCTTTTTGCAGTTCGTGTTATTGTTGACTCCGATGCAGATTGCTATGCAGTTCTCGGTATGGTCCACGAACTTTTCAAACCTATTCCCGGTAGATTTAAGGACTATATCGCAATGCCGAAACCTAATATGTATCAGTCGTTACATTCAACGGTTATCGGTCCTGACGGAACACCATTTGAAATTCAGATAAGAACATGGGAAATGCACAGAACTGCGGAAAACGGAATCGCTGCTCACTGGAAATATAAAGAGGGTAAGAGCGGTGAGTCTGAAATGGATAAGAAGCTTGAATGGATAAAACAGCTTCTTGAAATCCAGAAAGATATGGCGAATGCGGAAGAGTTTATGCAGACGCTAAAAATTGATATGTTTTCCGATGAGGTGTTTGTGTTCACTCCAAAGGGCGATGTTATAAGTCTCCCTGCCGGCTCAACACCCATTGACTTTGCCTATGCAATTCACAGTGCTGTCGGAAACAAAATGTCGGGAGCTAAAATTAACGGAAAAATCGTTAATATAGACTATAAGCTTATAAACGGTGATATTATTGAGATTATAACCTCAAACGCCGTTCACGGTCCGAATCTTGACTGGCTTAAAATTGCAAAAACTTCTCAGGCGAGAAATAAGATTAACCAGTTCCTAAGAAAAGAAAACCGTAGCGAAAATATTGTTAAAGGTAAGGAAATGCTTGAAAGAGAGTTCAAAAAACTTGCACTTCCGCTTACCTATATAAATGATGATGATTTTGTCAGCCCTATGCTGAAAAAATACGGATTCAAAAACCTTGAGGATATGTACGCAACATTGGGTTACGGTGGCTCGAATGCAGGTAAGTTTGTTGCAAGACTTAAAGATGAAACCCGTAAAATGGTTCAAAAGAATCAGGATATTACGGAGTCACCTGAACTGTTTGTTGTTAAAACATCAGGGAAGTCCAATAACAGCGGTATTATCGTTGAGGGGATTGATAATTGCCTTGTCAGACTTTCAAAGTGTTGTAACCCTGTTCCTGGTGACAGTATTGTTGGATTTATAACCAGAGGCAGAGGTGTTGCTGTTCACAGAACGGACTGTATCAATATGACCAATGTCCACCGTGATGATGCGGACTTTAACAGATTTATCGGTGTTCATTGGGCGGATAGCGTATCCAGCAGCTTCCTGACGAATATAACTATAAGTGCAAATGACAGAAACTCGCTGGTTGTTGATATAAGTACAATGCTTTATAATATGAATGTTCCGCTGAGAGGAATGAATGCAAGAGCGACGAAAAATGAACTTGCGGTGATTGATATAACCATTGAAGTCAGCAGTGGTTTACAGCTTCAGCAGACAATAAAAGGTTTGCAGAAGATAGACGGCGTTTTATCGGCGGTAAGACGCAGACAGTAAATGGAGAGAAAATATGCTGAAATTAGAGAAAATTGTTTTAGGGAAACTTTATACGAACTGCTATGTTCTGGGTGATACGGAAACAAAGGAAGCCTTTGTTATTGATGCACCTGCTCACGGTGATAAAATTTATGAGTTTGTCAATGAGCTTGGGTGGAATATTAAAGCGGTTATTCTTACCCACGGCCATTTTGACCATATTTTAGGCTTAAGCCGACTTGTTGAGCTTAGCGGTGCACCTGTTTATATACACGAGGCAGAGGCGGAATTGGTTAATGACAAGGAGTTTAATCTGACAGCATATTTTATTGCAACTGTTCCGCATATAACTGTTGATAAAAAGCTTAAAGACGGGGATATTTTGTATCTTGGCGAAAATGAGGTTAAGGTTATCAATACCCCAGGTCACACCGTTGGCGGAATATGTCTGTTGGCGGGGGATATTCTTATTTCAGGCGATACCCTTTTTGCAAACTCTGTCGGGAAGATTGACCACCCGACAGGGAATATGGAGCTTGAAATAAAAAGTATTAAGGAGAAACTTTTGGTTCTTCCTGATGATGTTAAGGTATTTCCCGGCCACGGAAGAGCAACGACTGTGGGCAGAGAAAGAAAGGAAAATCTGTTTTTGATATGAGTGAAAATATGCCATGGGGGATTCTGAATGGAATTCGTCCCGTTAAAATTGCAATGAAATTGTTAAACGGCGGAATGACAGATGAGGAAGTCGTTGATTATTTTAAAACAGAATACAGTGCAACTGAGGATAAAGCAAGACTTGCTCTTGGGATTGCAAAGGTTGAAAAACCGATTATTGACGGAATGGACCCGAAAGGTATAAGCCTTTATGTGGGGATTCCGTTTTGTCCTACAAGATGCCTTTATTGCTCCTTTGTAACAAACAGTATTTTCCGTTCTAAAAATCTTATCCCTGAGTATCTTAAATGTCTTATGAGGGAAATTGAGGTTGCGGCGGAAATTGTCAAAGAGAACGGACAGGTCATTGAAACTGTCTATATAGGCGGCGGAACTCCAACTACTCTTGAAGCAAATCAGCTTGAAATGCTTATAGGGAAGCTTTATTCGGAGTTTGATTTAAGCGGTATAAAAGAGTTTACCGTTGAAGCAGGCAGACCTGATACTCTAAATGAGGACAAACTCAGAACCATAAAAAGCTTTGACATCGACAGAATAAGTATAAATCCGCAGACAATGAATGAGGAAACTCTTAAGGTTATAGGCAGAAATCATACTCCAAAACAGATTGTTGAGGCTTATGAACTGGCGAGAAAATGCGGTATTGAAACTATAAATATGGATATAATCGCAGGACTTCCGGGCGAAAATCTGGAAATGTTTAAAAAGACAATCAGTGAGGTGGAAGCCCTTGCTCCTGAGAACACCACGGTCCATACAATGAGTATAAAGCGTTCATCACGGCTTCGTGAAATGATAGATGAGTATGACTTGACAAAGGGTGATGAGGTTTCTCTTATGGTTGATTACGCAAGAGAGACTCTTGCAAAGAACGGGAAATATCCGTATTATCTGTATCGTCAGAAAAATATGCTTGGGAATCTTGAAAATATCGGCTATTGCACCAAGGGAACAGAGAGTCTTTATAACATTTTTATTATGGAAGAAGTTCAGACTATTGTTGCTCTGGGGTGTGGCGGTGTTACAAAAACTGTTGACAGAGAAACAGACAGAATAGAGCGAGTTTTCAATGTTAAAGAGCCAAAGGATTACATTGAGAGAATTGATGAAATGCTGAAGAGAAAGGAATTTTTGAGAATTGGAAATGCCAGATAAATTTGTTAATGCGGCTGAAACTCTTGCGTTTTATGTGACAGGCGTAATTGATAAAGCTAATTTTGCTATTGCATCGCTGACTAAGGCAATCAGGGAATGTGAGTGCCCTCTTGATGCTTTGGAGTCTATGGAAAATGCAAAAAGATGTTGTATGGAAATTAAGCGTGATGGTTACATAGTTTCCGATTACAGAGGAAATGAACTTAATAACGGATATTATAATATCCGTGACTACCTGCAGGACATTTGTTCGGGAATGAACAATTATCTTAGCGGACTTTTCGATGTTGATATTCAATATCGCCTTAACGAAGAGGATAATGTCAACTTGATATTTGATGCAAAATGTGTGGAAAAAGCGGTGTATGACGGAGTGTTTGGTCTTTTGTGTGAAGCGGGAGTGAAAAACCGCAGAGTGTCAGTGTATGCAAGAGATTTGAGTAAATATCTGAAAATCTGTATGCGTTGTGATGGGGCAAGCAGAAAAGACAGAATTTTCCCTGAACGGGAAATTTTGTTCTCAGCCTATGGTGATGAGGGTTTAGGTAGCTATGCCGAGTTTGCAATGGAAAGACTTGGCGGTAAATATAAATGTATATACGGAAAGAATGACGGAAAAATAGAACTTTATATACCGAAAAACTTTAAGATTAACCAGAAAATTTTAAAGGAACAGGATTGCAAAATCGTGAATGGCGAAAAGGTTATGGTACATAAAGTATATAATAAATTCAAACTTGAACAGATTTTCGGGGGACTTAAAGAAAGATAAGAAAAGGGTGGAAATATGAGAGTTTTAACTATCGGAGATATTGTTTCCTCTGACGGTCGGGAGTATGTTTATAATAATCTCGGCAAAATAAGACGGAAATATAATATAGATTATTGTATTGCAAACGGTGAAAATGCGGCTCTTACCAATGGGATAACTGTGGATATTGCGAGAAATCTTATTGAATCAGGTGTTGATGTGGTTACTATGGGAAATCACACCTTTTCCAATAAGGAAAGTGCAACTGTTTTAAATGATTTTGAACGGGTTATAAGACCTGTAAACTATCCCCCCGAAACTGAGGGAGAGGGGTATTTTATAGAGGATTTGGGGAATGTTCGTATTGCGGTTATTAACTCAATGGGAAGAACAAATATGGAGCCTCTTGATTGCCCGTTTCGTGAAACTGAAAAGGTTCTGGCTAAAATCAAGGATAAAGCGGAGATTATTATAATTGACTTCCATTGTGAGACAAGCAGTGAAAAGCTGGCTTATGCCTATTACTTTGACGGAAAGGTTTCGGCAATTTTCGGCACACACACTCATATCCAGACCTCTGACGAGAGAATACTGACAAACGGAACAGGATATATTTCGGATTTGGGTATGACAGGAGTCAGAGACAGCGTTTTGGGTGTCAAAAAGGAAAATATTATGAGAATGTATTATACCCGTAAGCATGTGAAGTTTGAGAAAGCGGAGGGGGAAGTGTTTTTCTCAGGCTGTATTTTTGATATAGATGAGAAAAGCGGAAAGACAACGGCGGTAGAGAGACTGCATTTTTCCGAGAAGGAAAATATTTAATTGTGAATTGAATTGGTTGAAAGGAGGACTTATGAAAAGATTTCTTTGTTTGATTGTTGCAATGTTTGCGGTTTTTAATCTGACATCCTGTAAAAAGGAAGAAGAAGCTGTTGCAAAAGAAGAAAAGGCGTCTGCAGGGAGTATAACTTTGTATTCTTTAAAAGATGACACATTATGTCCGATTTTGACCGATAATGAGGCGAACCGACAGATGCTCGGTATCGTTTATGAGTCTTTGGTGAGCCTTGAAAATAATATGGAACCGAAAGCAAAGCTTGCAAAAAGCTGGTCTGTAAGCTCAGACGGACTGATATGGACTTTTGAACTGAGAAATGATGTTAAATGGCATAACGGAGATAGCTTGAAAGCTGAGGATGTTGTTTACACGATAAATCAGATAAAGCAGGCGGAACAAAGCTGTTATTTCTATAATGTCAAGCGTATAGCAGAGGTATCGGAGGCGGGGAATAGTGTTGTTATGACTCTCTCGGAGCCTTGCCCGACATTTGTAAATCTTATGACATTCCCTGTGATAAAAAAAGGCGATGATGAGATTGACAGAAACAGTTTTTCACCTTGCGGAACAGGAGCATATGTTTTTTCAGGCGGAAACAGTGGGAATATATACACTCTTAAGCGGAACGAAAACTGGTGGGGCGGAAAGGCAAAGCTTGACGAAATCAAGGTTAAGCTTCTTCCCGACAGCGAAACGGTTGCGTATTCCTTTTCATCAGGGGATATTGATGTTGCAAATTCCGAGTGGGGACAGAGTAATCTGTCAGGCGGAGCGGATATGAGAACAACATCTTGTCCGCTTACTGTTTATGATTTTATCGGTGTCAATCATAATAACAGTGTGCTTAAAAATAAAGAGGTCAGAAAGGCGATAAGTCTTGCGGTTAAACGCGAGAAAATAATAAACGATATTTTTGCAGGAAACGCCGTTAAGGCTAATTCACCGCTCAGGGAAAACTGGGTTATGAGCGGGGATAAAGAGGATTATGAGGTTGATAACACGGAAGCGGAAAATCTGCTCCTTAAAAATGGCTGGAAAAAGGATGATGGGATCTATTCCAGAAAAACAGAGGACGGCAGACAAAAGCTTGATTTTGAAATTATTGTAAATCAGGAAAACAGCAGTAGGGTTAATATTGCTGAAAGTATAAAGTCTGACCTTGACTCAATCGGAATGTCGGTTAAGGTTATTCCGCTGTCCTTTGAAGATTATGAAAACCGTATTGCAACAGGTGATTATCAGCTTTTCGTCGGCAGTACAATGATTTCGGAGGAGATCGATTTATCATTCTTGCTTGGCAGCGGAAATATGTTTGCGTTTGAAGACGAAAAGATGAATGAGATATTGTTTGATATAAAGCATTCTGCGAACAAAGAAACATTGGTGGAAAATTACGGAAAACTTAAAAAACGGTTTATATCACAAGTGCCGATTATAGGCATTTGTTTTGAGAATTTCTGTATGCTTTACAGTAAAAAGGTTGAGGGTGAGCTTTCCCCGACTCCAGCAAATATTTATTCGGGAATTCATAACCTTTATACGAGGAAATAATATGGAACGGAAGATAATTCATATTGATATGGATGCCTTTTACGCATCGGTTGAAATGAGAGATAACCCGAAACTGAAAGGAAAGCCTTTGATTATCGGAGCAATGCCCGGGACTCGGGGTGTTGTTTCAACCTGCAGTTATGAGGCGAGGAAGTTTGGAGTCCGCTCGGCTATGAGTATAACAGAGGCGTATTCCCTTTGCCCTGACGGAATTTATATGCACCCTGATATTGGCAAATATGCAAGGGAATCCGAGAAAATCCATAAAATTATGGAAAGCTACACGGATATGATTGAATATGTATCGCTTGATGAGGGGTATATGGATGTTACTGCTTCGCTGAAGATTTTTGGCAGTGCGGAGAATATTGCTCTTGACCTTAAAAGGCGTGTCTTGGAGGAAACGGGACTTACCTGTTCGGTTGGAGTCGGATATTCAATGCTTGCGGCAAAAACGGCAAGTGAAGAGAAGAAACCTGACGGATTTTTCGTTATCCCCACAAGGGAAAGCTTTATAAATCTTATAAAAGACAGAGATGTCGGAACGCTTTTCGGAGTCGGGGTGAAAACGGCACAAAGACTTAAGGAAAAAGGCTTTTGCAAAATTTCGGATTTACAGTGTGCCGGTGATAATGATGTGAAATTCCTGGGTAATACGGGAGTTGAACTTTTAAAGCATGCAAACGGCTATGACTTGAGGGAGGTCAAACCGAACGAGGAGCAGAAGTCTGTTGGCAGGGAATATACATTCCAGACGGATTTGACCAAACGGACAGAGATAGAGGAACTGATTCACTTTATTTCAAGGCAGGTCAGCAATCAGCTTAAATATAAAGAACTCATTGGAAAAACGGTTACTCTTAAAGTGAAGTATTCTGATATGAAATTGGTAACAAGGTCTAAAACCGTGGGGTATACAAATTCGGCAAAGGAAATTTGCCGAGTGGCAACGGAGCTTTTGAGTCAGCTGGAGCTTAAGAAAAGTGTCAGACTTGTCGGGATAAGCGTAAGCAATATGGAAGATGATGAGGATTGCGGACAGATGTCCTTTGAGGATATACTGGAAATGGATGAAAGTAAAAATGAGAAGATTGATGATATGATTTTTTCTATAAATAAAAATATGGGGAAAAGTACCTTAAAAACAGGAAAGGAACTTCTCGCTGAACGAAATTTTAGAAATTATTAGAAAAGTGAAAGGAAGAAAAAGAATGAACGATTTCGTAGAATACATTGTTGAAAGAAGAAGAACCGCTGTGGATATTTTAAAAGCCATAGTTACGGCGGTTATTTGTTTTACTATAATAGGTTTTATTGTTATGACACCTATGCCGTCAATGTTTGCGGCGATTCTGGTTGTCGGGATTATTTATGTGGCTTATAAGATTGTTTCGACTATCAATATTGAGTATGAGTATATTATTACTAATAATGAAATGGATATTGATAAAATTATCAATAAGAAAAGCAGAAAAAGTATGGTTTCTGTTAACTTAAGACGAGTTGAGGAGTTTGAAAAGTGTGACGGAAACCGTGAAAACCGCTATCTTAACGACGGAAACCGCCGAGTTATAGTTGCTTGCCAGGACAGAGGCGAGGGATGTTACTATATGACTTTTGCGGCAGATGAAGGAAAAGGCGTGTTGCTCTTTACACCAAACGAGAAGATTGAAGAATATATCAGACAGGTTCTTAAGGGAAGATTTTAATGAAAATTGGTATCGATATTGCAGAGGTGTCAAGAATCCGTTTGGCTATTGAGAAGAACTCTAAGTTTGCAGAACGGGTTTTCACCGAAAATGAGATAAACTACATATTCCAAAACACTGTAAAATGGGAAAGTGCAGCAGGCTTTTTTGCGGCAAAAGAGGCTTATTCCAAACTGCTTGGAACAGGGATAGGCGAGATTTCCTTTAAGGATATCGAAGTTCTGCACGACGAAAAAGGTGCTCCGTATCTTGTTGTAAAAGGTGTTAAAAGTACGCTTAATATAAGTATTTCTCATTCGGGAGATACGGCAGTTGCGGTTGTTTGCGGTGCAAAAGAAAAACTGTGTAGCCATAGTGAGGATATTAAAAAACTTCTCCCTGAGCGGAAGGAAGATGCTCATAAGCGACAGTGCGGTGATGTGTTTATCCTTGCAGGGGCAAGGGGAATGACCGGGGCAGCTTGCCTTTGTGCAATAGGGGCAATGCGTTCCGGGGCAGGACTTGTTACAGTCGGAACGGCTGATTCTGAAAGAGAAATTATTGCCTGCAAACTGACGGAGGCTATGACGATTGGATATGCCTCTGTTTCGGGATGTGTTGGTCTTTCGGATAAGGAAAAGATAAAAGAGAGAGCCGAGAGAGCGGATGTTTTTGTCCTTGGACCGGGACTTGGCAGGGAATATGAAACAAGACAACTTGTTCTCTGGCTTTTGGAGAATGTTAATACTAAAATCCTTTTGGATGCGGATGGTCTAAATGCGATTTCCTCGAATATAGATATATTAAAAGGCAGAAAAGGCGAAACTGTCCTGACTCCGCATGAGGGGGAAATGGCACTTCTGTGCGGAAAGAGTTCTGATGAAGTCAGAAAAAGCAGGAAAGAAACGGCAATACAGTTTGCGAGGGAAAATGGTGTAACAGTTGTTCTCAAAGGGAAAAACAGTATTGTGACCGACGGTGAAAGATTGTTCGTCAATCCGACGGGAAACTGCGGAATGGCAACAGGCGGAAGCGGTGATGTTCTTGCAGGGGTTATAGGAAGCCTTGTAGGACAGGGATTGTCTTTGTATGACGGGGCGGTGCTCGGGACTTATGTTCATGGACTTGCAGGAGACCTTGCAAAAGAGGACAAAGGAGAACTGGGACTTATCGCTTCGGATATTGCGGAAAATCTGCCTTATGCAATAAAAGAATTATCGGGAGAGTGAGTTTTTGAAAAAAGGTATAATTGTTTTGACGGTTATACTTATGATGATGCTTTTTTCCTGCGGAAAGGATGAACACGGGAATTATAGCGATATATACGAAAGCTTTGGTAATATAGAAAACTACTGTGCAAATATTACAGTTAAGACAAAGGGGAAAGATGGCTCTTCTTATACTGCAAGACAGTATTATCTTGCCCCTGATTTATACAGACTTGATTTCACCTCAGAGGGAATGGAGAATACAAGTTGCATTTTAAAAGAGGATAAACTTTATTTTATCGGACCTGACGGGGTTGTGACAGAGATTGATAAATATGTTCCTGAAGAAAAGTATTATGTTTTCATCACGGATTTTATGGAAAGATATATAAAATCTGAAACGGCAAAGAGTGTTGGAAAAGGAAACAAGACAATTCTTGAACTTGAAGAAGGTGACGGAGAAATGGAAAGAGCCTCGGTCAGACTTCATATAAATAACAAAAATAATACGCCTGACAAAATGGAGACCTTTAACCATAATGGTGAAAAGGTTATAGAGGTAAGGTTTTCGGGATTTAAAATGAACACAAAAATAGATAAAAAAATATTTGATATATAAGGTATTATTGATTTCGCAAATGTCAATAATAGGTGTGACGGCAGAAAAGTCTTTGCGCTATACATAAAGTTGTTCCCTAAATCGGGGGAATGGCGTATAGTAGAATAGGCGAAAGACATATTTGCCCCTATTATATTTGCGGAGTGTGAATAAATGTGGTTGTAAAAAGAGGAGATATATATTACGCGGATTTAAGCCCCGTTGTAGGGTCAGAACAAGGCGGTGTCCGTCCTGTTCTCATTATACAGAATGATATAGGAAATAAATACAGCCCAACGGTTATTGCAACGGCAATAACTTCTCAGATTAACAAGGCGAAAATGCCGACACATATTGAGCTTGATGCCAACGAATACGGCCTATCAAAGGACTCAGTGGTTCTTGCGGAGCAAATAAGGACTATTGATAAAAGACGGCTTAAAGAAAAAATCGGGCATCTTGACAGTAACTTAATGGATAAAGTTAATGAGGCTTTGGAAATAAGCTTCGGTTTATAAAAAACAGGAGAGGAAGAATACAAATGAAAATACCATACGGAATAAAAATAGGAATTTCAGCAGGAATTTGTGCAGTTTTGTGCCTTGCTTTGCCGGTTGTGGCAAATCCTGGCTCGGCCGATGACCCGCTTATATCAAAGAGCTATATAACCGAAACGGTTATGCCCCAGATTCAGGAGTATATAAAAGAAGAGATTAAAAATCAGATGAGCAGTCAGGGTGAGCACACGGCAGATAAGTTTGAGGTGGTTTCCCTTAAGGCGGGGCAAAAGCTTATGTGTGAAAACGGAACTGAACTGATACTCAGAATGGGCAGTGCAACAGTTATTGCAACAGAAAAAGGCGGACTTGCGGACACAACGGCAGGAACGGATTTGGCTAACGGAACCGCTATGCCGTCTAACCACCTTTTGATTGTGCCTGTGAACGACGGCAGAGGCATAACTGCAAACAACGATGTTTTGGTAATGGTTAAGGGAACTTATGTGATTAAATAAAAAATAGCAGCTTTAAAGCTGCTATTTTTTATTTAATCTGATTTTATATAAGCTTTGTTGGGTCAACAACATAAGTACCCATAGCAATTTTAATAAGGTCAATTAAAGCGAGGATTCCGCCTATTCCGCATACGAAAGACATTATAATCTTGAAAATACCTTTCTTCGCTTCTCCTAACATAAAATTGTGAATACCCAATCCGCCGAGGAAAAGACAAATAATAATCATAACTATTTTGTCCTGTCCGTTAAGATAATCACCGTTCATTTTTTCGTCCCCCTTTCGGTTTGTTATTGATATTATATCACATCGTGTCAAAAAATGTCAATATTTTTCAGGAAATTATTCAGAGGATTATCTCTGACTGTTCATCTGGAGTTTCTTTGGCGAGATGCCGTACATCTGGCTGAATTTAAGTGAGAAATAGTTACTGTCGTTAAATCCGCAGAGTGAGGCTATTGAGGCAATGGTTTGTTTCTGCGAATGACGAATCATACTGTGGGCTTTCTTAAGCCTTAATAAATTCAGGTATTCGCAAAAAGTAAAGCCTGTTTCCTGTTTGAAAGTTCTTGAAAAATGCTCAGGACTTACATTGCATACAGAAGAAATTTCGCTGAGAGTTATTGGTGTTGCGAAATTTGTTTTCATATATTCGATTGATTCCTCTATGTAAGTACTTTTCCCGTCGATTGTTGGACAGTTATTTAAGTTTCTTGCGATAATAAAGAATAGCATATTTGTGTAGCACGCTAAAATGTCGTCTCTGAGATTGTCGGTTTTTTTGTATTCCTGTTCAATTTTTTCGAAGATACTGTTTATTTCGGCAATGGTATTGGGATTACGATAAAGATAAATCATTGACGGAAGAATATCACGGACAGATGTTGGAATGAAGCTTTTTGAACAGTTGATAAGCAAGCGGGAATGTGTCGAGTTATACTCCGTGTTATGTATAATTCCCTCGGGTATTAAAATTATATCGCCCGGTATCAGGGAATAGGTTTTGTTATCAATAAAATATGAACATTCCCCGTCGGTTATGAAGTAAATTTCAAAAAGGTTATGATAGTGTTTACTTGTTGTTCGCCTTCCGCAATTATTGGTAACGGTTTCACGGTCAAAGAAATAGTTTTCACCTTTTATAGGGGTATTAAGCATCATTAAAATCACTCCCTTCTTATGAATTATACTGTAAAATGTTAAAAAAATCAAGAAAATCAGTAAAAAATGTCAAAACTTTCAAGGAAATCTAAAATATTTTAATGTATAATTAAAGAAAATACTAAAATGGGAGTGTTTTAATATGAAATACATTGGTAAAAAAGTTGAAGATGTAAAAATTGCATATATAGGCGGAGGCTCAAGAGGTTGGGCGTGGGGTCTTATGAGTGACCTTGCCACAGCAGGAGATATGAGCGGTGAAGTATATCTTTATGATATAGATTTTGAGGCTGCAAAAGCTAACGAGACAATCGGAAATAAATATAACGATGCAGAGGGGGCCGTTTCAAAGTGGAATTATAAAGCTGTTGAAACAATCGGTGAGGCACTTACCGGGGCAAACTTTGTTGTTATATCAATCCTTCCCGGAACATTTGATGAAATGGAATCCGATGTGCACGCTCCTGAAAAATACGGAATTTACCAGTCTGTTGGTGACACTTCCGGTCCCGGCGGTATCGTAAGAGCGATGAGAACAGTTCCGATGTTTGAGGAAATTGCTGAAAATATTAAGAAATACAGTCCTGATGCATGGGTTATTAACTACACAAACCCAATGACTCTCTGTGTTAAGACTCTTTACAGAGTTTTCCCTGAAATTAAGGCGTTCGGTTGTTGCCACGAGGTTTTCGGAACACAGATGTTCCTCGGAAAAATGGTTAAGGAAGTGTTCGGGGAAGATGTAACAAGGGAGGAAATTAAGGTTAATCCTGTTGCCGTGAACCACTTTACATGGCTTACAGAGGCTAAATATAAAAATATAGATTTATTCCCGTATTATAAGGAATTCTGTGAAAAATATAAGGACGGTTTTGCGGGAGATACGCCGGTTGACAGTAACTGGCTTAACAATAACTTTGCAAGCGAAGAGAAAGTTAAGATAGATTTATTCAGAAGATTCGGCTATATTGCGGCGGCAGGTGACAGACATTTAGCTGAATTCTGTGAAGGAAAGTGGTACCTTGAAAGTCCTGAGAGAGTAAAGGAAATGCACTTTGGCTTAACTTCTGTTTCCTGGAGAAAGGATGACCTTAAGAAGAGACTTGAAAAGAGTGCAAAACTTTTATCAGGTGAACTTAAAGTTGAGATAAACAATACGGGAGAAGAAGGGGTTAACCAGATGAGAGCCCTTTTAGGTCTTTCTGACCTTGTGACGAATGTTAATGTGCCAAACCGTGGGCAGATTCCAAATCTTCCGATGGGTGCAGTTGTTGAAACTAATGCAGTATTCCGTTCAGACAGCGTAACTCCAGTTATGGCGGGCGAAATTCCAAAAGAGATTTATCCGCTTGTTTCAAGAGTTTGTGCTGAGCAGGAGCTTGTTTCGGAGGGAATTGCAGAAAGAAATATTGATAAAATATTTACTGCATTTGCAAATGACCCGCTTGTAACTTGCGGAATTGAAGATGCAAGAAAGTTATTTAATGAAATGATTGATAACACAAAGAAATATTTGACCGATTATAAGCTTGGCTAAATCTTTGGAGGGAACCTTAAATGAATTATTCATCACCTGAAAAAATGGGCATAAAATCCTCTGATATAGAAGCGTTTGTCCGTATTCTTGAAGAGAAAAGACTTTCAACCCATAGCCTTATAATAATGCGTCACGGAAACATTATTTTTGAGAAATATTGGGCGCCATTTCATAAGGAATTTCAACACAGAATGTATTCTGTGACCAAAAGTTTCGTTGCTCTTGCGGTTGGGTTATTGGAACAAGACGGGCTTGTTGACCTTGATGCACCTATAATAAAATATTTCCCTGATGAACTTAAGAATCAGACTGATGAAAATATGAAAAATCAGACTGTAAGGGAAATGCTTATGATGAGCACCGCAAAACCGGGAGAGGATTGGTTTACGGCAAGATGTGATGACAGAGTCAGATTCTACTTTGAAAATAAAAGATACGAATCCCGTCCCGCAGGAACAATTTTTGAATATGACAGCACAGGTTCATTTGTGTTGGGGGCTTTGGTTGAGCGTCTGGCAGGGAAACCTATGCTTGACTATTTGAGGGAAAAGGCTCTTGATGAAATCGGATTTTCAAAGGAAGCGTATATGCTCAAATGCCCCGGCGGTCATTCCTGGGGCGATTCAGCACTTGTCTGCAGAACCGATGACTTACTCAAAACCGCTATGTGGGTTATGAATAAAGGCGAGTGGAACGGAAAACAGCTTTTAAACAAAGATTATATCGAAAAAGCGGTGTCCAAACAGATAAGCAATAGTGTGTTAGGCCTTAATGAATATAACACGCAAGGATACGGCTATCAGTTCTGGAGAAGTTTTGATAATTCTTATTTCTTTAACGGAATGGGTGACCAGGTTGGTCTATGTGTTCCCGATAAAGATATTATTATGGTTATAAACAGTGATAATCAGGGATACGCCGCATCAAGAAAAATAATTATGGATGGCTTTTTTAGTGAAGTTGTCAGAAAAGCGGTTGATGGGGAACTTCCTGAGAATACTGAGACTCAGAATAGCCTTGAGAACTACGCAAAGGATTTAAAACTTCAGACGGCAGTTGGGGATAAATACAACCACTGGCAGAATGAAATAAATGGTGTAACTTATCTTATGAATAAGAATCCTATGGGAATTTCAAAAATGAAATTCTCGTTTAACGGAGATAAGGGGACCCTTTATTATACCAATGAACAGGGCGATAAAGAATTGCCATTCGGTATGTGTTATAACGAGTTTGCACCATTCCCTCAGGAGGGGTATTCCGATGAGGTTGGCTCGCAGAAAGGAAACAGACTCTATGACTGCGCAACATCTGCGGCTTGGGTTGGCGAAAATCAGCTACATATAAAAGTACAGATTATAGACAACTATTTTGGAAGGCTTGATATGAGTATAGGATTCCGTAAAGACGGAAAAATGGGAATATTTATGAATAAAACTGCAGAGGATTTCCTTGGTGAATATCAGGGATATGCAGTGGGAAAGGCGGAATAGATTATGAAAGAGAAGGTAATACAGTTTGGTGAAGGCGGATTTCTCCGTGGTTTTGCTGATTGGATGATACAGATTGCTAATGAAAAAGCAGGGTTTGACGGTAAGGTTGTTGTTGTTCAGCCTATCGAAAAGGGTATGTGCGATATGCTTACTGAACAGGATTGTGTTTACACACATCTGTGCAGAGGCGTTGAGGGCGTTGATATTAAGAAAATTGACGCAATATCAAGGTGTGTAAAGCCTTATGATGACTTTGGCAGTTATTTGGCACTTGCGGAAAATCCTGATTTCAGATTTATAATTTCAAACACAACCGAGGCAGGAATTTGTTTTTCGGACGAGGATAAAATTGATGATAAGCCGGCGAAAACTTTCCCCGGAAAGCTTACTCAGCTTTTGATAAAACGCTTTGAAAAAGGCTTAAACGGTTTTGTTTTTCTTCCTTGCGAACTTATTGACAAAAACGGTGAAAACTTGAAAAAATGTATTTTGGAATATGCGAAGCTCTGGAATCTTGGTGATGGTTTCGTAAACTGGATTGAAAGTGAGAATATTTTCTGCAACACCTTAGTTGACAGAATTAATACCGGCTATCCGAAAGATGAGAAAATTGAGCTTGATTATGAAGATAAAATGATAAATACTTCGGAATATTTCCATCTCTGGGTTATCGAAGGTTATAATGGCTTGTTTGAGGAAATTCCGTTTGATAAGTGCGGACTTAATGTTATTTTAACAGACAATCTCCAGATGTACCGCACAAGAAAAGTGCGTATTTTAAATGGTGCACACACATCTTTAGTGCCTTATGCACTTTTGTCAGGGCTTGATACTGTTAAATCCTGTATCGACGATGAAACAATGAATAATCACATTAAGAAATGTGTTTATGACGAAATTATTCCGACTCTGGATTTACCGAAAGAAGAGCTTGTGGAGTATGCAGATAATGTTTTGACAAGATTCGCAAATCCGTATATAAAGCACTACCTTTCGTCAATCGCCCTGAACTCTGTAAGTAAGTTTAAAGTCAGAGTTTTGCCGTCAATTCTTGAATATATCAAGAGATATAACAAGATGCCGGAAACACTTATTTTCTCTTTTGCAAAGCTTATTGATTTTTACAGAACAGATATGACTGACGATGATAAGGAAATAACAGAGTTTATGAAAACTGCGACCGTTAAGGAAATTCTTGCAAATGATAAGCTTTGGGGCGAGGATTTAAGCTATCTTGAAAATGAGGTTTTGAAATATGTTAATAAATAAGCTTGACAATGTTGAGGTTAATATCGAAAATGGGCATAAATATGCTATTTGCGATATTAAAAAAGGTGAAAATATAATCAAATACGGTCAGCCAATCGGCCATGCGACCGAGGATATTAAAAAGGGTGACCATGTCCATACTCATAATCTTAAAACCAATCTTTCGGGCAAGCTTGAATATACTTATACTCCAACAGGGGAAATGGTTGCGAAAAAAGAATCTGATCTTTATTTTATGGGATATGTCCGTGAAAACGGTGAGGTTGGTATCAGAAATGATATATGGATTGTTAATACAGTTGGCTGTGTAAATAAAATTGCAGAAAAGATTGCGGAGAAAACAGGAGCAAAACATTTCCCACATCCTTTCGGCTGTTCTCAGCTTGGTGACGACCAAGAAATAACCCAGAAAATCCTCTGCGGAATGGTTAATCATCCAAATGCGGGAGGAGTTCTGGTGCTTGGTCTTGGATGTGAAAATAATAATATTGATGTTTTCAAAGGCGTGCTTAAAGAATGGGACGATAACCGTGTTAAATTCCTTAATACTCAGGATTTTGAAGATGAAATTGCTGAAGGGGTTCGCCTTGTGGAAGAACTTAAAGCCAATGCGGAGAAAACAAAACGGGAAAAGGTTCATATCTCAAAGCTTAAGGTTGGTCTTAAGTGTGGCGGAAGTGACGGCTTTTCCGGAATAACTGCAAATCCGCTTGTTGGCAGATTTTGTGATGCGTTGACATCCTTTGGCGGAAGTTGTGTTCTGACGGAGGTTCCTGAAATGTTCGGAGCGGAACATCTTTTGATGAACAGATGTGAAAATAAAGAAGTGTTCGAGAAAACAGTTAAGCTTATCAACGATTTTAAGGATTACTATATCCGTCATAATCAGGTGGTTTACGAAAATCCGTCTCCGGGTAATAAAAAAGGCGGAATAACGACTCTTGAAGAAAAGTCACTTGGCTGTGTGCAAAAGGGTGGACTTTCAACGGTTGTTGATGTTCTTGATTATGGTGACAGATTAACGAAAAACGGACTCTCTCTTTTAAATGGACCGGGGAACGATATTGTTGCAGTAACAAATCTTATGGCGGCAGGTGTAAACCTTATCCTGTTCACCACGGGCAGAGGAACACCGCTTGGAGCACCTGTTCCAACTGTTAAAATTGCAACAAATAACGATTTGGCAACAAGAAAGAAAAACTGGATTGACTTTGATGCAAGTCCGCTTTTAAAGGGTGAGGATGTAACTGATAAACTTATTGAATATGTAATATCCGTTGCAAACGGTGAAAAAACCAAAAATGAGGAAAACGGATATGAGGAAATTTCTATTTTTAAGGATGGTGTAACACTATGAGTTTTATTAACGATAATTTTATGCTTAAAAATGAAACAGCAAAGGAACTTTATGATGCTGTAAAGAATTTGCCTATAATTGACTATCATTGTCATATAAGTCCTAAAATGATTGCTGAAAACTATAAATTCAAAAATGCCTTTGAATTATTTTTAGGCGGAGACCATTACAAATGGCGTCAGATGCGAACAAATGGTATTGATGAGAGATATATAACGGGTGATGCGGACGATTATGAAAAGTGGGAAGCTTTTGCTAAAACTATGCCCCTTTTAATCGGGAACCCTCTTTACCACTGGACACACCTTGAACTTAAACGCTATTTTGGTATTGACGAAACTTTGTCGGAAAAGAATGCAAAAGATATATGGGACAGAGTTAATGCTTGCCTTGCTAAGGACGAATATCGTGTTCAGGGCCTTATAAAGATGTCAAATGTTGAAACAATCTGCACAACTGATGCACCGTATGACACTCTCCAGTATCATAAACAGCTTAAAGGATTTTCCTCAAAGGTTATCCCTGCATTCCGCCCTGACCTTGATAATATCAAGAGCGATATCGGCGAAAGAATGGATTATTTCCACGAAAACGGATGCCGTTTATCTGACCATGCCGTTGATAAAATGGATGATGATATAATTGAGAAATTGGTGTTTTTAGGCGAAGAATATGCAAAAAGAGGCTGGGTATGGCAGCTTCATATTGGTGCACTCAGAAATAATAATACGAGAATGTTTGAAAAACTTGGTCCGGACACAGGCTTTGACTCTGTAAATGATTTCCAGATAGCAGAAGGGCTTTCAAAGATTTTGGACAGCCTTGAAAAGAAGGATATGCTTCCTAAAACTATTCTTTATACTCTTAATCCAAAGGATAACTATGTTCTTGGAACAATGCTCGGAAACTTCCAGGGCGGAGGTGTACCGGGTAAAATCCAGTTCGGCTCAGGCTGGTGGTTTAATGACCAGAGAGACGGAATGGAAAGCCAGATGCGTGCTCTTTCAAATCTTGGTATGCTTTCAAGATTTGTTGGAATGCTCACGGATAGCCGTAGCTTTGTTTCTTATACAAGACACGAATATTTCAGACGAATCCTCTGTAACCTTATCGGTAAATGGGTTGAAGATGGGGAATATCCAAAGGATATGGAAACACTTAAGAAAATTGCATCGGATATATCATATAATAATGCGAAAAATTATTTCGGATTCTAAAAGGGAACAGGACTGCCTGAGGGTAGTCCTGCAGACTGTCGAAAAACTTGTTCTACCGCAAGCGAAGAATAAAAAAGATAATTTTCTAAGGAGATTGCTTTTTTATTTTGCGGAAAAGTAATTTGAAAACGGTAAGGGAAACATCGAGTTTTCCTTACCGTTGCTTGCTTTTTGCGAAATCGTTCTCTGGAGTACCTGTGTACGCCGACGAAAACGATTTCGTAAAATATATCTGCGTTTTTAGACATCTGCCTCAGCGTGTCGACTTTATCGACACCCTGACAGGACTACCTGAGGGTAGTCCTGTTTTGCATAACAAAAAGCGTACTGAAATTCAGTACGCTTTTTATGGAGCTACCTAGCAGGATCGAACTGCCGACCTCTTCCTTACCAAGGAAGTGCTCTACCTACTGAGCTAAGGCAGCATCTCCATTAACCTTATAAAGTATATCAAAAACCATTGTGTTTGTCAAGAGGTATTTGAAAATAAAAACGGTTTGCGAAAGCAAACCGTTTTTTTGGAGCGGAAGACGAGATTCGAACTCGCGACGTTCACCTTGGCAAGGTGACGCTCTACCACTGAGCCACTCCCGCAAAATTTGTATGATTATTATACTCTTAAATCGGCTTTTTGTCAAGTGTATTTTCAGAAAAATTTTTGAATTTTTAAAATGTTAATATAACCTAAAAGAGGCGGGAAAGTTTGTTGAAAATGACGAATAAAAAAAGATTGCATTTTGTAGATTTTTTCACAAAAATTTGTTATAATTATGTTGTTATGCTATGACCTTATGTCATTGCACAAGTGAATAAAAATCCGTTTGTTGGTTTGCGGTAAAAGAAACTGACAAATAATTCAAAACAGGAGGTTTGTACTGATGAAGCAGGCTATTGCTTTTAATGGAACAAAAGAGCAGGAAGAAAAACTTATGGCAGTTATCGAAAGCCATAAAGGTCAGGAGGGTGCTGTTATCCCTGTGCTCCACGAGGCGCAGGCAATATATGGCTATCTCCCTATCGAAGTTCAGGAAATGATTTCTGAAGGTCTTGATGTGCCGCTGGCAGAGATTTATGGTATAGTTACATTCTATACTCAGTTCTCTATTAATCCAAAGGGTAAATACCAGATTGGTGTTTGTCTTGGAACTGCGTGCTATGTTAAGGGCTCAGGCGATATTCTTGAAAAGTGTAAGGAAATTTTAGGAATTGATGTTGGTGAATGTACTCCTGACGGTCTTTTCTCAATCGATGCAACCCGTTGTATCGGAGCGTGCGGTCTTGCACCGGTTTTGACTGTTAATGATGATGTATACGGCCGTTTGGTTGTTGATGATGTTGAAGGTATCATTGCCAAGTACAGAAACTAAAAAGAGGTAAAAAAGATGCTGTTATCTGAAATAAAATCTGTTTTGGGCGCAAGTGTTTTAAGCGGTGAAAACGAAGCAGAGCTTGACAAAAAGGAAATCAAAATGGCGTGCGGATGTGACCTTATGAGTGATGTTCTTGCCTTTGTTAAGGAGCAGTCGCTCCTTCTGACAGGACTCATAAATTCTCAGGTTATAAGAACCGCTGAAATGATGGACATTGTCGCTGTGTGCTTTGTCAGAGGTAAAATGCCGACAGAGGATGTTATTGAACTTGCTAAAGAGAAAGGCATAACTGTTATGCAGACAGAATATCCTTTGTATATGGCGTGCGGAAAGCTGTATAATAAAGGCTTGGGTGCTGAAAATGATTAAAAAGTATTTATTGTCAGGGGAGGACTTTTCCCTTGCGGGAGAGGCGTCAAGCAGTTTTAAAGGGATTCTTAAAAAACTCGGTATTGATGCAACTGTTATCAGGCGTGTAGCTATTGCTATGTATGAGGCAGAGATAAACACTATTGTCCACGGCAAGGGCGGAGAATGTGAGGCTGAAATTTCAGGGAAGAAGATTACCCTTGTTTTCAGCGATAACGGTCCCGGTATTGAGAATATAGACCTTGCGATGCAGGAGGGGTATTCAACTGCTACCGATGAAATCAGGGAACTGGGTTTCGGGGCAGGAATGGGACTTCCAAATATCAAAAGGTATACAGATGATATGCAGATTGAAACAAAGCCCGGTGAGGGCACGAGGCTGACATTAACAATAAATCTGTGAGGTGATATATATGGAATATTTTCACTCAGTTACACTGGACAGAGATAAATGTCATGGCTGTACAAATTGTATCACTCATTGCCCGACAGAGGCAATAAGAGTGCAAAACGGTAAGGCTAAGATTATAAAAGAACGCTGTATTGACTGCGGCGAGTGTGTGAGGGTTTGTCAATCCCACGCAAAAGTCGTTGTTGCAGACAGTTTCTCGATGCTTGATGAATTTGAATATAATATAGCGATGCCTGCCCCGTCGTTTTACGGGCAGTTTGCGAGCGGTATAAGCATTGGACAGATACTTGCAGCGTTTAAGAAGATTGGCTTTGACCATGTTTTTGAGGTGGCAAGAGGAGCTGAATATGTCAGTGCGGCAACCCGTCAGCTTATTAAAGCGGGGACGCTCAAAAAACCTATTATCAATTCAGCTTGTCCTGCGGTTTTGAGACTTATAAGAGAACGCTTTCCTGACCTTTTGGAGAATGTTTTGAACCTTATTTCACCAATGGAGGTTGCGGCAGGTCTTGCAAGAGAAGAAGCTTCTGCGAGAACAGGTATTCCCGGTGATAAAATCGGAGTGTTTTTCATAAGCCCTTGTCCTGCAAAGGTAACAAGCGTTAAAGCTCCGCTGACTGTGGAGAAATCCAATGTGAGCGGTGTTATAACTGCGAAGAAAGCGTTTAACAAAATTTGCCCGATTATTGAGAATATGGAGGGAGATGAATCTCTTTGTATCTCAGCCTATGAAGGAATTGACTGGGCAAGCAGTGGCGGTGAATGTTCAAGCTCAGGAGCGAAAGATACCGTGGCGGTTGACGAAATACATAATGTTATAACGGTTCTTGAAGAGATTGAGAATGGGAAAATGGCAACAGTTGAATTTATTGAATTGTCTGCCTGCCCAAGCGGATGTAATGGCGGACCTTTGAATGTTGTTAATCCGTTCCTGTCGTGTAGCAGAATTTCTTTCCAGTCTAAAACTAAGCCTCAAATTAAAGAGATAGAAAATCTTGATGTGGATAAGCTTAAATGGCAGAAAAAGGTTGAAGGGACCCCTGTTATGCCCCTTGATAACGACCTTGACGAAGCAATGCGGAAAATGGAGCTTATGGATAAAATCTATGAACGGCTTCCAAAGCTTGATTGCGGTTCCTGCGGTTCTCCGAACTGTAAGTCGCTGGCTGAGGATATTGTCAGAGGTTTTGCCCGTGAGAATGATTGCATATTCCTTATGAAAGAGCGTCTTAAAAGGCTTGCCAAGGAATTGTTTAAGCTTAACGAAACTTATCAGGATGAAGATGAGGGATAATTATGAAGGTAAGCGAACTTGTTGAAAAGCTTAATCTTGATGTCATAACAAATGCCGACAATCTTGACAATGAGGTAAACGGCTGTTATATCGGTGATTTGCTCAGCTGGGTTATGGGCAGAGCGGAAGCGGATAATGTCTGGATAACCATAATGAGCAATATAAATATCGTTGCCGTTGCATCCCTGACGGGGGTTTCCTGCATACTCCTTTGTGAGGGCGTTACTCCTGAAGATGATGTTGTCAGCAAAGCCAATGCTCAGGATATTGTCATTTTAAGGAGCAGTAAAACCGCTTATGAGCTTGCTTTGTTGATAGACGGAGTTGTGAAATGATTTATTACGATTTTCATATTCATTCTGCCTTGTCTCCTTGCGGAGATAAGGATATGACTCCGAATAATATCGTCAATATGGCGGCAATTTCCGGGCTTGACGCTATCGCAGTATCCGACCATAACAGTGTTGGAAATGTGCGGGCGGCTATGAAAGTCGGGGAGGAATGCGGTGTTTCTGTTATTCCGGGTATGGAGGTTGAAACTGCGGAAGAAGTTCACATTCTGACTCTCTATCCGTCAATCGAGGCGGCTGAGTATGCAGCAGAGGAGGTCTATAAGCATCTGCCTCCAATCAAGAACCGTCCTGAAATTTTCGGTGAACAGCTGAAAATGAACGAGGAGGATGAAGTGGTTGGAATTGAGGATAGACTTTTGATTTCACCAACATCTTTGTCAATCGAAGGACTGTTTGATTTGGTTAAGACTGCAAAAGGTCTGTTTATTCCGGCACATGTTGACAGACATTCATATAGCGTTTTGACAAATCTCGGATTTATCCCAGATAATCTTGATATAAAAAATATAGAAATGTCCAAGAAGCTGACCTGCGTTGAGGATTACCTTAATCAAAGGCCTGACCTTCGCGGATATAAAATATTCAGAAATTCGGACGCTCATTACCTTGAGAATATTGCTCAAAGGGATGAGGCCCTGAATATAAATGATGTAAACGAGCTTTTTAAAGAGGTGATTTAATGAAAGAATTATCACTTCATATACTGGATATAGCGAAAAATTCCGTAAAAGCGAAAGCGAGCCTTATCACAATAAATATCAATGAGAACGAAGAAAATAATCTTCTGACCATTGAAATTCTGGATAACGGTTGCGGAATGAGTGAGGAATTTTTAAAAACTGTCAAGGACCCGTTTTCAACAACCAGAACTACCCGAAAGGTAGGGATGGGGATTTCCCTTTTTGAAGCGGCGGCAATGCAATGCGGTGGCGGTCTTGATATTTCCTCGGAGCTTGGCAAAGGGACAAGCGTTTTTGTGAGATTTGAACTTGATTCCATAGACCGTGCCCCAATCGGGGATATGGCGGGGACAATGACAACTCTCATTTCAGGTTCCCCCGAAGTCGATTTCGTATACAGCCATAAGAAAAACGGTAAGGAATTTGTTCTCAAAACCGAAGAAATTAAAGCGGTTTTGGGTGATGTTCCTCTGGATTTACCTGAAGTGGTAATGTGGATAGATGGCTATGTGAGAGATGGACTCGGTGAGATACAGTAAATTATGACTCCGTTTCGGGGTTTGGATATTTAAATATTTAAGGAGGTCAAATAAATGAAAAGTTTGGCAGAATTACAGGAAATTCGTAACAGAGCTTTAAATCAGGTTAACTTGCGTAAAGAACGCGAGGACGGTATTCGTGTTGTTGTTGGAATGGCAACTTGCGGTATCGCAGCAGGTGCTCGCCCTGTTTTAAATGCGTTTGTTCAGGAGGTTGAAAAGCGTAATCTTTCTGATGTAACAGTTACACAGACAGGTTGTATCGGTATGTGCCGTTTAGAGCCTATCGTTGAGGTTTATGCTCCTGGACAGGAAAAGGTAACATACATCGAAATGACAGAAGATAAGGTTGCAAGAGTTGTTGCAGAACACCTTATCAACGGACAGATTGTTGCTGAATATACAGTTGGTGCTAAAGAGAAATAATAGGAGGAAGAAGAAATGAATATATACAGATCTCATGTATTGATTTGTGGCGGTACGGGTTGTACTTCTTCAGGCTCAAAAAAGCTTCAGGACGAGTTCGCAAATCAACTTAAGGCAAATGGCATAGAAGAGGAAGTTAAGGTTGTTCAGACCGGTTGCTTCGGTCTCTGTGCCCTCGGTCCGATTGTTGTTGTATACCCTGAAGGTGCTTTTTATAGCCGTGTTGAGGTTGACGATGTTAAGGAAATCGTTGAAGAACACCTTTTGAAAGGCCGTATCGTTAAGAGACTTTTATACAGCGAAACAGTTGAAGGGGATACAATTAAATCCCTTAATGAAACAACATTCTACGCAAAACAGCACCGTTTAGCTCTCCGTAACTGCGGTGTTATAAACCCTGAAAATATCGACGAATATATTGCAGTTGACGGTTATCAGGCACTTGCTAAAGCTCTTACAGAAATGACAAGAGAAGAAGTTATCCAGATGATTAAGGATTCCGGACTCCGTGGCCGTGGTGGCGGTGGTTTCCCGTCCGGTATGAAGTGGGATTTCACATATAAAGCACAGGGCGACCAGAAATATGTTTGCTGTAATGCCGACGAAGGTGACCCGGGCGCATTTATGGACCGTTCTATCCTTGAAGGTGACCCACACTGTATCATTGAAGCTATGGCTATTGCCGGCTATGCAGTTGGTGCTAACCAGGGTTATGTTTATATCAGAGCCGAATATCCTATCGCCGTTGAAAGACTTAGAATTGCAATAAAGCAGGCTAAGGAATATGGTCTCTTGGGTGATGATATTTTTGG
This sequence comes from Clostridia bacterium, assembly GCA_045646365.1. GTDB lineage: Bacteria > Bacillota > Clostridia > Monoglobales > Monoglobaceae > SIG454. Next base: position 128,239 of record JAZRKP010000075.1, read on the forward strand.
AACAGGCTTTAGCTTTGACCTTGACATCCGTCTTGGTGCAGGCGCATTCGTTTGCGGTGAGGAAACAGCTCTTCTTAACTCAATCGAAGGCAGAAGAGGTGAACCTCGTCCTCGTCCTCCGTTCCCAGCTGTTAAGGGTCTCTGGGGCAAGCCAACCCTTCTTAATAATGTTGAAACATATGCAAATGTTCCGCAGATTATCTTAAACGGTGTTGACTGGTTTACTCAGATTGGTACAGAAAAGTCAAAGGGTACTAAGGTATTCGCTCTTGGCGGTAAGATAAATAACACAGGTCTTGTTGAAGTTCCAATGGGAACAACTCTCCGTGAAATCATCGAGGAAATCGGTGGCGGTATTCCAAACGGCAAGAAGTTTAAGGCAGCTCAGACAGGCGGTCCTTCAGGCGGATGTATCCCTGCTCACTTAATTGACACTCCAATCGACTATGATTCACTCATTCAGATTGGTTCAATGATGGGTAGTGGTGGTCTTATCGTTATGGACGAAGATAACTGTATGGTTGACATCGCTAAATTCTTCCTTGAATTTACAGTTGATGAATCCTGCGGTAAGTGTACTCCTTGTCGTATCGGTACAAAGAGACTCTATGAGCTTCTTGAAAAGATTACAGACGGTAAAGGAACAATGGAAGATATTGATAAGCTTGAAGAACTCTGCTACAATATCAAAACTTCTTCACTTTGCGGTCTCGGTCAGACAGCTCCAAACCCAGTACTTAGCACACTCAAATACTTCCGTGACGAGTATATTGCCCATGTTAAGGATAAGACTTGTCCTGCAGGCGTTTGTAAGAAACTCGTTAAATACGAAATCGTTGCTGATAAGTGTAAGGGATGTAGCCTTTGTTCGAGAAAGTGTCCTGTTGGCGCTATCTCCGGCGAGATTAAGTCACCGTTCGTTATTGATACTGATAAATGTATCAAGTGCGGAGTATGTATAGAGTCATGTAAATTCGGCGCTATCGAAAAACACTAAGGAGGGATATATCAATGGAAAATGTAAATATTAAAATTAACGGACAAAGTTTGAGCGTTCCTGCAAATTATACAATTTTGCAGGCTGCGAGAGAAGCTAATATTGATATCCCAACTCTTTGTTATTTAAAGGATATCAGTGAAACAGGTTCTTGTAGAATGTGCGTTGTTGAAATTAAGGGCGGAAGAGCTCTTCAGGCAGCGTGCGTATACCCTGTTTCAGAAGGTCTTGAGGTTTTCACAAACACACCAAAAGTTAGAGCGGCAAGAAAGTCAACTCTTGAACTTCTCCTCTCTGACCACGACAGAAAATGTCTTACATGTGTAAGAAATCAGAACTGTGAAATCCAGACTCTTTGCGAAGATTTAGGTATAACAGACATCGCTTTCCAGGGCGAAATGAACGAATATACGATTGATGAGGTTTCTCCGTCAATCGTCAGAGATAACAATAAGTGTGTTCTCTGCCGTCGTTGCGTAAGCGTATGTAAGAATATTCAGACAGTTGCAGTTATCGATGCAACAGAGAGAGGCTTTAAAACAACAATCGCTTCTCCTTTCAATAAGTCACTCGGTGAGGTTCCTTGTGTAAACTGCGGACAGTGTATCGCGGCTTGTCCTGTTGGCGCACTTCGTGAAAAAGACGATACTGATAAGGTTTGGGCAGCTATCGCTGATGAAGACAAGTATGTTGTTGTTCAGACAGCTCCTGCTGTTCGTGCAGCATTGGGCGAAGAATTCGGTTATCCGATTGGAACAGCTGTTACAGGTCAGATGGCTGCGGCTCTTCGCAGAATGGGCTTTGATAAAGTGTTTGACACAGACACAGGTGCAGACCTTACAATTATGGAAGAAGGAACAGAATTTATTAACCGTCTCAAGAACGGCGGTAAGCTCCCGCTTATCACATCTTGTAGCCCTGGTTGGATTAAGTTCTGTGAACATAACTTCCCTGACTTCCTTGAAAACCTTTCAAGCTGTAAGTCCCCTCACCAGATGTTCGGCGCAGTAATCAAGTCTTACTATGCTGAAAAAATGGGTATTGACCCTGAGAAAATTGTTGTTGTTTCAGTTATGCCTTGTGTTGCTAAAAAGTTTGAAGCAGGCAGACCTGAAATGGAAGTTAAATACCGTGATGTTGATTATGTTATCTCAACAAGAGAGCTTGCAAGAATGATTAAGCAGGCTGGTATCCTTTTCGCTGACCTTCCTGAAGAGAAGTTTGATAACCCGTTTGAAGAAGCAACAGGTGCAGGCGTTATCTTCGGTGCAACAGGTGGCGTTATGGAAGCGGCTCTCAGAACTGTTACTGAAGTTTTAGAGGGCAAGAGCTTTGATAAGGTTGAATATGAAGCTGTCAGAGGAACTGAAGGCATTAAAGAAGCTACTCTTACATTTGCAGGTACAGAAGTTAAAATTGCTGTTGTTTCCGGTCTTGGAAACGCAAGAAAGCTTTTAAATGATATCAGAGATGGTAAAGCAAATTACCACTTTATCGAAATCATGGCTTGTCCTGGCGGTTGCGTAACAGGTGGCGGTCAGCCAATCGTTTCAGCAAAAGTTCAGATGGAATGTGATGTTAAGGCCCTCCGTGCTTCCGCTCTTTATAGCGAAGACGAAAGAGCAACGCTCAGAAAGAGCCACGAGAATCCTGATATTAAGCTTCTCTACTCCGAATTCTTCGGTGAACCGGGAAGCCATAAGGCTCACGAACTTCTTCATACTCATTACACAAAGAGAGATAAGTTCTAATAATAAATTGAAAAAGATGAACGAATTTTCGTTCATCTTTTTCGTTATCTATGGTTGACTTAATTCAAAATTCTTTTTTTATTATCAATCTCAGCGACTGCTTTTGGGTATAGGCGTTTTATAACATGGTAAAAGTCATAGCCGAGCTTGTGGGAAACAATTTCCCAGGTGTTATTATTTATAAATCGTTCAATTAACAGCGTTCGTAAAATATTATCCTCAACACTATATATCATTGTGATGATATCTGAATTTGTCTTTGAAAGTTCTGTGATTTTATCTTCAAGGATACCTTTGTATCTGTCACAAGTCTGATTTTTGCCGGGCAGGTGCATCGCTTTGTCAAGAGCATCTTTAAGCGCCCGTATTTCCTTGTTTATGTATTTACTCTGGGAAAGCCATTCTTTTGTATCCATATATCAATCTCCTTTATATTTTAATTTATCGGTCGAATACCGTGAAAAAGTTCGGCGTGTTCCTTTGAACAAAAAAGATTTCCACATCCGTCTTCGTAATGTTCATAACAATCATATATATCTTTATTCTTGCATAGTCGAAAGGTGCACTTTCCTATATAACGGGGCTTTGAGCGGTTCCATAGCGAACCAAATTTTTCAGTGTTTGTAATTTCCTGTTCTTGCAATTTGCAAAAAATCTCCTTTATTTTGTTTTTTGAAGTATCTTTTGAGGATACTCTGTTTGTAAAAAATATACGGGGCTATATTTTTTACCCGACACAAATATAGTATCATAAAAAGATACAAATGTCAACAAAATTTTATAAAAAACTTGACAAAAGTTGAATTTTAAGATACAATACATCTGGTGGGAGGTGACAGATTTGAAAAAAACAATGGGAGAAATACTTAAGGAGTTGAGGCTTGAAAGAGGACTTACACAAGAGGAAGTCGGGAAAATAATAGGCGTTCAGAAGGCGGCGATTCAGAAATATGAAAAGGGTGATGTCGAAAATATGAAGCAGGAGTCTATAAAAATTCTTGCTAAATATTATGGTGTTACAACGGATTATTTACTGGGTGTAGAGAAAAAACCAGACAGTCAGCTTGAGGAGTATCTTAAAACACTTAAAACACGCCCCGAACTTAAAATGCTTTTTAATCTTACCAAAGATGCAACCCGGGAAGATATTGAAAAGGCAGTAAAGGTCATTGAGGCTATCCTTGGAAAGTGAGGAAAATGGAAGATATATCAGTGCTAAGTACCCGACTCCCTGAGAATGTCAGGGCAGTCACGGTAATGAAAAATGAAAATGATTTTTGTATTTTTTTAAACAGTTTTTATGATGAAAAGTTAAGAGAAAGTTTTTTAAATGAAGAATTGAATAAAATAAAATTATTTAACGAAGAATAAAGGACAGCGTTTGGTAGAGTTATAGCTTCCGCATTTTTACGATTAAAAAGAAAGAGGGCGTTGCCTCGATTTGTGAGAAAATCACTTATTGAGACACGCCCTTAATTCTTTATGTGTATAATTTATATAGTTTTGAATATTCACCGTTTCTTTTTATAAGTTCGTCGTGGGAACCTTCCTCTAATATTCCGTCTTTACCTAAAACAATAATTCTGTCGGCATTCTTGATTGTTGTAAGTCGGTGGGCAATGGTAAGAGTTGTTCTGCCCTCGGAAAGTTTTTCCAAAGATTTCTGAACAATATGCTCGCTCTCATTATCAAGAGCCGAGGTTGCCTCGTCGAGAATTAAGACAGGTGGGTTTTTGAGGAATAAACGGGCGATTGAAATTCTCTGTTTTTGACCGCCTGAGAGTTTGACTCCTCGTTCGCCAACATAAGTATCATAGCCGTCTTTAAGAGTGACGATAAATTCGTGTGCCCCTGCAAGCTTTGCGGCCTCGATGATTTCCTCGTCTGTTGCGTTAATTTTACCATAAGCGATATTGTCTTTGACAGAACCGCTGAAAAGATACACATCCTGCTGAACAATACCGATATTATTACGCAGTGAATTCAGTGTTAAATCTTTTATATTTTTTCCGTCAATAAAAATATTTCCGCTGTTTATTTCGTAAAATCTCGGGATAAGATTACAAAGAGTGGTCTTTCCGCCACCTGACGGCCCGACTATCGCAATATTTTCGCCGACCTTTATATCAAGGGAAAGCTTTGTTAAAACTTCACCGAGATTGTCAGCATAGGAAAAGCTTACATTATCAAAGGTGATTTGCCCCTTTAAGTTTTCAATGTCAACGGCGTTGGGTAAATCGTCAATTTTAACAGGCTCGTCCATTATTTCCGTGAATCGCTCAATACCAGTTATCCCTCGCTGGAACTGTTCCGTAAACTCAACAATTCGGCGTATTGATGTGATAAGAGTCTGGATATAGAGAAGGTATGCAACCAAATCACCTGGAGAAATATGCCCTTTTTTCAGAAAAATTGAACCAATAACGATTACGCTGATATACAGAACCCCGTCGGAAAATCGTGTTCCTGACTGGAAAAGTGCCATATATTTGTAAGCACCTTTTTTCGTCTTAAGAAATTTTTCGTTACCCTTTTCAAACTTTTCCTTTTCAAGTTCTTCGTTAGCAAAACTTTTAACCACACGGATTCCCAAGAGGTTGTCCTCAATTTCCGCATTAAGTTCACCGATTTGTTCTCGCTGTTTCTTGAACGCATTTTTCATTTTCCTACGGAACAAGGCAGAAGATACTGTCATCAGAGGAAGAAGCATAAAAATTATCAGGGTAAGCGGAATATTAACATTTATAAGAATTATAAACGAGCCGATAATCTTAATTCCTGAGATAAAAAATTCTTCCGGACAGTGGTGAGAAAATTCTGTTATGTCGAAAAGGTCGTTGGTAAGCCTTGACATAATCTGCCCGATTTTCGTGTTGTCATAATAGGAAAACGGCAATTTCTGAAGATGGTTAAAAAGGTCACGGCGCATATCTTTTTCAAGATGAGCACCCATAATATGCCCTTGATTTGCCATATAGTAATTGGCGAGAGTATCCACAATTCTAAGGAACAAATATATCCCGCCGATTTTGAAAATTGTTGACATCAGAAGCAGGTCGGGGTTGCTTATTGCCGTATCGGTTATATAGCTGACGAGCTTCGGGAAAACAAGTTCACACAAGGTTGTAAGCGAGGCGCAAAACAGGTCCAGAAGAATAATCCCGATATATGGTTTGTAATATCTTAAAAATGTTTTGAAAAGTTTCATATTATTAACCTCAAGAAAAGGGGTTGTGAACTTATGTCCCAACCCCTTTGATGTTTATTTTATCAAATCTTTCATACTGTATAATCCTGCAGGCTGAGATTTTAAGAATTCAGATGCAGAAACGGCACCAACGGCAAAAACTTCTTTTGATGTTGCACTGTGCTTAATTTCTATGACCTCGTCATTTCCTGCAAAGATGACACTGTGTTCACCAACTATTGTTCCGCCACGAACCGCGTGGATTCCGATTTCCTTTTTATCACGCTTTTTACGAACACTGTGTCTGTCGTATGTGTATTCAGGGGCGTAAGATATTGCCCGGGAAATATTATCGGCAATAGCAAGAGCAGTTCCGCTTGGAGCATCAAGCTTTTGATTATGATGCTTTTCGATGATTTCAATATCGAAATTATCCTGCAAAACCTTTGCGGCTCTTGCGACTAAATCCATAATAAGGTTAACACCAAGTGACATATTTGCGGAGAAGAAAATCGGTATATTTTTCGATTCGTATTCTATCCTTGATATCTGGTCGGCTGAGAGACCTGTTGTGCATATAACAGCAGGAATATTGTTTAATGCAGCGTAATCAAGGATTGCATCAGTCATAGACGGATGCGAAAAGTCGATAATTACATCAGGCTTTTCTGAAAGAGCAGATAAATCAGTAACAACCGGATAAGATGCAGAGGTTGACTCTGAAATGTCAAATCCCGCAACGATTTCTGCATTGGAACTTTGCTCTGCAACTCTTGTTACAGCATGCCCCATTTTGCCGTTTGCACCGCATAATAAAATTTTTGTCATAGGTAAATTCTCCTTAATTAGAATTTAAAACCGTAGTTTTTCATAATCTGTTTGAGAGTTGCGATATTCTTTTCCTCCATATCGCAAAGAGGCATTCGACATTTTCCGACATTAAATCCTAAAATGTTCATAGCAGTCTTAATCGGGATAGGGTTAACCTCAATGAAGAGACCGTTTATAAGCTCAATCATATCAAGGAACAATTTTCTTGAACCTTCAACATCACCGTCTAAGAATTTCTGGCAAACATCATGAGTTTCTTTTGGAAGAATGTTTGCAACAACGGAAATAACACCCTTTCCGCCAAGTGCCATCATAGGAAGGATAACATCATCATTTCCTGAATAGAGAACAAGGTCAGTAAATGATGCAATCTGAGCCGCCAATGCAAGATCGCCTGTTGCTTCCTTAACACCGATGATGTTAGGGATTTCAGCAAGTTTCTTGAAGGTATCAAGAGCGATTGCACAGCCTGTTCTTCCCGGAATGTTATATAATATAATCGGGATTTTAACACTTTCGGCGATTGCTTTAAAGTGGAGATAAAGTCCCTTTTGTGTAGCTTTGTTGTAATATGGAGTAACAACTAAAAGTCCGTCATAGCCGACAGATTCAGCATAAGTTGAAAGAGCGATAGCGTGGATTGTGTCATTGCTACCTGTTCCGGCTATAAGGGTAATTCTGCCCTTAGCTTTTTCGGAAGCAAATTTAAGAGCCGCCATATGCTCAGGGTCGGGCATAGTGGAGGATTCCCCTGTGGTTGCGCAAACAACGAGGGCATCGGTTCCGTTTTCGATGTGATATTCGATAAGTTCAGCGAATTTGTCATAATCAACACCATTTTCCTTAAAAGGTGTGATAAGAGCAACGGCTGAGCCGGTGAATAATGGCTTTTTCATAGTTTATACCATTCCTTTCTGCCTGTCATCCGCAGGCGGGATATTATATATTAGTCAAGATAACCCTTTGCAGCGAGAAGCTCTGCCATTAAAACAGCACCGCCTGCCGCACCTCTTAAGGTGTTGTGTGAAAGACAAACAAATTTATAATCATACTGCTTATCTTCTCTGAGTCTGCCGATTGAAACTGCCATTCCGCCTTCAGAATCTCTGTCAAGCTTAGCCTGTGGACGGTTATCTTCCTCAAAATAGTGGAGGAACTGCTTTGGAGCTGACGGAAGTTCAAGCTCCTGCGGAACGCCTGCAAAATTAGCCCAGTCAGCTTTGATTTCGTCGATTGAAGGCTTTTTGTCAAAGCTTACGAAAACAGCGGCTGTGTGTCCGTTGGAAACAGGAACACGGAGACACTGTGTTGTAATATTAGGAGTTGTTGCGTCAATAATTTTATCTCCTTCGATTTTACCCCAGATTTTAAGCGGTTCAACTTCACTCTTTTCTTCTTCACCGCCAATGTATGGGATGAGGTTATCAACCATTTCAGGCCATGTTTCAAAAGTCTTGCCTGCACCGGAAATTGCCTGATATGTACAAGCGAGAACATTTTTGATACCGTATTTCATAAGAGGGTGGAGCGCAGGAACATAGCTCTGGAGTGAGCAGTTTGACTTAACTGCAACAAAACCTCTTTTTGTTCCGAGTCGTTTTTTCTGAGCCTCGATAATTTCAGCGTGGTCAGGATTGATTTCAGGAACAATCATAGGAACATCGTCTGTGTGTCTGTGTGCTGAATTATTGGAAATAACAGGACATTCAGCCTTAGCATAAGCTTCTTCCAAAGCCTTGATTTCGTCCTTTTTCATATCAACGGCACAGAATACAAAATCAACCATAGAAGCGATTTTCTCAATGTCATCTGATGCGTTTAAAACAACCATCTTCTTAACATCTTCCGGAATTGGTGTTGTCATAGACCATCTTCCGCCGAGCGCTTCCTCGTATGTTTTACCAGCACTTCTCGGAGAAGCGGCAAGCAAAGTAAGGTCAAACCACGGATGGTTTTCCATAAGAGTAATAAATCTCTGCCCAACCATACCGGTTGCACCGATAATACCAACTTTATATTTTTTCATAGTATAAAATCCTCCTTATTACACAAGCGGCTTTTTTACCACTTAAAGATACTCATTATTACTTATTATTACTTATTATTATATGTTAATATATGTTAAATGTCAAATATTTTTTTGTCCGGAAATACCAATTTGAATATTTGTAACATAATTTTAATATTTTATCAAAAGGATTTTGAGCATATTTTGTCGAATTTTTAAATAAATGGCAAATTCGGAGGAGAATATGAAGAAAATTATCACTTTTTTCCTTATCATAATATTGTGTTTTTCCACGGCTTATGCCTGGGAATCGGTTGAGAATATGCGGATTGGGATTTACTACGGGCAAAATGCGAGGACGGAGTATACCCTGACGAATGAAACTGGCTTTGATATAGGCTATTATGAGGACCGTGAGTTTATTCCTGTTGCTGAGAGCTTTTCTTCTCAGCTTACTGTTAACTGCGGAGAGGGTGCGTTTGTGAATGTTGTGGATATAAACACGGGAGAAATTATTCACACATCAGATACTTTTTTGCATGGGATAGGAATTGAGCCAAAGGCGGAAAAAGAAACTGAGAAAATGATGAAGATAACGGCGAAGGCGTCGGGAACTTACCGTGGCGGATTTGAATTTAAAATCCTGTCATCGGGCGTGATAACGGCGGTTAATGTTGTTCCTCTTGATGAATATATTTACGGCGTTATTTCCAGGGAAATGTCACCGTCATGGCATATTGAGGCTTTGAAAGCACAGGCGATTTGCGCAAGAAATTTCGCACTTGGCAAAACGAACAGACATAAGGAATATGGCTTTGATTTGTGTAATACCGTATGCTGTCAGGCTTATTCGGGAGTTGATTATGAGGCAGACGGGTCTTATGCCCCTGTTGATGAGACTTCAGGGCAGGTTCTTTTGTATGAAGATGAACTTGTTCAGACGGTTTATTCCTCGTCAATGGGTGAAACCACGGAAAATGTTAAAAATGTGTGGGGAAGCAGTTTCCCATATCTGGTAAGCGTCAGCAACGAATATGAGGACACGGAGAATATAAATAACGGAAAATGGGAAAAAACCTTGACAAAAGCCCGTGCGACTGAGATAATGAACAGCAAGGGATATGATATTGGTGAGGTGACCGATATTATTGCAAAGGAATACAGCGAGGCGGGAAGAGTGACCTTGCTTGAGGTTAAGGGAACTAAGGGTAGCCAGACCTTTAAAAGAGAACAATGCCGAACAATTTTCTCGGAGGCAACGCTGAGCCAGAAATACACTATTTCCGGTGGCGGAAAAACTTCGTATCCTGAGATTTATGTTCTGGGTGCGGACGGTGTTAAAAAGGTATCCCTTGAAAATATGAATATTCTTGGACGGGGAACTGTTACGGTGGTTTCTGCAACTGACGGGAAAACTGTTAAAGAATATAAAGGGACAAAGGCGGGAGAAAGCTTTGTCTTTACCGGTGAAGGCTGGGGTCACGGTGTTGGAATGAGCCAGTACGGAGCGAAAGGAATGGCGGAGGCAGGCTTTACCTATGACGAGATTTTAACCCACTATTATCAAGGCACACACCTTGAAGAGTTTTAACGAGGATGAAATTATGAATACAAAAGATTTTTATTATGACTTGCCTGAGGAGCTGATTGCACAAAAGCCTCTTGAAAACAGAACAGATTCAAGACTTATGGTGCTTTCAAAGGACACGGGCGAAATAACCCATAAGCATTTTTATGATATTATTGATTATTTAAAAGAGGGAGATTGCCTTGTTATGAATAACACAAGGGTTATCCCTGCAAGATTATACGGTCAGAAAGAGGGGACAGGCGGAAAGATTGAGTTTCTGCTCCTTAAAAGAATTGATATAAATACATGGGAAGTTATCCTGAAACCGGGCAGAAAGGCGAAAGTCGGGAGCCGTTTTGAATTTGGCGGAGGACTTTTAAAAGCTGAAATCTTAGAGGTTATTGATGACGGAAACCGAATTGTCAGGTTTGAATATGACGGAATATGGGAGGAACTTCTGGATAAGCTTGGTGAAATGCCCCTGCCTCCGTATATCCACGAAAAATTGAGTGACAGAGAAAGATACCAGACGGTTTATTCCAAAATTGAGGGGAGTGCTGCGGCTCCGACGGCAGGACTTCATTTCACAAATGAACTGATGGAAAAAATTAAGACGAAGGGGATAAAAATTGCGTTCGTAACTCTCCATGTTGGGTTAGGTACATTCAGACCTGTCTCGGTCGAGAATGTGGAAAACCACAAAATGCACTCAGAGTATTACGAGGTATCGGAAGAAACCGCGAAAATTGTCAATGAAACACGAAGAAACGGCGGAAGAATTATCGCTGTCGGAACGACATCGGTCAGAACTCTTGAAAGTGTTGCTGACGAAAATGGTGAGATAAGAGAATGTGGCGGAAACACGGAAATATTTATCTATCCGGGATATAAATTCAAGGCGGTTGACGCACTTATAACTAATTTTCACCTGCCTGAATCCACGCTTTTGATGCTTATTTCTGCATTTTCGGATAAAGAGAAAATATTTAATGCCTATAACGAGGCGATAAACGAAAAATACAGATTTTTCAGTTTTGGTGATGCTATGTTTATTTGTTAAGAGGTGATTTTGTGGAGCTGAAAGGCGGAACTTCTAAACTTTACAAAAAAGAAAATAGTGTTTACAGAAAGCTGAAGGAAAACAGTAAAACTGTTCAGAGACTTCTTGTTCACCTCAAAAATGAGGGGTTTTCAAAAGCTCCGGAATTTCTTGGTAATGAAGGGGAATTTGAGGTATTGTCTTTTGTAAAGGGGGAGTGTTTTGAGCCTGAGGACTATCCTTTCACAAATGACAGAAAACATCAGCTTGAGATAGTTAAAGCGTCTGCAAAGCTTTTAAAAGAGTTCCACGACTGCACAACCTCATTCGAGGTAAAAGAGGATGATAAATGGTGGATTACCTATAAAGGGAATCTTCCCAAAGAAGTAATATGCCACAACGATTTTGCGACATATAATGTGACCTTTGCTAATGGACTTCCTTATGGAATGATTGATTTTGACACCTGTACTCCTGCACCGAGAATATGGGATATTGCCTATGCAGTATACAGGTTTATTCCTTTGGGGAAAACCGTTTATGATGCAGAGTTAAGAACGGAAAGAAAATATAACGAAGAGGATAAAGAGTTCAGAAAAATTGCTTTAAAAACATTTTTTGAAAGTTATGGAATGGATATGCCTGACAATTTTTGCGAAATAATAAAACAGAGACTTTATGCAATGGTTGAGGTTATTGACGAAGAAATTCAAAAGGGGAATGAAGCGTTTTTGCAAATGGTTGAGGAAGGGCATAAGGATTTTTATTTGAATGAAATTAAATTTATAGACGAACATTTTTGTGAGTGGATATAAGAAACGGAGAAAAATATGTTTAAGTTGATTAAAAAAGAGGGAAAAGCAAGACGGGGTGAATTTAAAACTGTTCACGGAACTGTGCAGACTCCCGTGTTTATGAATGTTGGAACTGCGGCGGCAATTAAAGGGGCGGTTTCTGCCTTTGACCTTAAAGAAATCGGGTGTCAGGTTGAACTTTCAAACACATATCATCTGCATTTAAGACCTGGCGATGAAGTGGTTAGGAAAATGGGTGGACTCCATAAGTTTATGAACTGGGACAGACCGATTTTAACCGATAGCGGTGGTTTTCAGGTATTTTCATTGTCAAAACTTCGTAAAATCAAGGAAGAGGGTGTTTATTTCTCCTCACACATTGACGGCAGAAAAATTTTTATGGGACCTGAGGAGAGTATGCAGATTCAGTCAAATCTCGGCTCAACTATTGCTATGGCGTTTGATGAATGTGTTGAAAACCCCTGCGAAAAGGCGTATGCAAAAGAGGCATCGGACAGAACAATCAGGTGGCTTAAACGATGTATTGCTGAAATGAACAGACTTAACGGACTTGAAGGGACAGTAAATCCAAATCAGATGCTTTTTGGTATAAATCAGGGCTGTACTTATACAGATTTGAGAATTGAAAATATGAAACAGATAGCAGACCTTCCCCTTGACGGCTTTGCAATAGGCGGTCTCGCGGTTGGTGAGCCTGCTGAGGTTATGTATGAGGTTATAGAGGCGGTTGAGGAGTTTGCTCCCGCCCATAAGCCGAGGTATTTAATGGGTGTTGGAACTCCCGTTAATATTATAGAGGCGGTTTGGAGGGGTGTTGATTTCTTTGATTGCGTTATGCCAAGCAGAAACGCCCGTCACGGACATCTCTTCACCTCAGAGGGGATAAGAAATATTATGAATGTCAAATATGAAACTGACGAACTGCCTATTGACCCGAACTGTAACTGCCCGACCTGCCGTAATTTCTCAAGAAGCTATGTAAGACATCTTTTCAAAGCTGGAGAAATGCTTGGAATGAGACTTGCGGTTATGCATAATCTTTATTTTTATAATAATCTTATGCAGGAGATAAGGGATGCTCTTGATGAAGGAAGATTTGAGCAGTACAGAAAAGAAAAAATTGACATTTTAGGAAGAAGAATATAAAATTTTCAAAAAAGTGTTGCAAAAAAAATTTAATTAGGTTATAATCTATAACAATAACTTATTTTGGAGGTAAAGAAAATGTTTGAAACAATAGTTTATGCGGCTCCTGCTGCAAACGCTGCTGCACAGCAGCCAAGTATGTGGCCATCACTTATTATGATGCTGGTTTTTGTTGCGATTTTCTGGTTTATCTTAATCAGACCGCAGAAGAAAAAGGAAAAGGAACTTAAAAATATGATTGCTGCTTTAAAGGTTGGCGACGAGGTTGCAACTGTTGGCGGAATCCACGGTAAAATCGTTAAGGTTAAAGAGGATTTGTTTATTATCGAATCCGGTGCAGGCAACAATAAGTCAACTATTACAGTTGATAAAGGCTCTGTTGCAAGATATTTAAAGCGTGGTTCTGAAAAGGCTGTGGAACTTGAAGAAGCTCCTGAAACAACAGAAGAGTAATATAAAGGCACTCCGACTCATATATTTTAACAAATATGTGAATCGGAGGTTTTTTTATGTCAAGGACAGGATACATAAAGGATACAACTGAGAAAAAATTTGATATTATACACACTGCGAAAAGTGTTGGGGTTTCGTATGTTGTGTCAGTTTTACTATTATTTTTACTGGCGGTGGCTGCAACAGTTTCGGATATGGACGGGAAAATGGTTAATATTTTCATAACACTCATAACCTGTATTTCCGTTGCATTGGGCGGATTTATGTCAGCAAGAGGAACAGGACGGGGCGGACTTTTAAACGGAGTTTTAGCAGGGATTATATATACGATGCTTTTGTATCTTGCAGGCGGAATTATAAACGGAGATGTTTCCTTTAACGGAGCAACAGTTGTTGCAATGCTTTTGGGGATTGTCTGCGGAGGCACGGGAGGAGTCCTCGGAGTCAACACTAAAAGACGAAGAAGATAAATTTTCGTAAAGCGGATATAATAAATTTTTTGAAAAACACTTGACTTAATGAGGATAAATATATATAATAGTAAGAGTATTGTATAAAAAGGGTGAACTATGCCCTTTTGAGATTTATGTAAATAATTAAACCTTAATACTTTTACTTTCATTACACGAAGGAGGAAACAAAGTGGCGAAAAGTATTATTAAACTTTCCGGCATAATCGCAGTTATCGTATTGCTTACATATTTGGCAATATTTGGTCTGCAGATTACGGAAACAGTACAAATTTATGGTATTAAAACAGAAGGCGGTATCACACAGGGTCTTGACTTAAACGGCGGTAGTGTTATTGTTTTCAAGGCTGAAAAGGACGATCCGACAGCAGAAGAAATGGACACAGTTGCGTCTCTTTTAAGAACCCGTCTTGATAGTATGGGATATACAGAATCCGATATTTCTGTTCAGGGTTCAGATAGCGTAAGAGTTGAAATTCCATCATTCTCAAACCCGGAAGAAGCGGCAGAAAGCCTTGGTGCAACTGCTCAGCTTAAGTTCTTTGACCAGAGTGCTTTTGACCAGACAACAGGTCAGCTTTTGCCAAATGCGACAGAAGTTTTAAGCGGTGACCACATTAAAGATGCTTCATCTCAGTATGGTCAGACAAGTGATTTGGGCAGCGCAAGCTATTATGTTCAGCTTGAACTTACTAAAGAAGGTCAGGAAGCTTTCTATGCAGCAACATCTGCAAATGTTGGTAAGCCGATTTATATTGCAATGGATAACGCAATTATCTCTGCTCCGACAGTTCAGCAGGCTATCAACGATACAACTTGTATCATCACAGGCGAATTTACTCAGGAAGAAGCTAAGAACCTTGCGGCTAACATTAAGTCAGGTAAGCTTCCGTTCAGCTTAACTCCTGTTGAAGTAAGAGCCGTTAGCCCGACACTTGGTGCTGATGCTCTTAACAAGGCTGTAACTGCAGGTATCATCGGATTCATCCTTGTTATTCTCTTTATGCTCTTGTTCTACAGATTGCCTGGATTTATGTCAGCTATTGCACTCATATCATATATCGACATTGTTCTTCTTATCTGTGCTAACTTGCACATCAACCTTACTCTTCCTGGTATCGCAGGTATTATTCTTGCAGTGGGTATGGCGGTTGATGCCAATGTTATCATATTTGAAAGAATCAAGGAAGAACTTTTGGTTGGTAAGGGTATAAGAACTGCTGTTGAGGCTGGTTTCTCCAATGCTTTAAGCGCAGTTATCGACTCTAATATAACAACAATTATTGCGGCTGTTATCCTTATGTTCTTGGGAACAGGTTCAATCAAGGGCTTTGGTACAACACTTTTAATCGGTGTTATCGTATCAATGATTTCCGCAATATTCGTTACAAAGTTCTTACTCCGCAGATTGCTCGAAATGGGCGTTAAGAATGTATGGCTCTACGGCGTAAGCAAGAAAAAACTCGCAAAGAAGGAGGGACAGGCTAATGCTTAAGATAGTACAGTATAAGAAAATTTATGTAGGAATTGCCTTGGCATTGGTTATTGCAAGTATTGCATCTCTCTTGATTCAGGGTTTTGCACTTGATACTGACTTTGCAGGCGGAACAGCAATCACATACACAATCGAAAAGAAAGTTTCCGAAAAGGAAATTAAGGAAATCGCAAAAGAAGCATTTGGTAAAGAACCATCAATGATTCGTATAACAGGTAATGCTGTTGATATTGAAGTTGGACACAACCAGAAGCTCTCCGATAAGGAAAATGTTGATAAGGCTAACGCTGCTGTTGAAAAGCTTAACTTTGAAATCGCTAAAAAATGGGGTAAGCTTTCTCTCGTTGTAGATGATGAAGGAAACGCAGTTTCTCAGGGTGAAGGCGAAGCTCTTGCAACAGAAACTAAGAAGGCTTCAGAACTTACAGAAGAACAGACAAAGAAACAGATTATTCAGCATGACGGATATATCTATTTCGTTGAAGGTGTTCAGAAATCAGAACTTAATGTGGTTTCTGCTTCAACTGCAAAAAATCTTGCTAAGTCTGCAATAGTTATGTCACTTCTTGCAGCGCTTGCAATCCTTATCTATGTTGCATTCAGATTTGACTTTACATCAGGTGTTTGTGCGGTTGTTGCACTTGCTCACGATATACTCGTTCTTTGCGGTATTTATTCTGTATTCAGAATTAAGATTGATACAAACTTTATTGCGGCACTTCTTACAGTTCTTGGTTATTCTATCAATAACACAATCGTTGTATTTGACAGAATCAGAGAAAACACAAGAAGAGCAAAGAAGGAAACATATTCCGAAATTGCAAACCTCAGTATCAATCAGACACTTAAGCGTAGTATCAATACAACAATTACAACACTTTTGACAATCGGTATGGTTTATATCCTCGGAGTTGAGTCAATCAAAGTATTTGCTCTTCCGATTATCATCGGTATCTTCGTGGGAACATACTCATCAATCTTTGTTGCAGGTTCAATCTGGGCAACTTGGAAAGATATGGCTGTTAAAGGTAAGAGAAAATAATAATGTTTTTCGGGTAATGCACCGATTCGGTGCATTACTTTTATTTTACACAAAAAATTTGAAAAAAATGTCATAAATAATAAAAAAGTGTTTAAAAAAGCTTGTAATAATACTAAAAAAGTGGTATAATGCTATTGATACAGAGAATTTCTAAAAGGACTGGATTTTTTAATGAATTATACATTACTTACGGATTTTTATGAAATAACAATGGCGAACGGCTATCTTGAACACGGAATCGGTGATAAGATTGCTTATTTCGATATGTATTTCCGTAAAATCCCTGACGGTGGCGGATATGCTATTATGGCGGGGGTTGAACAGCTTGTTGATTATTTTAAAAATCTTAAGTTTGAAAAAGAGGATATTGAATTTCTGAAGAATAAAGGATTGTTCTGTGATAAGTTTATAAGCTATCTGGAAAACTTTAAGTTTGAGTGTGATGTGTGGGCAGTTCCTGAGGGGACACCGATATTCCCTAATGAGCCGATAGTTACTGTTAAAGGTCCTCTTATTCAGGCACAGTTCATAGAAACGATGATTTTGCTGACGGTTAACCATCAGAGCCTTATTGCAACCAAAGCCAACCGTATTGTCAGGGCGGCGGAAGGACGAGCTGTCATGGAGTTCGGGTCAAGACGGGCGCAGGGTTATGACGGCGCTATATACGGGGCGAGAGCGGCATATATCGGTGGTGCAGCAGGAACGGCTTGTACCATTTCTGATAAAATGTTCTCTGTTCCTGCCCTTGGAACAATGGCTCATAGCTGGGTGCAATCCTTTGATACGGAATATGATGCGTTTAAAGCTTATGCCACAACCTATCCCGATTCCTGCACACTTCTGGTTGACACATATAATGTTCTCAAATCAGGAGTGCCCAATGCAATAAAGGTTTTTGACGAGGTGTTAAAGCCACTTGGAAAGCGACCAAAGGGGATAAGAATTGATAGCGGAGATATAACATACCTTTCCAAGAAAGCGAGAACTATGCTGGATACGGCAGGATATGAGGATGTCGCTATAATCGCTTCAAACTCCCTTGACGAATATATAATAAGGGATATCCTCAAACAGGGGGCTATGGTTGACTCATTTGGTGTTGGTGAAAGACTTATAACATCAAAGTCCGAACCTGTTTTTGGCGGAGTTTATAAGCTTGTTGCTATGGAAAGTAACGGCGAGATTATTCCTAAAATAAAAATAAGCGAAAATGTTGCTAAGATTACGACGCCGTGTTTTAAAAAGGTTTATCGTCTGTTCTCAAATGAAACGGGAATGGCGATTGCAGATGTTATCACTCTCCCTGATGAAGTTATAGAGGGTGATGAGTATGAAATTTTTGACCCTAATAATACCTGGAAAAGGAAAACGGTTACTAACTTTACTGCAAAAGAACTTATGGTGCAGATTTTCAGGAAGGGCGAATGTGTCTATGAATGTCCGCCTCTTAATGAAATAAAGGAACTTTGCGAAAATGAAATTGCAAAAATATGGGAAGAAGTTAAGCGCTTTGAAAACCCACATATATACTATGTTGATTTATCCCAGAAACTATGGGATATCAGATATAAATTACTTTCACAACATAATAAAGGAGAGTTATAATGAAATCTACTGTTGAGTCCTACAACCTCGGGAAACTTAGTGTTCTTACATTGAACGGAGGCGAAGAATTTGCCCAAAAGGTGGATTATTACCTCAAAAAATTTAATGAAGACGCAGAACTTGACACATTTTTAATTTCCTCAAATGCAATCCGTTTCGGAACAGGGGAAGCGAAGGCGACAATAAATGAATCCGTGAGAAGCCACGATATTTATATTATTGCCGATGTTTTTAATTATGGCGTAAGTTATAATATGTACGGCCAGTCCGTACCTATGAGCCCTGATGACCATTTTCAGGATTTGAAAAGACTTATTTCTGCAATCGGCGGAAAGGCAAAGAGACTTACTGTTATTATGCCTATGCTCTATGAGGGCAGACAGCATAAGCGTACTTCGAGAGAATCTCTTGACTGTGCTATGGCGCTTACAGAACTTGCGAATATGGGCGTTCAGAATATTATTACATTCGATGCTCACGATGCTCGTGTTCAGAGTGCTATTCCGCTCAGTGGCTTTGAAAATATCCAGCCTACATACCAGATGATTAAGGCTTGCCTCAGATACGATAAGGATATTATCCTTGATAAAGAGAACACAATGATTGTTTCTCCTGATGAGGGTGCTATGTCAAGATGTATGTACTATTCATCAGTTCTTGGAATGAATCTTGGAACATTCTATAAGAGAAGAGATTATTCAAAAGTTGTAAACGGTAAAAATCCAATCGTTGCTCACGAATTTTTGGGCACAGATATTGAGGGGAAAAACATTATCGTTGTTGATGATATGATTGCATCAGGCGATTCTATGATTGATGTATCAAAGGAACTTAAAAAGCGTAAAGCTAATAAGGTTGTTATTTTCTCAACATTCGGGCTCTTTACTGAAGGCTTTGAAAAGTTTGATAAGGCTTATGAAGAAGGACTTATTGATGCAGTGTTTACAACAAACCTTGTTTATGCAAGACCGGGCCTTTTGGAAAAACCGTGGTATAAGCAGGTTGATATGACTAAGTATATCGCGCTGATTATAAGCGAGCTTAATGCAGAACGCAGTATCAGCACACTCTTAAACCCAATCGGAAGAATTGAAAAGGTTCTTGAAAAGTATAAAAATGAAGCATAATTTTCTTAATACGGAGGGGAAAGTATGAGATGTTTGTTTTGCGGACACACGGAAAGTAAGGTTATTGACTCCCGTTCAACTGACGAGGGGACAACAATCCGCCGTCGCCGTGAATGTCTTGAGTGCGGGAAAAGATTTACGACTTATGAAAAGATTGAAAGTATCCCGATTATCGTTGTGAAAAAAGACGGAACAAGGGAAAGCTTTGACAGAGAAAAAATTATTAATGGTATACTCCGTGCCTGTGAGAAACGCCCTGTTTCTCTTGACCAGGCGGAAAATGTTGTTGATGAAATTGAGGCAAGACTCTATAACCTTCTGGAAAGAGAAGTATCTTCCGAGAGAATCGGTGAAATGGTTATGGAACGACTCCAGAAACTTGACGATATTGCCTATGTCCGTTTTGCATCGGTATACAGACAGTTCAAAGATATAAACTCTTTTATGGACGAACTTGCAAAGCTTATAAATAAGGCTTGACAAAAGGCAAAGTTTGTGGTAGAATAAATATATAAGTTGAATATGACATCGGGAAGTGAGGCGCACGCCTCACTTCTTTGTTTGAAATCCCCTTATCGAAAGGGGAGAAAGGAGAACGGAAAATGTATTCAAAAACAGAAAAAATCGTTTTGGATATGGTGAAGCCGATTGCGGAAAATAACGGTTGCTTTATTTATGATGTTGAATATGTAAAAGAAGGCGGAAACTGGTTTCTTCGCATATATGCTGACCGTGAAGGTGGCATAACCATTGATGAGTGCGAAACTATCAGTCGTGAAATCAGCACAGAGCTTGATAAAAAAGACCCTATATCTCAAAACTATTTTCTTGAGGTGTCATCCCCTGGTATCGAGAGAAAACTTCGTCAGGAGGAACACTTTGAAATGTATAAAGGGAGCCTTGTTGACATAGGTCTTTATAAGGCGGTAAACGGCTCTAAAACACTCTGCGGTGAGCTTGTCGGCTTAGACGGCGATGAGGTTATTGTTAAGGCGGAGGAAGAAATGCGAATTAAATTAAGTGAAACCACTTCGGTGCGTATTCATTTTGAGTTTTAAAACAGAAAGGTCAGTGATTAAGAAAATGAGTGCAGAGTTATTTACACTTCTGGATGAAATCGAAAAGGAAAAAGGTATAAGCAGAGATGTTATCATCGATGCTCTCAACACAGCGTTTATCAGTGCGTATAAGAAAAATTACGGAGCGGTTTCCGATATAAATGTAAGCATTGATGAAAAAACGGGCAAAATAAGTGTGTTTGCAAGAAAAAATGTTGTTGAGGAAGTTGAAGACAGAGAATGTGAAATCTCTGTTGAGGAAGCAAGAGAAATCAACCCGAACTACGAGGTTGGCGATGTTGTTGAAAGAGAGGTTACTCCATCATCTTTCGGCAGAATTGCAGCGCAGACAGCGAGAAACGTTATCTTGCAGAGGATTCGTGAAGCTGAAAGAGAAAAAATGTTTGACCAGTTCTCTGACAGAACAAACGATATTATGACTGCAATGGTAAGAAAAATTGAAAAGCGTAATATTATGCTTGAACTGGAAGAAACAGAGTCAGTTTTAATGCCTAATGAACAGGTTAAGACAGACAGATATAAAATCGGTGAAAGATATAAGGTGTTCGTTATTGAGGTTGCAAACTCCGTTAAAGGGCTCCACCTTGTTGTTTCCCGTTCACATCCAGGCCTTGTAAGACGCCTTTTTGAACTTGAAGTTCCTGAAATCAAGCAGGGAATTATCGAGATTAAAGGTCTTACCCGTGAGCCGGGTTCAAGAAGTAAAATCGCAGTTTTATCACATTCTCCGAATGTTGACCCGGTTGGAACCTGTATCGGACCGAAAGGAATGAGAGTTCAGGCGATAATCGACGAACTTCGCGGTGAGAAGATTGATATAATTAAGTATAGTGATGACCCGGCTGAATATGTAAGTCAGGCTCTCAGCCCTGCAAAGGTTACATCAATCCGTGTTGACGAGGAAAATAAGACTTGCTATGCGGTTGTTCCTGAGGACCAGCTCTCCCTTGCAATCGGTAAGGAAGGTCAGAACGCAAGACTTGCGGCAAGACTTACAGGCTGGAAGATAGACCTTAAGGCTGAATAAGGAGGAGAGAAAAATGAATTCTCTTCGTATGTGCATTTCCTGCCGTGAGATGGTCTTAAAAGATAAGCTTATCAGAATTGTGAAAATTAAAGGTGAAGAACCTGAAATTGATTTGTCTTTTAAGGCACAGGGCAGAGGGGCGTACATTTGCAAAAACGAAACCTGCATTGAAAATGCCCGAAAGAGAAAGGCTTTAGAAAGAGCGTTTCGCGGACGGATTGATGAAGAAATTTACGATAAATTGGGAGATATTATAAATGAATGAAGCTTTGATGAGAATAATCGGCCTTGCCACAAGAGCAGGAAAACTTGAGGTTGGCGAGGGGAAAACCGAGGACAGAGTCAACCACGGAAAATCAAAGCTGGTTATAGTTTCTCTTGATGCGTCGGAAAATACCGTTAAGAAATTTGAGAATATCTGCAGAAAAAACGGTGTTGGAATTATCAGAGCAGGTAAGCGTGAAATTCTCGGCAAATATACAGGTCGGGATACGGCGGTTGTTTTAACTGTTTCGGACGAAGGTTTTGCAAACAGAATGAAAGAACTTGCAAATTGACATAAAATTTATAGAAAGTGGGCGGTAATATGGCAAAAGTAAAAGCTTATGAACTTTCAAAAAGTTTAGGAATTCCCAGTAAGGAATTAGTTCAGGTGCTTCATGACTACAAAATTTCCGATAAAAGTCATATGAGTACTCTTGACGATAAAGAACTTAACATAATTTTTGAATATGTTACACAGAAAAATCAGGCGGAAGACCTTTCTATTATCTTCCCTAAAAAGGAAGAAAAGGCTCCAAAGCCAAAGTATGAGAAAAAGGCTAAAAAGAGAGATGATGGCGAAATTATCGAACTTGAGCCTGCAGATATAAGCGAAGAGATTATTCCTGCAAGAAAGGTAAGAGTTGTTGACACCAGAGCCAATGCTGTTGACCTTGACCATCTTGACACGGAAAAGCTTGAAGAGCTTATCCCTGAAAATGTTAAAAATGAGGGTGCTAAAAAGCAGAAAATCAAGAATAATAAGAAAAACCTCAAATCCAATAAAGACAGAAACCAGGACGATATGAGCCAGGTTGTCAAGAAAGAGAAAAAAGAGGTTATTGAAGTTATGGTTCCTGACGAAATTACAGTCGGGGAACTTGCAGACAGAATGAAAAAACCTGCAACCGAGATTATCAAAAAGCTTATGCTTCTCGGTATTATGGCATCAGTTAATGAGGTTATTGACTTCGATACTGCAACTTTGGTTGTTGAAGATTTTGGCGGAACAATCGAAAAAGAAATAATTGTTACCGAAGAGGATAAACTATTTAATGATATCGAGGATTCTCCTGAATCATTAAAACCCCGTTCACCGGTTGTTGTTGTTATGGGGCATGTTGACCATGGTAAAACATCTCTCCTTGACGCAATCAGAAACACAAATGTAACATCAGGTGAGTTTGGCGGTATCACACAGCATATCGGTGCTTACAGAGTAAGAGTAAACGATAAGAAGATAACATTCCTGGACACTCCCGGACACGAAGCGTTCACAGCTATGCGTGCAAGAGGTGCTTTGGTTACAGATATTGCAATACTGGTTGTTGCGGCTGATGATGGTATTATGCCACAGACAATTGAGGCTATAAACCATGCTAAAGCGGCAGAGGTTTCAATCATTGTTGCAATTAACAAAATAGATAAAGAGGGTGCAAACCCTGAAAGAGTTAAGCAGGAGCTTACAGAACACGGTCTTGTTCCTGAAGAATGGGGCGGAGATACAATCTGTGTTCCGATTTCTGCAAAACAGAATCAGAATATTGACACACTCCTCGATATGGTTCTTCTCGTTGCAGAAATGAAAGAACTTAAGGCAAATCCTGACCGTCCTGCAAAGGGTACTGTTATTGAAGCCCGTCTTGATAAGGGCAGAGGTGTTGTTGCAAGTATGCTCGTTCAGAACGGAACACTTAATGCAGGTGATTTCATCGTTGCAGGAACATCTTTGGGAAGAATCCGTGCTATGATGGACGATAAGGGTAAGCAGATTAAGAAAGCTAAGCCGTCTATCCCTGTTGAGATTTTAGGTCTTTCCGAAGTTCCTGAGGGTGGCGACACATTCTATGTTGTTTCTGACGAAAGAAAGGCACGCGAAGTTGTTGAAGCGAGAAAGTTCAAGGCTAAGCAGGATGCCCAGAACGCCAAGAAGGCAGTTTCTCTTGATAACCTCTTTGAACATATTGAAGAAGGCAAGATGAAAACTCTTGAAATTATTGTTAAAGCCGATGTTCAGGGCTCTGTTGAAGCGGTTCGTCAGTCCCTTGAAAGAATCACAAACGAAGAAGTTAAGGTTAATGTTATCCACGGCGCAGTTGGTGCGGTAACTGAATCTGATGTTATGCTTGCAAGCGCATCAAATGCAATTATCGTTGGCTTCAATGTAAGACCGACTCCAGGTGCAGTTATTTCTGCTGAGGATAACGAAATTGATATAAGACTTTACCGTGTTATCTACGATGCAATCGAAGATATTGAGGCAGCTATGAAGGGTATGCTTGCACCGAAATTCCGTGAAAGCGTTACAGGTCATATTGAAATCAGAACAACATTTAAGGTTTCGGGCGTTGGTACAATCGGCGGTGCTTATGTAACTGACGGTAAGGTAAACAGAAACAGTCTTGTTCGTGTTGTTCGTGACGGTATAGTTATCCACGAAGGCGAGCTTGGCTCACTTAAGAGATTTAAAGACGATGTTAAGGAAGTTGCTTCGGGCTACGAATGTGGTGTAAGCATTGATAAGTTCAACGATATTAAAGACGGTGATGTTATCGAAGCTTATGTTATGGAACAGATAATGCCCGACTAAACCCAAGGGAGGTAAAAATGGGAGCATATAACAGAATTGACAGAATTTCCGAAGAGGTTAAAAAGGAACTGAGCCTTATAGTATGGGAACTTAAGGACCCGAGACTTAATACGAGTATGGTGTCGGTTGTAAATGTGTCCGTTACTAAGGATTTGAGATTTGCAAAGGCATATATAAGTGTTTTCGGTGATGATGCGGCAAAGAAAGGCGCAATAGACGCCCTAAAAGGTGCGGCAGGATTCATCCGTAAGGAAATCGGCCACAGAATTGACCTTCGTTATACACCGGAGTTCAGTTTTGTTCTTGATGATTCAATAGAATACGGCTCACATATAAACGAGGTATTAAAGAATTTATAATCGGGGTGATTTTATGTTTGAAAAGCTTAAAATGATGGTGGAAAACGCAAATAATATTGCGATTTTCACCCATGAAAACCCCGACGGTGACGCACTTGGAAGCTCCTATGCATTTGCATTGGGGCTTCTTCAAATGGGGAAGAAGGCGAGAGTTTTTCTCGGTGATTTCAAAAAGAATACCAAAGAATATAAGGCACTTTACGGTGAGGGTGAGTTTTCGGATATTTCCACTGAAGAATGCGACCTTAAAATTGCTCTTGACTGTGCAGATAAAAACCGTGTTTCTCTTGGCGGAGCGGAGTTTTCAGGTGTTACGGCGGCGGTTGACCACCATATAACTCATAAACCTTATGCGGATGAAACGGTTGTGGTTGATGCCCCTGCGACGGGGGAGATTGTTTTTGATATTTTAAAGGCGTGGAGCGTTGAAATTACTCCTGAAATTGCGAACAATATTTATATTGCAATCGCCTGTGATACGGGTAATTTCAAGTATTCGTCAACAACACCGAAAACTCACAGAGTTATAGCGGAGCTTATAGAGTGCGGAGCGGACTTCGCAACAATCTCAAGAGAAATTTTTTATAAGCTTTCCAATGAGTATTTAACTCTTTATAAAATTGCTCTTGAACGGCTGGAACTTTTTGCGGAGAATAAGGCTTGTATGATGTATATTTCTGATGATGATTTCAAAGTTGCAGGTCTTGACGAAAACGAGTCGGGAGATATTGTAACACTTCCATCGAAGATAATAGGTGTTGAGGTTGGTGCTTATATAAGAAACAGAGGAAACGGATATAAGGTTAGCCTCCGTGCCAATGAATATGTTAATGTGTCGGAAATCGCTGTTTCCTTTGGTGGTGGCGGACATATAAGAGCATCGGGCTTTTCTTCGGAACTGCCTCTTGATGAACTTAAAAAGCAACTCTGTGAAAAAATAGAAGAAGCGCTTAAAAGGTGATGTAAATGGACGGAATTATAAATGTTAATAAACCGCTTGGTATAACTTCCCACGATGTGGTTTACAGACTCAGAAAAATTCTTGGAATAAAGAAAATTGGCCATACGGGAACTCTGGACCCTGATGCTGAAGGCGTTCTTCCTATGTGTATCGGCAGAGGGACAAAGCTTGCTGAAGAGCTTACTGCAAAGGAAAAACAGTATCTTGCTGAGCTGACCTTAGGATTGACAACCGATACTCAGGATATAAGCGGAACAGTTTTGTCTGAAAGTGAAGTAAAATCAACCAAAGACGAAATTGAAAATGCTATAATGTCATTTGTCGGAGAGGTTGACCAGATTCCGCCAATGTTTTCAGCGATTAAAGTTGACGGAAAAAAACTTTATGAATTGGCAAGAGAGGGTAAAACTATTGATATGCCACCCCGAAAGGTGACAGTTTTAAATATCGAAATAATCGGCATTGATATGGAAAACAAAAAAGTAAAGTTTCTTGTCGATTGTTCAAAAGGAACATATATAAGAACCCTTTGCCATGATATAGGGCAAAAGCTTGGTTGTGGCGGAGTTATGTCAGCTTTAAAGCGAACAAGGTCGGGAGATTTCAGAATTGAAAATTCTTATACTCTTGAGGAAATCGCAACAATGGCAGAAAATAACGATTTTTCCTTTATGACGGGGATTGACGAGGTTTTATCCCGCTATGACAAGGTTGTCCTTGCGGAAAGAAATGCCACAAGACTTTGTAACGGTATAACAATACGCCTTGCGGGAATAAATGACGGAACAATTTTCAGAGCATATAACGAACAGGGAAAATTCCTTGCCCTTTGCACTATGGAAGGCGGAGCGGTTAAGGTTACGAGAGCTTTTTATGGGGAGGCACCCAAATGAGAGTATATTACGGCTCGGAGGATTTGAAACTTGGAAAAAGTGCTGTGGCTTTGGGGGATTTTGACGCTATCCACAAAGGACATATGGAGATAATAAATTCTGCAGGTGAGTATGCCAAAGAAAACGGACTTTTACACACAGTATATATGTTTTCTCATCGTCCAAATAAAAAAGTACAGAGCGTCAATTCTACGGAAAAGCGGCTTGAAATTCTTGAAAGTATGGGCGTTGAAGCGGTTGTTGTCGATGAGTTTACAGAGGAATATAAAAACACACCCTGTGAAGAATTTGTGTCAGAATATATTGTTAAACGGCTCGGTGCTGAGGCGGTTTTTGTTGGATATAATTATCGTTTCGGTAAAGGTGCCAGCGGAAATGGCGAAATGCTTAAAGCTTTATGCAAACCGTATGGGGTTGAAGTATTTATGAAGGATTGTGTGAGACTTGGAGAGAGTGATGTTTCAAGCTCTGAAATAAGACGGCTTATAAACTGCGGTATGGTTGATAAGGCGGGAGAGCTTATGGGGCGGTATTTCTCTGTTTCGGGGCAGGTTGTTAAAGGAAAGCAACTTGGCAGAACAATCGGATTTCCAACTGCAAATATGGAATATCCAAAAGATACCGTTGTTCCGCAAAACGGCGTATACATAAGCCGTAGCATTGTTGGAAAGAATAAATATTATTCCATAACAAATGTGGGCGGAAAGCCTACCATTGACGATGAAAATAAAAATATAGAAACTGCAATAGGTGAATTTTCAGGCGATATATACGGTGAGAAAATCGAGATTGAATTTGTCCGAAAAATCAGGGATATTATAAAATTTGATACTCTGTCGAAACTGCAAAAACAGCTTGAGAAAGACTTGGAAAAGTCGAGAATGTCTTTTGAAGAGGAGAAAATAAAATGAGAGATTTAGTTGAGAAAATTATGGAATATGTCTGGTATAACCCCAAAAAGGCATTGGCGGTTGGATTGCTTTCAGGTGCTGTTCTGAGCAGAATTTTCAAAAAGGGGATTTTTGCATTAGTTCTTGCACTGGTTGCAGGGAAAATATATCTTGATGCCGATAAAGAACAAAGAGAATTTGTGGAAGAATAATTTATAAGAAAATCCTTGACATATTGTAAATAATGTGGTATTATATTAAGGATGTTTAACCTAAGGCTTGGTCCGGGGGAAAGAACTCCGCCTCAGACTATGCTTTAAGGGGATAAGAAAATGGAGGTATAAAAAATGTTAAAAGAAAGAAAACAGGAACTTATCAAGAAGTTTGCAACACACGAAGGTGACACAGGTTCTCCTGAGGTTCAGATTGCTCTTCTTACAGAGAGAATCAACGAACTCAATGAACACCTTAAGGTTCATAAGAAGGACCATCATTCACGCCGCGGTCTTTTAAAGATGGTTGGTGTTAGAAGAAGCTTTTTGGCATATCTTCAGAAGAATGATATCGAGAGATACCGTGCTATCGTTAACGCACTTGGTTTAAGACACTAAAATAACTATGGGCAAGTCTTTGCATTATGCAAAGACTTGCTTAATATTAAATAAAAAACGGAGGTTTGTTCTTTAGCAGTTAGAAATGCACTTTGATTTTGAGTCCGTTTCTAAGTGCTAAGTGGCAGGCCCCGAAAAAACAGGAGGAAAAAATGTTTAATTTTAGAACTTTTGAAACAGAAGTTGCCGGAAGAAAGCTTGTTATTGAAAACGGCAAAATGGCAGGTCTTGCTAATGGTTCTGTTATGGTAAGATACGGTGACACAGCCGTTATGGTTGCCGCAACAGCATCTGCAAAGCCAAGAGACGGGATTGATTTCTTCCCGCTCAGTATTGATTACGAAGAGAAAATGTATGCTGTAGGTAAAATTCCCGGAAGCTTTATGAAGAGAGAGGGAAAGCCATCTGAAAATGCTATCTTAACTTCCAGAGTTATCGACAGACCTATGCGTCCGCTCTTCCCTAAAGATTTGAGAAACGATGTTTCTATCGTTGCAACTGTTATGTCAGTAGAGCAGGATAACGCTCCTGAATTCTGTGCTATGATTGGTGCATCTGCGGCAGTATCTATTTCTGATATTCCGTTCAATGGTCCAATCGCCGCTGTTTATGTTGGTCTTGTTGACGGCGAGTTCGTTATCAACCCAACTCTTGAACAGAGAGAAAAGAGCGACCTTAACTTAACTGTTGCAGGAAGCGCACAGAAAGTTGTTATGATTGAAGCAGGCGCAAACGAAGTTCCTGAAGATGTTATGTATGACGCGATTATGTTTGCTCACGAGGAAATTAAGAAAATTGTTGAGTTCATAAAGGGTATCCAGGACGAAATCGGTAAGCCTAAGTTTGAATATGAACACATCACTGTTGATGAAGTTCTCTTTAACGATATTAAGGATTATGCTGAAGATATGGTTAAGGAAGCTATGGATACAGATGATAAGACTGTTCGTGATGACAGACTCAAGGTTGTTTATGAGAAGGTTTATGAATACTTTGAAGAAAAGTACCCTGTTGAAGAGTACCAGACACAGATTGACGAGGCTCTCTATAAGCTCCAGAAAACTGTTGTCAGAAGATGGCTCTTAGACGAAGGAAAGCGTGTTGACGGCAGAACAATCGACCAGCTCCGTCCTCTTGCTGCTGAAGTTGGTCTGTTCGGAAGAACACACGGAAGCGGTATGTTTACAAGAGGTCAGACACAGGTTTTAACTGTTGCAACTCTCGGTGCTATCGGTGATGCACAGATTATCGACGGTCTTGACACAGAAGAATACAGAAGATATATCCACCACTATAACTTCCCATCATACAGCGTTGGCGAAACAAAGCCATCTCGTGGACCGGGAAGAAGAGAAATCGGACACGGTGCTTTGGCAGAAAGAGCTTTAGTTCCGGTTATCCCAAGTGAGGAAGAATTCCCATATGCAATAAGACTTGTTTCTGAGGTTTTAAGTTCAAACGGCTCAACATCTCAGGGAAGTATCTGCGGAAGTACGCTTGCTCTTATGGACGCAGGTGTTCCGATTAAGGCTCCGGTTGCAGGTATCTCCGTAGGTCTTGTTACAGAAGGCGAAAGATTTATAACAATGCTCGATATCCAGGGCGTTGAGGACTTCTTCGGCGATATGGACTTTAAGGTTGCAGGTACTAAAAAGGGTATCACAGCAATCCAGATGGACTTAAAGATTGACGGCTTAACACCTGAAATCATTAAGCAGGCTCTGACTCAGACAAGAGACGCAAGATACTATATCTTAGACGAGGTTATGCTCAAAGCTATCGAAGCTCCAAGAACTCAGCTTTCACAGTACGCTCCAAAAATCATCAACACAACGATCCCTGTTGATAAAATCCGTGATGTTATCGGTAGCGGTGGTAAAGTTATCCAGAAGATTATCGCAGATACGGGTGCAAAGATTGACATTGAGGACGACGGTCGCGTATTTATCGCAGCAGTTAACTCTGAAATGGGCGAAATGGCACTTAAGATTATCGAAGGTATCGTTAAAGAACCTGAGGTTGGCGAAATTTACGACGGTAAAGTTGTAAGAATTATGGAGTTCGGCGCATTTGTTGAAATTCTCCCTGGTAAAGACGGTCTTATCCACATTTCAAAGCTTGACAACAAGAGAGTTGAAAAGGTTGAAGATGTTGTTAAAATTGGTGACACAGTAAAAGTTCAGGTTATCGAAATTGATAAGCAGAACAGAATTAACCTTAAGAGAATCGTTGCAGAAACTCAAGAATAATAAATATAAAAACCGCAGAGGAAACTCTGCGGTTATTTTATAAAAAATTTTGGGAAAATTTTCCAAAACCTCTTTACAAATCTTAAAATATGTGATAGAATATGTTCATACCACACTTATGAAATGCTAAATATTGATACCGCTACGAGCGAATGCCTTTGTTAAAAAGGTGTTCTCTCTAATTTGTGCTCGTAGGGTTCGAATTTCGTAAGTGTGGTAGCTAACGAAGGAGAGGCACTTTTTTATGTGCAGCTCCGAACGGTTGCTGCACATTTTTTATTTTCTTTTATATTTTTACCAGGGGTCTTGGAATATTTATTGGTTAGGGAAATTTTATCAAAACGCAACCCAATTATATAGTGCAGCAACGAATATAGAAACCGCAGAGGAAACTCTGCGGTTTTTGAATTTAAAAACTCGGTCTATCGCAAGTTAAAATAATATAAATGTCAAAAAAGAGATATATGTAGGCAAAAATAGATGTTGAAAAATGCTGAAAAATAAGGTATAATTGCAAATATGATGTTTTTGAAAAGCAAAAAACAGTCAAAAAATGGTTTTTACTTTGAAATGTGTCTGATAGCTCCGGCTATCAGTACTCCTCATTTAAGTCTCCTGCGCGGCTTAAGGTTTTTACTATTCTCATCAACCACCTTAAGTCGTATGGAGGCAATTTAAAGAAGTACTGTGCCGGATTTACATATTGACCGATTTTCGGTCTTTTTTGTTGCCTGAGGCTATTTTCTTACCTCAGACGGGAGATAACCTCGGAATTTTTTGAAAAGCAGAGAAAAATATGAATTGCTCTCAAAACCACAAAGCTCAGCAACTTCGTGGATTGAATATTTGCCTGTTGTCAAAAGTTGCTCTGCGTAGAAACATTTCAGGCTATTTGTATATTGCAATATGGTCGTGCCTGTTATTTCTTTGAAAATACGGCAAAGATGAAATTTGCAGTAACCAAGCTCCTCCGCCATAATATCCACATCAATCCCTTTTCGGAAATTACGGCGGATGTATTCAACGACTGCTGATGCGATGGCGTATTTATGGTTGTCGGGAAGAGTGCTTTTAGGAACATTATTTCTGTGATTGCGGAGCAGGCTGATAATCAGAATATTAACATAAGCTTTGACGCTTTCCTTGACATAAGGGAGTTCGGTATGCTGTGTTTCGTCAAAAATTTTCCTGCCAAGTTCCATAACGCTTTCATCGGAAACGAGGGTGTTGAATATTTTGCTGTTATATTCAAACGGAAACTCTTCATAAAATGAATGGTGGGTTATAAGACAAATGTATTTTATCTGTGAGTCGGGAGCGAGAGTCAGGGAGTGGAACTCATAAGGGTTTATGATAATCGTATCTCCCTTTTTCGCAGAGATAACCTCACCCTCAATCTTGAAATCGCCCTCTCCGTCAGTTATAAAAAGCATCTCTATATTCTTGTGGCAATGGTTTTTGAAAGCCTTTGGCTCATCGTGGTAACGACAGGTCATAGGGAGTGACGGGTCGAGATGCTCGTGAAGTTCGTAAAAATATTCCATAAAAAACTCTCCTAAAATAGCAAAAATAAGATATAAAAAGTCAAAAATACAACTTTTATTTCTGTTTAATATAATATATAATAATTAGAGAAAAGTCAAGCTTTTTTTATAAAAAAGCAAAATAACGGCTTTTTGAAAATGAGGAGGTACGAAAAATGAAAATTATCGTGTGTGAAAACTATGAGGAAATGTCAGCTAAATGTACTGAGATTTTTGCGGAGCTTATTAAGAATAAGCCTGACTGTACATTAGGTCTTGCGACGGGTTCAACTCCTGAGGGGCTTTATGCAAATCTTGCAGAGCTTTGTAAAAAGGGTGAGCTTGATTTCTCTAAGGTTAAGTCCTACAACCTTGATGAGTATTATCCGATTAAGGCGGACAATGACCAGAGTTACAGATATTTTATGAATGACAAGCTATTCAATCATATAAATATCGACAAGAACAATACTTATGTTCCAAACGGTGAGGCTGAGGACCCTGTTGAGGAATGTAAGAGATACGAAAAAATGCTTGATGAAGTTGGCGGAGTTGATATTCAGCTTTTGGGTATCGGTCAGAACGGACATATTGGCTTTAATGAGCCTGATGAGAAATTATGTTGCGTTACACACCTGACAGGTCTTACTGAAAGCACAATCAATGCAAATGCAAGATTTTTCAATGATGTAAGCGAAGTTCCGACTCAGGCATTGACTATGGGAATAGGGTCAATCTTCAAGGCTAAAAAGGTTGTTCTTCTGGCGAGCGGAAAGAGTAAGAAAGATGCTATTGCACAGCTTCTTGACGAAAGCCTGACAACAAGCAATCCTTCAACAATGCTCAAACTTCACAGTGATTTAGTTGTTATTTGTGATAAAGACGCTTACGGCGCATAAAATAAAAACGGCGGTTTTTCTAACCGCTGTTTTTTATGTCTTGGACTTGCACAATTTCTCGGCACCTGCATATAAAATTATATGGAGGTGTCTTTTTGTGTTTGAAACATTGGAAATCTTATTTAAACCGCTTATGATGATTTTGTCTTTTGTTTCGGGAGGGAATTCGTTTCCTAAACCGCTTTCGGCAAAGGAGGAACGGGATTATTTAAACCGACTCGCGGAGGGGGACTTGGAGGCGAGGGATAAACTTATTGAACATAATTTAAGGCTGGTTGCTCATATTGCCAGAAAATATTCGGGGTCTGTCAGTGACGGTGAAGATTTAATATCAATCGGAACAATCGGACTTATAAAGGGTATTTCGAGCTTTGACCCAAAGAAAGGGGCGAGGCTTGCAACCTATGCGGCGAGGTGTGTTGAAAATGAAATCCTGATGCTTATGCGGAGTAAAAAGAAAACACAGGGGGAGGTTTCCCTGAATGACCCAATCGGCACGGACAAAGAGGGAAATCAGATATACTTAATTGATGTTATGAAAAGCGATGGTGGGGAGGTTTTTGAGGAAATACAGACCAAGGAGAACATAAAACAACTCTACAAAAACATAAAGAATGAGCTTAGCGAAAGGGAACGGCTTATTATCAAAATGCGGTATGGCTTGATTGACGGAAAGGACTATACTCAGCACGAAATCGCGGATAAGCTTGACATATCAAGGTCGTATGTGTCGAGAATTGAGAAAAAAGCCATAAGAAAACTGAAAAAAGGTATTGCATAAATTTGCAATTTATTATAGACATATACATTAAAATTTGGTATACTTATACGGGAGCGGAAACGCTTCCGTATATATTTTGGAGGTTACTTATGAAAAAGGTTGAGATATTTACAGACGGAGCTTGCAGCGGTAATCCCGGACCGGGAGGTTGGGGGACGATTCTTCGGTATGGTGAACACGAAAAGGAACTTTCAGGCGGAGAGGCTGAAACAACCAATAACCGAATGGAGCTTACGGCGGCAATCGAGGGACTTTCCTGCCTTAAAGAGAGTTGTCAGGTTGTGCTTCAAAGCGACTCGAAGTATTTGATTGATGCTATCCAGAAAGGCTGGGTTTATAAATGGAAAGAAAATGGCTGGATGCGAAATAAAAAGGAAAAGGCACAAAATCCTGACCTTTGGGACAAGCTTTTAACACTTCTTGAAAAGCATAGCGTTGAGTTTATATGGGTTAAAGGCCACGACGGACACCCCGAAAACGAAAGATGCGACAAACTTGCGGTTGCACAGTCTGTTAAATATGGCGGTAAACAAGGATAATTTTGCTTAAATTTGGTAAAGCTACTTTACAAAAACAGAAAATAATAGTATAATATAATGTGGCGTATTTTATAGCCACAAAATGCGGAGACAGTCTACTTTTCATAGATTTTTTCTCTGGACAGAAAGGTAGGATAAAAATGAAAAAAAGAATTTATGCAGACCATTCTGCAACAACACCGCTTAAAAAAGAAGTTCTTGATGCGATGATGCCGTTTCTGACGGAAAACTTCGGGAACGCTTCCAGTATCTATCTGGAGGGAAGAGAGTCTAAAAAAGCGGTTGAGAATGCCCGTGAGCAGGTTGCGAATGCAATAGGTGCAACGGTTAAAGAGATTTATTTTACGGGTTCTGGCTCGGAATCCGATAACTGGGCGATAAAGGGTGCGGCATATGCTCTTAAAGAAAAAGGAAACCACATTATTACAACTGCGGTTGAACACCATGCGGTTTTGCACACTTTGAAGGCTCTTGAAAAAGAGGGTTTTGAGGTGACTTATCTGCCCGTTGACCAATATGGTGCGGTTTCGGCAGATGATGTTAAAAATGCCATAACGGATAAAACAATTCTTGTAACAGTTATGTTTGCCAATAATGAAATTGGTACGATTATGCCGATTGAGGAAATCGGTAAGGTTACAAGAGAAAATGGAGTTTTGTTCCATACGGACGCTGTTCAGGCAATCGGAATGGAAGAAATTGATGTTGAGAAAATGAATATTGACTTGCTTTCTCTTACGGCTCATAAATTCTATGGACCAAAGGGTGCAGGTGCACTCTATATAAGAAAAGGCGTTAAGATTAAAAGACTTATTGAGGGTGGTGCTCAGGAGAGAAACCAGAGAGCAGGAACAGAAAATGTTGCGGCGATTGTGGGACTTGGTAAGGCTATTGAGTTGGCAACCACTGATATTCCTGCTAAAAAGGAAAAACTTTCTGCACTTCGTGATGCTTATATAAACAGGGTTCTGGAGAAAATCCCGTTTGCAAGGCTTAACGGTCATCCCACAATGAGAATGGCGAGCAATGCAAATATTTCATTTGAATTTATAGAGGGTGAATCTCTTCTTCTTATGCTTGATATGAAAGGAATTTCGGCTTCTTCGGGAAGCGCTTGCACATCAGGTTCTTTGGACCCGTCCCATGTTCTTCTTGCAATCGGACTTCCTCACGAAATCGCTCATGGTTCGCTGAGAGTGACTTTTGGGGACAGCAATACCATGGAAGATGCTGAATATATAGCGGATTCGCTTGTTGAAATTGTTGAAAGACTTCGGATGATGTCGCCTCTTTATGAAGATGCGGTTAAATCAGGCAGAGTTAAGTAATTGAGAAAGGAAAAATAAATATGTATAGCGAAAAGGTAATGGACCATTTTACAAATCCCAGAAATGTAGGTGAAATTGAAGATGCAAACGCAGTTGGACAGGTTGGAAATCCAAAATGCGGAGATATTATGAAAATGTATCTTAAAATAAACGATGAAACAGAAATGATTGAAGAGGTTAAGTTCAAGACTTTTGGTTGCGGTGCGGCAGTTGCAACATCGAGTATGGCAACAGAAATGGTTAAGGGGAAAACAATCAAAGAAGCCCTTGATATAACAAATGTTGCGGTGGCAGAGGCTCTTGACGGACTTCCGCCTGTTAAAATGCACTGTTCAAACCTTGCTCAGGAAGCAATCCACAGTGCTATTGCTGATTACTATAACCGTAAGGGGATTGACCCGACAGGAATAGTTGGTTGTAACGGTTGCTGCGAAGCTTGTCACGGACACGACCATGACCACGAAGAGGAATAATCTTATGAAAGAAAAGGTTGTCATAGGAATGTCGGGAGGAGTGGATAGCAGTGTTGCGGCAGCACTTCTTTTGGAACAGGGCTATGATGTTATCGGGGTAACAATGCGTCTTTGGGACGGTGAAACCATAGGCGGAGAGCTTATGGAGGGGACTTGTTGTTCATATTCGGCGGCGGAGGATGCAAAATATGTTGCCAATAAGCTAGGGATAGAGCATTTTGTTCTGGATTTCCGAGCTGAATTTGAAGAAAATGTGATTGATTATTTCGTTGATGAATATGAAAAGGGCAGA
Organism: Clostridia bacterium; assembly: GCA_045646365.1. Lineage (GTDB taxonomy): Bacteria > Bacillota > Clostridia > Monoglobales > Monoglobaceae > SIG454. Next base: position 164,533 of record JAZRKP010000075.1, read on the forward strand.
ACGCCAAACCCCTGTATTGCCTGCAATAAGTATCTTAAGTTTGATGCTCTGTGGGAGAAAGCGAAGATGCTTGGGGCAAGCTATATTGCAACGGGTCACTATGCGAAAGTTCTCTTTAATGATGAAACGAGCAGATACGAACTTAAAAGAGCAGAAAGCGTTGCAAAGGACCAGACCTATGCCCTTTATAATCTGACTCAGGAGCAACTTGCACATATCCTTATGCCTTTGGGTGAGCTTGAGGATAAGGCGAAAACCCGTGAGATAGCGGAAAAATATGGTCTTATAACTGCGAAGAAACCCGATAGTCAGGAAATCTGCTTTGTTCCCGATAAGGACTATGCAGGGTTTATAAAAAGGCGAACAGGAAAGGATTATCCAACGGGCAAGTTTGTTGATTTAAACGGCAATGTATTAGGTGAACATAAAGGGATAATTCACTATACCGTCGGACAGAGGAAAGGTCTTGGGATAGCCTTTGGGAAGCCAATGTTTGTACTAAAAGTTGACAGCGAGACGGGAAATGTTGTTCTTGGTGAAAAAGGAACGGAGTTTTCCGCTAATCTTATTGCGGAGAAGTTGAATTTTATTTCTGTTCCAAAAGGCGAGGACGGAATGCGAGTTCTGGCGAAAGTGCGATATAGTGCAATGCCTGCGGAAGCAGAGCTTTATATGGTTAACGAAAACACCGCTGAAGTGGTTTTTGATACACCTCAAAGAGCGGTGACACCCGGTCAGGCAGTTGTGTTTTATGAAGAGGACGGCACTGTTATAGGTGGCGGAATAATCAGATGAGAGGGAGCCTTAAATGGATTTTATAAAAATCAGGCAAAAAATAATTGAAAACAGATATAAAGGTCTTAACTCAAAACAAAAGGAAGCGGTCTTTACGACAGAAGGACCGCTCCTTGTTTTAGCTGGGGCAGGAAGCGGAAAAACCACGGTTATAATTAACCGTATTGCAAACCTTATCGAGTATGGTAATGCGTATTTTGACAGAGAAATTCCTGATATTTCCGAGGAGGAACTTGAGGTTCTTTCCTGGTATGCAGACGGAGAGGTAGATGAAATTCCTGAGAGTATGGAGGAACTTTTAAAGGTTCGTCCTGTTTCGCCGTATAATATCCTTGCAATAACTTTTACCAATAAAGCGGCGGCGGAACTTAAAGCAAGACTCTCTGCCCGTCTTGGGGATATGGGTAACGATATAATGGCAAGCACATTCCACTCTGCCTGTGTTAAGATTCTGCGCAGAGATGCGGATAAAATCGGATACGACAGAAGCTTTAATATATTTGATACATCGGATATTCAAACGGTTATCAAGGAATGTATGAAAGAGCTTAATATAGACAGTAAGAACTTTTCGCCAAAGGTGTTTGCTGCAACTATAAGCCGTGCAAAGGACAGACTCTTGTCACCTGAAGATTTTATGAAAGAAGTGGGGAAAGACTTTTTCGGCGAGATTGCGGGGAAGGTTTACGGACTTTATCAGAATAAACTGAAAAGCTATAATGCCTTTGACTTTGATGACTTAATTGGTTGCACAGTACGGCTTTTCGAGGAGAATCCTGAAATTTTAGGGTATTATCAGAACCGATTTAAATACATACTGGTGGATGAGTATCAGGACACAAACCATGCCCAGTACAGACTTATAAGCCTTCTTGCAGAGAAACACAAAAATCTTTGCGTTGTTGGTGATGATGACCAGAGTATTTATAAGTTCAGGGGAGCGGATATAAGTAATATTTTAGGCTTTGAGAATGAGTTTGCCAATGCGAAAATCATAAAGCTTGAAGAGAATTACCGTTCGACAGGAACTGTTTTGTCTGCGGCGAACGAGGTTATTAAGAATAACAAAGGCAGACGCGGAAAAGAGCTTTGGACAAGAAATGAAAGCGGAGATAAAATTATAGTTTATAAAGCTGATGATGAGCGTGGCGAAGCCAGGTTTATAACCGATAAAATAAATCAGCTTACGGATGACGGAATAAGCTTTAACGATACGGTTATTCTCTATCGTATGAATGCTCAGTCCCGAGTTATAGAAGATGCACTGTTGCATAGTGCTATTCCATACAGGGTTTTAGGCGGACTCCGATTTTATGACCGTAAGGAAATCAAGGATTTGACAAGCTATTTAAGGCTTGTTCAGAATTTTGGCGACAATGTTGCGCTTAAGCGTATTATAAATGAGCCGAAAAGGGGAATTGGTGATACGACTATAGAAAAGATTGAAAATCTCGCTCAATCTGAGGGAAAGAGTATGTATGAAATCTGTCAGAGAGTTTCAGATTATGAGGATTTATCTAAGGCGAAAACTAAGATTTTCGGCTTTACGGAAATTATCGAAAACCTGAGAAAAACTCTTGAAAGCGAGAATAATCTTGAAAAGTTTGTCAGCGAAGTTATTGCCCGAAGCGGACTTATCAGTGCTCTTGAACTTGAAAAGTCTGTTGAAAACCAGACGAGGATTGAAAATATCAAGGAATTTATGTCAATGGTTGTTGATGCGGTTAAAAATAACCCTGAAACAACTCTTGAAACCTTGCTTGAAGATATTTCACTTGTTGCAGATATTGATAACTACGATGAGTCTGCAGAAACAGTTACTCTTATGACACTTCATAGTGCAAAAGGACTGGAGTTCCCGAATGTATTCCTTGTTGGAATGGAAGAGGGGATTTTCCCGGGAATGCGCTCAATGGAGTCTGAAGAGGAGCTTGAGGAAGAGCGTCGTCTTTGCTATGTTGGTATAACAAGAGCGAAAAAGAGATTGTTTATAACAAACGCTAAATGCAGAACAATGTTTGGCTCAACAAGATATGAAACGGAATCCCGTTTTGTTGAAGAAATACCTGCTGAACTTGTGGAAAGACAATTCCCCAAGAGAGCGAAATCTGCATCGTTTGGCTTTGATATTACGGGAACAACAGGCAGACCGACATTTGATAAAGCAAGTGTGTCTTTGGGTAAAACTCAGGAGAAACCAAAGAATGTCAGTGTTGCTTCATATAGCGACGGAGACAGGGTTGTGCATACGGCGTTTGGAAATGGTGTTATTAAAAGTGCAAAACCTATGGGTGCTGATTTGTTCCTTGTAATTGAGTTTGAGGGTGTTGGAGAAAAGAAACTTCTCGCTTCTTATACGGGCGATAAGCTTAAGAAAATCGACTAAAAGGCAGGAGATTGCTATGTACGGAGATTTTGCCGTTCTTTATGAGAAGCTTCAGGATATTAACTATGAAGCTTATGCAGATTATATTGAAGAAATATTCAAAAAAGAAAATATAAAACCTGAACTTGTTCTTGATCTTGCTTGCGGAACGGGTACTTTAACGGCTATAATGGCGAAACGAGGCTATGATATGATTGGCATAGATATGTCCTTTGAGATGCTTGATATTGCCCGTGACAAAATGTATGAGGATAATCTTGATATATTGTATCTTAATCAGGATATGACTGAGTTTGAACTTTACGGCACGGTTGATGCTATAATATGCAGTCTTGACGGAGTGAATTATCTGACAGAAGACGGCGACTTGCTTAAAATGCTGAAGCTTGTAAAAAACTATCTCAATCCTGGCGGAATTATGATTTTTGATATAAATTCTGAGTATAAGTTAAGCACGGTTCTTGGGAATAATACTTTTGTCACAGAAGAAAAAGATATTTTCTATGTGTGGCAGAATGAGTATGATGAAAAGTCGAAAATATGTTATTTTAATCTGGATTTCTTCGAGAAAAACGGAAATACTTATAAAAGATATACGGAAGAACAGGCTGAAAGAGCGTATAGCGAAGCGGAAATCAGATGTTGTGCAGAGAGTGCAGGTCTTGATGTCTGTGGATTTTTCGGTGAGTTTGGATTTGAAAGTCCGACAGAAAAAACTGAAAGATGTTTCGTTGTTTTAAAAAATAATTAAAGGGATGATTTAAGGTGGAAAACCGTCGTAAACCCGTGGGGTTCTTTGATTCAGGTGTTGGTGGAATAAGTGTTTTGCGTGAAGCGGTTAAACTTATGCCTAATGAAAATTTCATATATTTCGGGGATTCGTTAAATGCACCGTACGGAACAAAACCTGTTAAGGATGTGCAGGATTTATCAATCGCTAATGCGGAAATGCTGATAGAAAAAGGTGTTAAAGCCATAGTGATAGCCTGTAACACAGCAACATCTGTTGCGGCGGATATTTTAAGACTTAAGTATCCCGACATTCCCGTGGTTGGTGTTGAGCCTGCACTAAAACCTGCCCTGTTGTTTAAGGAAAATTCAAAGGTTTTGGTTATGGCAACAGAGGTAACCCTGAGAGAGAAGAAGTTTAAAGCCCTCCTTGATAAATATGCTCATTTGGGAGAAGTTTTTCTCTTGCCCTGTCCCGGACTTATGGAATGGGTTGAAAAAGGTGTCTTAGAGGGCGAGGAAGTTGAGAAGTTTCTTGAAGAGTTGCTTGGTCCGTATGTAGGTGTGGTTGATTCGGTGGTGCTTGGTTGTACTCATTATCCGTTTTTGGCTGAAAGTATTAAAAAAATTATTGGTGAAAATGTTACTGTGTTTGACGGTGGAAAAGGCACGGCAAAAGAACTTTTGCGTCAGCTTAAAGAACGGAATATGGAAAATTCAGACGGTGAAAAAGGCTTGGTTGAGTTTCTGAACAGTAAAAATTCCGAGACGGAAAGAGAACTTTCTGAAAAGCTTTTTTATATTTAAAACAGTTGACACAAGGGTTTTTGTGTGATATACTGTTATTTGTCGCATAAACGGCATTGCTCCGCAGAATGTTTTACTAATTTATTATGCCGGGCGGAGCGGCGGAATGGAGATTTTATATGCAAAACGGTAAGGTTAAATGGTTCAATGCTGAAAAGGGTTTCGGTTTTATTGAAACGGCAGAAGGAACAGATGTTTTTGTTCATTTTTCAGCAATAGCTATGGATGGCTACAAGACATTAGAAGAAGGCGCAGAAGTTGAATTTGAGGTTGTCGAAGGTGCTAAGGGTCCGCAGGCTGCAAATGTTAAGCGTGTGTAAGATTTTTTGATATACGATAAACAAAATGTGACTTGAGCCGGCTCGACAAGTGCGAGTCGGCTTCTTTCTTTTTATCTTATAGGAAATTACTACTATTATGTTGTAATTTCCTATATTACACAAAAGTGCACCTTAATCCCCCAAGATTGGGGCAGGGGGTTGAAGTGTTTTTTTATATACTTTTAAATTTGCATAAGAAAGGATTTGATATTATGGATAAATTGACAAAAGCTGTGACAAAAGATGGATTTATGAGAATATATTTTGCAAATTGCCGTGAAACGGTAGAAACTGCGAGAAAGTACCACGGACTTTCCCCCCTTGCTTCTGCGGCGTTGGGAAGAACCCTTGTTTCAGGGCATCTTCTGGGTGCAATGCTGAAAAACGAAGAGGCGACCGTAACTGTTCAGGTTAAGGGCGGCGGTCCTGCGGGAATAATCCTGGTTGTTGGAGATGCGAAAGGCGGCGTTAAGGGATATATTGAAAATCCTGTGGTAGATTTACCTCTTAACAGAGTGGGTAAGCTGGATGTTGGTGCTGCTGTGGGCGTAAATGGCTTTTTGAGCGTGATTCGCGACCTTAAAATGAAAGAACCTTATATCGGTCAGGTTCCGCTTCAAACAGGCGAAATCGGGGACGATATGGCGTTTTATTTTGCTCAGTCAGAGCAGGTGCCAAGCGTTGTCGGACTTGGCGTTTTGGTAGATAAGGATATAAGTATTGCTCAGGCGGGCGGATTTATCGTTCAGGTTATGCCGGATTGCGATGAATTAAGCTTAAAACGGCTCGAGAAATCTCTTGAAAATGTAAAGAGTGTGACAGATATGCTTTCTGTAGGGAAAAGCAACGAAGAGCTTATTTTTGAGATTATGAAGGAGTTTGAAGTTGATATTCTTGAAGAAACTGAAATCGGCTATGTGTGCGATTGCAGTAAGGAAAGAATGGAGAGAGCAATTATAAGTCTGGGAAAGGAAGAAATTCAGAATATCATTGATGAACAGGGCGAAGCGGAGATAACTTGTCAGTTCTGTGACAGGAAATATGTGTTTGATAAAACGACTCTTGAAGAATTTAAAAATAAATCAAAAAAGTGAGAATTAAAGAGGAAAAGTTAGAAAATAAAAGATACTATATAGATAAATTGATGTAATTCAAGATAATCGGGTTTAATCCTCTTGACTTTTAGTGTTAAAGCGAGTATAATAGTTTTTGTTGTCGCGGGTGATACTAAAGACAACGAGGATTTATGTGGGCGCATAGCTCAGCTGGGAGAGCATCTGCCTTACAAGCAGAGGGTCATAGGTTCGAGCCCTATTGTGCCCACCACATGCGGTCCGGTAGTTCAGTTGGTTAGAATGCCAGCCTGTCACGCTGGAGGTCGTGGGTCCGAGCCCCATCCGGATCGCCAACTTATTTTATTCTTCATGGTGAGGCTTAAATTTGCCTCTGTAGCTCAGTCGGTAGAGCAGAGGACTGAAAATCCTCGTGTCGGTGGTTCGATTCCGCCCGGAGGCACCATTTTTATATGCGGGAGTGGCTCAGTGGTAGAGCGTCACCTTGCCAAGGTGAACGTCGCGAGTTCGAATCTCGTCTTCCGCTCCAATGACAAAAGACGCTCAGGCGTCTTTTGTCATAAATTTTCAAATTTAACATATAATATAGTATGGCGCCATAGCCAAGTGGTAAGGCAGAGCTCTGCAAAAGCTTTATTCCCCAGTTCAAATCTGGGTGGCGCCTCCAAAAGAGACAAACGCATTTTATAACATAGTTATAATGATGTTTGTCTCTTCTTTATATGCAAATTTTATAGCAATTTTAATCAAGAATATACAGAATTAACAAGTAGAATTGAAATCCAGCGAGGAAATAAGATATTTATAATATCATAATAGTAATGTTTTAAAATTTAATACTATAAATATGAGCATATTTTGAGTTAATCAAGATGTGCTTTTTATATTTTTAAATTATAAGGAGGAAGTTAAAATGATGAAATTGAATTTATACCAATCAAGATTATTTGGCAGAATTTGCTACGGGTTTGGAAGAAATCAAGAAGGATATGTTTACATTAAAGAAGATGAAGCTAATGTTGTTAGAATGATTTATAAAATGGCTATTGAAGGTCATAGCTTACAAAATATTCAAGAAGAACTTTTTAAGCGTGGAATTAAATCTCCGTCAGGAAAAGAGAAGTGGACAAGAGATGTAATTGATAAGACTATAAACAATGCAAAGTATATAACATACATTATTCCGGCTATGGACTATTTTGTGGCAGCAGAAGAAAAAACCGCGCGATGCAGATATGATAGAAGTTTAGTGTAGTAGATTTATGTTGATTTGTTGTATAATCCTATTTATCAAAATGAAAGGAGATTTGTATATGAACAAATCAGCAATTCAAAATCAGCTTCGATATATTATTGCCAGAGAGCAGTATATGAAGCCACTATTAGAAAATGAAATTATAACAGAGGAGGTGTATAACGAAGTATTAGAAAATCTGTATAATGACTTTGAAGTATGGAAATGTAACAGAATTCAAAATCTCAGTCCTGAATTCAGAAAGAGGAAAAGGGAAACAAAGATTGTTTTAGCAAACCAAAATCCAGGATATATTTCTTTAACAGAATTGGCAAGAAACAAGTCAAAAAAATCAACCGGATATATCATTCAACTATGGTTACGAGAAAAGAATACGATTGATTTTCTAACATTATGGGAGAATAAGAATAATGATAAGTTTCTTGCTGTTTCTTTTAAATTAAATTCTTTAACCCCGAAAGTCTGGATAAAGGAAACAAATGCTATTGGTATTGTATCAAGGCAAGGTAAAAATGGCGGAACATATGCACATAAGGAAATAGCCTTTCATTTTATGTGTTGGGTATCTGCGGAGATGATGCTAAATGTTATAGAGAAATACTTGGAGGTAATGAATAATGAGAAAGATAATTGAGATTCCGGCTACTATTTTTAATCAGAGTAAAGATATAATCAAACAGTATAAGGTAGCAGCATATTGTAGAGTCAGTACAGATAAAGAGGAACAGGAAAACAGTCTTGAAAATCAAATAATGTACTACAAAAACAAGATTGACAATACACCTAACTGGATTTTGGTTGATATTTTTGCTGATTTTGGCATAAGCGGAATGAGTGAAAAGAAAAGACTGGAATTTCAGAGAATGATGGATATGTGTGATAAAGGAAAAATTGATTTGATTATTACAAAATCTATTTCGAGGTTTGCACGAAATACTGTGGATTGCTTAAATTCCATTAGGAAGCTAAAATCAAACAACATAGGAGTTGTTTTTGAAAAGGAAGGGATAAATACACTTGATGCAGTAAGTGAAACATTTTTAACTTGGTTTAGTGCCTTTGCTCAGGCAGAAAGTGAATCTCTTAGTCAAAATGTAACCAGAGGTAAAAGAATGGGTTATAAAGAAGGAAAATTTTCTTTTCCACCGTTCTTATATGGATATGATAGAGGTGATGGAATAACCCCAGTTATAATTCCGGAACAGGCAGCAGTCATAAGGAAGATGTATCATATGTATCTAGAGGGAGAGTCGATCAGAGGAATAAAGAATTGGCTTAATGAAAATAAGATAGAAACACCTAAAGGTGCAAAACAATGGGGAGAATCTGCAGTGTCAAGCATATTAAAGAATGAAAAATATAAAGGTGATGTTCTTCTGCAAAAAAGTTACACAACTGATTATCTTACAAAAACGATAGTGAAAAATAAAGGTGAACTTACACAGTATTATATTGAAAATAACCATGAAGGAATTGTATCGCGAGAAATATATGATATGGTACAGGATGAAATACAAAGACGAGCAAATCTGTATAGAAGTAAAACCCCAAGTAAATACAGCTCAAAATATGCATTAACCGGCAAAGTGATTTGTGGTGAATGCGGTGCTAAGTATAGGAGAGTAACCTGGTCAAGAAACGGTAAAAAGAAAATAGTTTGGAGATGTATAGAGAGACTGACTAATGGAACGCAGAACTGCAAGAATTCACCGACAATCCTTGAAGAAGATATACATAATGCAATCATTGATAGTTTACAAGAATTGCTTCCAAAATCAAATGATATAGCAAAAAGAGTTAGAGATGAGATAGAGGCAGTTATGAATAAAGGTGACAATACAAATCCACAGGTTGTACGGAGAAAAATACAAAACCTTGAAAAAGAGGCTAAGATTTTACGGAACATTTTAAAAGAAACGGTTGATAAAGAATTTTATATTCAGAAGATAAAGACTATAGAACATGAGTTGATGAAGTTAAATAAGAGCCTTGGAATGTGTTTAAAAAAAATATCCAATAATGCGTTAATGGAACTTCAAGAGATTGATTATGAGAAAGAAATAAGGATTAATACGTATTCTGGAACAATAATAAGGAATATAGTTCAAAGCATTGTAATAGATGATAAAAGGAAAATAAATGTAATGTTTGATTGAAATGATACTTATTGTATGTTTACTTATTGTATGCAGTATTGTATAATATATTTTGAGGTGCTATGTATATGGATATTATTAATGTCTTTTCTGAAAATGTAAGAAAATATAGAATGAGAAATCATATATCACAAGAGGTATTGGCGGAAAAATCTGGTCTTCACAGAACATATATAAGTGCTATTGAGTGTGGAAGGCGAAGCATTGCATTGGAAAACATTCAGCGAATAGCAGATGCTCTAGAGGTTGAAACATATTTGTTGTTTATGTCTGATAAAAATGTATGTAGAAATGAGGTTGTATTATGATAAATATTACAAGAGGTAAAGTCGAAAATTCCACTCTCAGTAGTAAATTGGTTGAGATTTTTGAAGCAAAAAATGATATAGATGGTAATCTGTTTTTAGGTTACCCTATTTTACCCACAAATGATGATAAAATAGCAATTGATGCATTGTTAATATCCCCACAGTATGGAATTATTGCTATTATGTTTTATAATGATATAATTGATACAAATTTTGAAGAATTACAAGATGAAATATACTCGTTGATACTATCGAAGATAGCGAAAGAAAAAGCTTTGGTTAAACGAGGAAAGGTATTAATAAATTTAGATGTAATAACATATGCTCCAAATTTTTCTAAAGCGTATACGCGAGATAAAAATGGTTTCACGGTATGTAATACGAATGATAGCTTTTTTGAATATTTAAAAAGTGCAGAAGACTCTAATGAACAATACTATGAATATGCAATGCGCTGTATTCAGTCTATTGGAACAATGAAAAAAATATTATCAAGAGATAATGTTAAAACAGAAAATTCTAGAGGATGGATTTTAAAAAATCTAGAGAAGCATGTTGCTAACTTAGATAAAATGCAAATGTCTGCCGCACTTGAAATTTCTGAGAATGTACAGAGAATACGGGGATTAGCTGGTTCAGGGAAGACTATTGTATTGGCCTTAAAAGCCGCATATATGCATGTTGCAAATCCAAGTTGGAAAATAGCGGTAACATTCAATACTCGTTCCTTAAAACAACAATTTATTGAATTAATAACTAAGTTTGTATATGAGCAGTCTGAATCTACACCAAATTGGGAGAATATTAATATAATACATGCTTGGGGAAGCCCGAAAGAAGAGGGGATATACTATAATTTTTGCAAAAACCATAATGTTGAATATTTGGATTTTCAAACTGCAAGAAATAAGAGTTCTTATGCAACTGCTTTTAATTATGCTTGTAAAGTAGCAATGCAAAAGGTACACACATTTTCAAAAATGTATGATGTGATTCTTATAGATGAAGCACAGGACTTTTCGAGTGATTTTTTAAGGCTGTGTTATGAGGTTTTGCCGGCTCAAAAAAGATTAGTATATGCTTATGACGAATTGCAGAGTTTGACTGTGAACTCAATGGATACTCCCGAAAATATTTTTGGATATAAGAACAATGGTTCTCCTAATGTTGTGCTAAAGAACGAGAAAAATCAACCACGTGAAGATATTATACTGAATGTATGCTATAGAAACTCTAGACCTGTTTTGAGTAGTGCACATGCGTTAGGATTTAGAATTTATGGGGAAATTGCACAAATGTTTGATGATGCAAATCTATGGACCGAAATCGGATACGAAGTTGAAAGTGGAAAATTAGAAGATGATAATGAGGTAGTTTTAAAAAGAACTTCGGAAAGTAGTCCAAGATTTTTAGAGGAACATTCTTCAATAGATGATTTAATTATTTTTAGAACATTGGAAAATGAAGAAGAACAGGCAAGTTGGGTGGCTAACGAGATAAAAAAGAATCTTGAAAAAGATGAATTAGAGTATAAAGATATACTAGTTATACACACAGATCCTCTTCAAACAAAGCAAAAGGTTGGGATGCTTAGAAATGCATTATATAATATAGGAATAAATAGTCACTTGGCTGGCGTTACAACCTCTCCAGATGAGTTTTTTATGGAAGATTCTATAACTTTTACAAGTATATTTAGAGCTAAAGGTAATGAAGCTGCAATGGTGTATATAATAGATGGTCAGAATTGTGGAACAGATTATGCTACTGCACAAAGCAGGAACATTCTTTTTACTGCCATAACAAGAAGCAGAGCTTGGGTGCGTGTTGTGGGTTATGGTGATAGAATGAATAGTTTGTGTAATGAATTTCAAAAAATAAAAGATAATGATTTTAGATTGGATTTTGTTTACCCTAATAAAAAGTTAAGAGAAAAATTAAATATTATTCATAGAGATAAATCTCAATATGAAACTGAGAAAATTGAAAAAAGCATAAATAGTTTTGAACAGATAATTAATGATATAGAAAATGGTTTTATGTATAAGGAAGATATTCCAGAAGATTTATGGAATAAACTTAAGGGGTTATTTTCCAATGAATGATATAAACAATGTAAAAAAAGAAATTGAGAATATATTAGAATGCTTGATAAAAAGTAGTATGTCTGTTCAACAACAATATCCAATTATAAGAGAGCATGGAGATAATATCAAGAGAATAGAATGGGATAATATTACTAATTTATCTATTTGTTTAAAAAATATTGATTATCCGTCTATATATAACGAAATAAATAAAAATAGAGATTATACACTTAAATTAGTTGATGGCAATATTATACAACTATTATACACATATAAAAATGATAAATTGTATTCACATCGGTTGGCAATGTTTCCATCACCAGATTTAGAGTCATTCCAAAATGAACCGGATATATATGAACAAGATGAAATCTATGCTGATATTTTAAGCAAAAAAATAGTATCATTTCCTTTAAGATTTGATTATTGTGTTGAAGATGTTAAATCAATACACAAGCATCCACTCTCACATGTGTCTTTGGGCGAATATAAGAATTGTAGAATACCTGCATATGGTCCAATATCGCCGATGACATTTATGAATTTTGTTTTAGAAAATTTTTATAATACTTACTTTTTGCAAATATATAATAATTATAATATTAAAAATAAGTGTCAAACCATTTTCACCATTAAAGATGATGAGACGAGTAAGATTCATTTTAATATGGTGTAGTATGAATAGAGTTTCAGTAGATAGAGATGCTTAAATGTTTATAAAGGAATATTATTTTTAGAATGACAATTTAAGATTGATGTATTGTAAATTCCGATGAAGTGTGTTAATAATAAATAAGAAAATAAAGAGATTGAATACAAGTGAGCTTCCGAATTCGAACAATGCATTTGAAAAATAGTAATCAAATAAACCAAGTTCGTGAAACATACAATTATTTAATGAATAAATTGTTATAAAACAGGACTTTTTTGGCAAAAAGGAAAGATATAATATTGAATATGGGAAAATACATAAAATTCCTCTGCATCTATATTGTTCGCCTTTGCCAAAAATCGACAAGGTTCGACAGAATCTTGTCGATTTTACTTATTACCTATTCACTCTTCACTATTCCCTAAAAAGTCTTGTCGATTTTTGGAAAGTAATAAGTAATAGTGAATAAGAGAAGAAGTTAATGTTGCTTTGCTAACGCAAAGCTTATTTTTATATGCATCTATATTGTTCTCCTTTGCCATGAAAAAGACTTGTCATTTTTGACAAGTCTTTTTCAGTTATTTATTTGTTTTTGGATTATCAGTTCTTTCAAGAAGGTAATCGATAGATATATTAAAATAGTCGGCTATTTTGATAAGCTCGTTTATTCCTGGCTCTCTTTCTCCTGTCTCGTATCTGCTAATCGTATTTTGGTTCATATTTAAGTCCATAGCTACTTTTAGTTGGGATAATTTTTTCAACTTTCTAACTTCTTTTAATCTCATATAAAACACCTCTTGACAATATTATCCCACAATGGTATAATATAATTATCCCAATATGGTATATCAAGGAGGAAAATTATGAATTGTAAAAAATGTGGAAACGAAGTTGATAAAAAAGCAGTTATATGTACTAATTGCGGGTGTAAAATCAAAAAGCCAATTTTTAAGAAATGGTGGTTTTGGGTTGTAATTGCAATTGTAGTTATTGCTATAGGTGCGTCTGGAAGAAGTGACGAAATGACAGTTACAAACAATGGTAGTACACAAAATCAGGCTGAAGAAATTGTTTATGAGGTAGTTGATTTGCAGACGATGTTTGACGAATTAGATGCTAATGCAATGAAAGCAGAGGCAAGTTACCAAAAAAAGAATGTAGAGTTTGAGTGCAAGATTAAAAGCTTTGACAGTAACGGGAGCTACATATCCGTTGAGCCGGTAGGAGCATCAGAATGGAATTTTGTATCTGCAATGTGCTACATAAAGAATGATACACAAAAAGAATTCTTAATTCAAAAAAGTGTCGGGGATATAATAACAATTAAGGGAAAAGTTAAGTCTATAGGCGAAGTTTTGGGATATTCTATAGACATTAACGAAGTACAGTAATTAAAAGGACACCATTTGGTGTCCTTTTACTCGTTATAAGCAAAATAAAGGGTCATCTAAACCATTCGGAACTTCCAAAAAAAACGACAATTTTCGACAAGAAAGTTGTCGTTTTTTCATCGATATAAATATCTTGTGAGATTTTCGATATATCATAAATGACTCGATGTGTGCTGACGCACTCGATATGTTGCCTTCGGCAACGAGAAGGAGAGGGAAGATAGAACATTGATTAATACTTGACATTCTTATAATATGTAAAAAAATAAGCATCTTTCCGAGGAAAGATGCTTATTTAATTTTAAACTAATTATTATGCAAGGCCCATTACCTTAAGCACGATATATGCAACAAAGAGTGCAACTGAAATCCACATAATACCGCTGATTTCTTTAACCTTACCGATTAAAATTTTGAGAATAACCCAAGCGAGCATACCGAACATAATGCCGTTTGCGATTGAGTATGTGAGCGGCATCATAACGATTGCGAGGAATGCACCGATTGTATCAGCAACATCAGAGCTAAAGTCAACTTTTTTAACAGATGTGAGCATCAAAAGACCAACATAAAGCATAGCCGGAGTTGTTGCAAATGATGGGATTGCTGTGAAAACCGGAGCTAAAACGAGTGATAAGAGGAAGAGAATTGCTGTAACAACTGAAGCAAGTCCTGTCTTACCGCCTGCAGCAACACCTGCGCTTGATTCAACATAGCTTGTAACGGTTGAAGTACCAAGACAAGCACCAACAACTGTACCAACAGCGTCAGCCATTAAAGCACCGCCTGCTTTAGGAAGCTTTCCTTCTTCGTCAAGAAGGTCTCCTTTTTCAGCAACACCGATAAGGGTTCCAACTGTGTCAAAAATATCTGTGTAGAGGAATGTGAACACAACAAGGATAAATGGTGCAACATTCTTTGCGATAAATCCAAAGTCAAAATCGAAGAAGAGCGGCATTGCGAATGCACTTCCTGAGAATGATGGGAATACAGAATATACACCTGCGTCAGGATTAACAACATACCAGCCTGTTGCTTCTGCAACCATACCTAAAACCCAGGTAATAATGATACCGAGAAGGATGCTGCCCGGAACCTTATAGTGGTCAAGAACACCGATAATTAAAAGACCGATAAGACCAAGAGCAACCGGAACTGTTGATAAATCACCGAGAGCAACTGTTGTTGCATCATCTTTAACAACTATGCCTGCATTGATAAGAGCGATAATTGTTATGAAAAGACCGATACCTGCTGTTATACCGAATTTAAGATTGCTTGGAATTTTATTAACCAAAGCTTCACGGAATTTAAAGATTGAAAGCAACATAAAGATAATACCTTCAATAAATATCGCCGTGAGCGCAACCTGATAGGAATAACCCATTGCACCGCAAACTGTGAACGCGAAGAAAGCATTAAGCCCCATACCTGAAGCTAAAGCAACAGGGTAGTTAGCGAAAAATGCCATACAGAGTGTTGCGATAGCCGCTGAAATAGCTGTTGCTGAGAATGCAGCACCCCAAGGGATTCCTGCAGCTGAGAGATAGTTAGGGTTTACAACTAAAATATAGGCCATTGCCAAAAATGTTGTAATACCGGCAATAATCTCTGTGCGAACACTACTGCCTCGTTCTTTGATTTTGAATAATTTTTCCATTTGTAACCTCTCCTTTATAAAAAGAATCTGTTTTTATTATATAACATAATTTAATTTTTTTCAAGAGATTTTATTAAATTTTGACAAATTTTATATATTATTCGGTAGTGAAATTTCTTTTGTTACAGTTTTTCTTATTAGCAAATAGTAAACAAGATGCATTATAATAACGATTAACCAGGAAACAGGCCAGCACAAGAATAATACTGCGATACTTCTGTGTAGTGGCAGAACGAATGCTATCCACAGAAGTCTGACACCGCAAACGCCGATAAGAGAATTAACCGCAGGAATAACGGTTCTGCCTGTTCCACGGAGAACGCCCAGTAAAACCTCCATAATTCCGCAGAGAAAATATGGAATACCTGTCCAGCAGATTCTTGAAATTCCAAATTTAATAGCCTCTTCGGAATCTGTTATATATATTCCCAGTAAAGGCCGTGCGAAAACTGCGGACATAATACCGAGAAATAATCCAACAACCACAACGCAGAAAAGGGCTGTGATAAATGATTTGTTCATCCGTTTTTGGTTTTTAGCTCCATAATTCTGTCCGACTGCGGTTAGCGTTGCGTGGTGGAAGGCGTTCATTCCTGAATATACAAAGTTTTCGATATTTGCTCCTGCAGCACAACCTGCGATTGCGGCAGTACCAAAAGAGTTAACGGCAGATTGAATAACTGAATTTGACAAGCTGAACAAAGATGATTGCAATCCTGCAGGAACGCCGATTTTAAAGCAGTCCTTAACCTCTCGTTTGTGTAATTTGAGTTTTCTCAAAGAAAGTTTATAAGTCCCCTCGGCCCTTCTCAAAATAAAAATAACTGCTACGCCTGAAAGAAGATTTGACACAAAGGTGGCGATTGCAACACCTGAAACACCCATTTTAAAGTTGATAACGAGAATCAGGTTTAAAACAACATTGATAAGTCCTGTCGCCATAAGAATATATAAAGGTCTTTTTGTGTCACCGACCGCACGGAGAATTGCCGCACCAAAGTTATAAACCATTAAAGCGGGGACACCGAGGAAATAAATCCGCATATATAAGACAGCACCGTCAAAAACATTCCCTGCAGGAGTTCCCATGATTTTAAGGAGACTTGCGGAGAAAATAAGACCTGAAATCATTGCGACTAACCCTGACAGGAAACCGAGGAGAATCGAAGTGTGAACTGCTTTGTGGACTCCGTCTTTGTGGTTTGCCCCAAACCGTCTTGAAACAAGAACACTTGCCCCGACAGAAAGTCCCAGACAGGTGTTGATGATTAAATTACTGATAGAACTTGTTGCACCAACGGATGCCATAGCTTCACTGCCTGTCCAGCGGCTGACAACGATAACATCTGCCGCATTGTAAAAAAAGCTGTAAAATACTGCTCAGTATCAGTGGAACAGCAAACAGAACTATATTTTTAAAAATAGAACCTTCAAGCATATTAACTTCAAATTTTGATTTACTCATAAGTCGTTCCTCCGAAATGTGCAATATGTTTCAAAAATTTTTTGTATTCTTCCAAAGAATATTATATACCTTTGAAATTTCAAAGTCAACCCGGAATAAAATTAAAATGGATATTCTTATTGAATATCCATTTTAATTATTGATTTATCCTCATAAGTGTTGGTTCAGTGGTTGATAAAAGTTGTGAAATATAGCTTTCGGGGAAATGTGCTTTAGCTATATCGACCCCGCTTGCAGATGTATCAGAAAATACAGAGGCGAGAGTTGTCAGGCTTGAAATTCCGATTTTATTAACGATTATATCATAAGGGTTTTCGCCGTGAATAATGCAAAGAGAGGCAAAAACAAGGAGTTTTTTCCCAGAATCTCCAAGAATACTTTCTGCATTTTTGAAAAATTCATTCCCTTTAACGGTGGCGATAATATCTTTTGCATCGGAGTATTTCAGGGCAAGACATTCCTCAGGGGACGCGGTTTTCCAGTTCCCGTTTTTATCCTTGATTTTCATATTACTGCATTCAATGAAGTCCATAATAATATCGTCGTATTTATCTGTGTATGAAATTCGACTGCCCAAAGCGGTGCAAATCCCGTCGATGAGAGAATGAATTTCTTTCTTTTGCTCCGATTGCTCTGTTTTCATAAGATTAAAATCTCCGGAATTACTTATTTCCCGATAAAATCCGCTTATTTTGTTGGATTGAGCAAGAGCGGTTTCTTCGCTGAAATCAAGAAGAGAAGGCAGGAAAACATCTGTTCCGTATCTGCGGTATCCCCAACCCTGCGGAGCGATAAGCGGCACAATGTCAATATCGCTTATAATGTTAAAAATATGGTCGTATTTTTCAGAATTTGCAGTTTTGGACATAGTTCCGCGAGGAGCGGCAAAGGTGTAAGCATAGATGTTTTCAAGTTTGATTCTGCCCTCGTCTGTGAGTCGTGCGGCAGTAATTCCTGCAACGCCTCCGCCACGGCTGTATCCCGTTATCCATAGCTTGGTGTTCGTTGTATCCTCGCCCATATAGTCGTAAATGGTCTTGACAACCTCATTGGAAGAAAGGAGAAATCCCTTGTGGATTTCCGTGTTTCCTAAATTGAAATTACTTACCCATTCATTACCATAAGCCCCACCCCTGATTGAGAGTGCAACAAGATTATAAGACTTGCCGTTGTTCTCAATTTTCTTGCTTGCCAGAGCGAATGCTACGGAATCTTCAGTGCTGTTAAGGGATTTATCGTAGTTATAGCATCTGATATTGCTAAATCCTATATCTTCGTAAAATTTCTTTACATCAGCCTCTCTGCCAAAATTCCCGTCATCACCCCAATGCCCGTCGGCAGATTTTGCGGAGAATGCCGAAACGGCAAGACCTATGGAAAGCTGAGCAAGCGAATGATTGTAGTTTCCTGAGTCGGGGAGGAACAGAGAGTCACTGTATTTAAACTCAATGTCATTTTTGCCGTCACGAAGACCCAACCTTACGGAAACGGGGCTGATAAAGTGGATTGTGTTATCGGAAATAACAGTTTGATAATTCAGGATTTCACCTGCAAGATAGGGCGAAATCATTATATCGCCGTCTTTTTTCTGAATTTCCACGGGATAAAGCTCTCCGTCAATTCTGACAGAGGCGGAGTTTTCGTCGATTTCCAGAAGTTTTTCACCATTTGCATAAATAACACCGTTTTCAACAGAGTGTGCAGTGTTTGTTGCATCAAAAATCTCATTTGCTGAAATAAGAGTTTCATCTGCCTCGGTTTCCGTGGAAGATACAGAGATTTCTTTGTCATCAATAACAATGGTCTTTGTTTTTTTGCTGAATGAGAATATTATTATAACAGTAAGAAGAACTAAAAAGAAAATGGAACCAATAGTCCACAAAATATATTTTTTCATATTAAACCACCTTTGGTTAAGTATATATTGTATTGTTGGATATGTCAATCCTTTTTGGGTATAATAAAATTAAATTTCTTAATATATTATGCACAGTAGGAGTGATTATATGTCATATATGGCAAGAACAGATATTGCACTTGAGGCGTGGAATCTGTATATGGAAGCGTCGACTCTTGAAAGGGAAATTGAGGGTGTTGAAGTTGATGTTTCAAATCCAATGGAAAACACAACAGTTTCAAGGGTCAGAATTGTTTCTAAAAAGGGTGCAACAGTTTTAAATAAGCCAGAGGGGAATTATATAACCATTGATATTCCCGGGGAAATATACGGAGAACAAAAAGTTTATGAGGAGGTTTGCCGTATTGTTGCGAAAGAGCTTATGGCACTCATTCCGCAAAGTGAGGAAGGAACTGTTTTAGTTGTCGGACTTGGCAACAGAAATGTTACTCCCGACGCATTAGGTCCTGCTGTTATCGACTCTCTGTTGGTTACAAGACACTTAATAAGATATATCCCTGATGAGATTGATGAAAGACTTCGTCCTCTTTGTGCTATTGCTCCGGGGGTTTTGGGGATAACGGGCATTGAAACAGGTGAGATTGTCAAAGGTATCTGTGAGAAAGTCAAGCCGTCACTTTTAATTGTTATAGATGCTCTTTGTTCAAGGAGTATGAAAAGAATAAACACAACTATACAGATTTCCGATACGGGAATTACTCCCGGAGCAGGGATTGGAAACAACAGAATGGCGATAAACAAGGAGACGCTGGGGATTCCTGTTATAGCAATAGGTGTTCCGACGGTGGTTGATGCGGCAACTATAACGGGAGACAGTATTGATTTCCTGATTGGGGATTTAAAGGAGAACGCAAAAGAAAATGAGCCTCTTTATAAGATGCTTGAAACAATATCAACAGAGGATAAGTATACACTCATAAAGCAGACTCTTTCGGATAATATAGGCGATTTTATTGTAACACCAAAGGAAATAGATAAGGTTATTGAGGACATTTCCTCGGTCATTGCCAATGGCATAAATATATCTGTCCATAAGGGAATAGAGCTTTCCGATATAGACAGATACAAATAGGCTAAAATATAATCGTATGATTTCTTGTCTCGGATTTTCCTGAAGCAAGCTTGATAATACCACGCTTTTCAGTAATATCATAACTGCTTCCCACGAAATCAGGAACACCGCACCACGGTTCAAGACAAACATAGTTTGCGTTAGGTTTTGTCCAGATAAGGAAATAATCGTGGTCTGGGAACTCAAGGGAGATTTCTTCCTTTGTTGTTCGGTTTAAAAGAGTAACTTTTCTGGATTTGAGGTCTGTGAAAACGAGAGCATCAACTGAAAAATAATCATATTTAAGCGGAAGCTCCGTAACTGCCTTGCCAAGACCAAGGCTCACTGAATTGTTTTCAAGAAGGTTCCCCGAAAGTGTGTTTCGTTTAAGATTTTCGGGTGTTTCAAAAATAACACTGTATTCTTCAATTCCGTTAGGGCAGGAATAAGCTTCGTGTGCTCCGACGGAAAAATACATAGTATCCTCTGAAAGATTTTTTGTATCATAGCTTATTAAAAGCTTTTCACCATCAAGCTCGAAAATTGCACGGAACTCAAATTCAAAAGGATAATTTTTAAGCGTTTCCTCAGTTGAACGAAGAAGAAATACTGCTTTTGTATCGCTGACACTTTCAACTTCAAATTCGGAAAGCTTTGCAAATCCGTGTTTTGGAAGAGAAAATTCCTTTTCGTTCCATATATACTTATCTTCTTTTAAACCGCCACAGATAGGGAAGAGGATAGGACTGTGAAATCCCCAGACATCGGGGTCAGCCTGCCATATAAGTTCTTTCCCGTTTTTTACAACGCTTGAAAGTTCTGCACCAAATGTTGAAATTGAAACTTTTAGTGCATCGTTTGAAATAGTAATAAGTTTTGACATATTTTTCTCCTAAATATATAGATTTTTCAAATTTTCCAATTCACGGCGTACTGCAGGTAAATCCTCACGGTATGTCATACCAAGCCATTTGGAGCTTGAGTCAAGCACCCTGATTTTCGTTCCGCTCTGAGCCAGAGTGTTCATAACATTAGGGATAAGGTATTCGCTTTTAAGGGGATTTTCAATGTTATTTAGGAAATCTGCAAAACCATTTTCCAAAACATCAAAAATACCAGTTTCAAGTCCCCACATATTCATCGAAACAATACAGTTTAAATCAAAACCTGAATTTTGGTCAATATCATAACATTCGGTTATCGTTTCAAGATAACCGTCTTTAGTTGAGCAAACTCCGCGGGTAACAGTCCCGTTGTCAGTAAGCGTGTCTTTAAGACGATAGCCTGCAAGACAGTATTTTCCTGTCTCTTTGAGATAATCGCCGATAACACGGAATGCTTCTCTGCCGTAGAAATCGTCAGCGTTCAAAACGACAAAAGGAGTGTTGATAACATTTTTTGCTGATAAAATTGCCTGACCTGTTCCCCAGGGTTTTTGTCTTTCTGAGAATTCAGGCTTTTTAACAGGAATGTCATCAATGCTCTGGAATGCATAGTCCACATCAATTATTTTTTCGATTCTGTTTCCGACAATTTCACGAAAATCCTTTTCAATTTCACGCTTTATAATAAAAACAATTTTTGAATAGCCAGCTTTGATTGCATCGTAAACGGAATAGTCAAGAAGAACTTCTCCGTTAGGTCCGACAGGTTCAATCTGTTTGAGACCGCCGAATCTACTACCCATTCCTGCTGCCATAACTGCAAGTGTAATATCCATATTAAATCTCCTTTTATTTATCTGACGCCGAATAAGAGGTCGCCGTATGTTGGATAAGGCCAGTATTCGGAGGCTGTGATAACCTCCAGTGAATCAGTTGTTTCACGGACAGCTTTCATAGCAGGAACAATATTGTCCTTACAGAAGAATGAAAGCTCGCTCATATCAGTTATTGATTCGGATTCTGCAACAATTTTTTCCAGGTCTTTAATCTCTCTGTAAAGCTCGCCTGTCAGGTTTGAAACGGCAGTTGCAGTTTCTTCCTCATATGTACAGTCAAGAGCGGAAGAAACACCCTTCTTAGAAAGGATAACATCTGTAAGCTCTCTTCCGTATGCGGAAACGGCAGGGAGAATATCTCTCTTAACCATCTCAATCATAGTCAGGGCTTCAATGTTTATAACCTTACAGTAGTTTTCCAGATTGATTTCGTATCTTGCACGAAGCTCAACCTCACTCAAAACCTTATGTTTTGAGAAAAGCTGAATATTTTTCTCGGATATGAGAGCTGGGAGAGCGTCAGGAGTTGTCTTGAGATTGGAAAGACCTCTCTTTTCAGCTTCTTTAATCCACGCATCATCGTATCCGTTGCCGTTAAATATAATTCTCTTATGTTTCTTGATTGTATCAATAATAAGCTCATTTAAGCTTGTTTCAAAGTCCTCTGCATTTTCAAGAATATCCGCAAATCCTTCTAAAACATCAGCAACAGCGGTGTTTATAACAAAGTTAGGGCCGGTAACGGAAAGAGAAGAACCGAGAGTTCTGAACTCAAACTTGTTATTGGTAAATGCGAACGGACTAGTTCTGTTTCTGTCAGTTGTATCTTTTGAGAATCTCGGAAGAGTATGCACTCCGATTTTCATAAGAGTCTTTTCTTTTGAGTCGTATTCAGTACCCCGTTCAATAGCGTCTAAAACCTCGTTAAGCTCGTCGCCCAGGAACATTGAAATAACCGCAGGCGGTGCCTCGTGCGCACCTAAACGGTGGTCATTCCCTGCGCTTGCAACGGAAGCACGAAGCAAATCCTGATATTCGTCAACCGCTTTTATAACAGCACAGAGGAATAAGAGGAACTGAGCGTTTTCGTAAGGTGTTTCACCAGGGTCCAAAAGGTTGATACCTGTGTTTGTTGAAATTGACCAGTTATTGTGTTTACCGCTTCCGTTAACGCCCTCGAATGGCTTTTCGTGGAGCAGGCAAATCAAATCGTGTTTCTTTGCAACCTTCTGCATAATTTCCATAGTAAGTTGGTTATGGTCGCAGGCAATGTTGGTTGTCGCAAAGATGGGGGCAAGCTCGTGCTGAGCGGGAGCACCTTCGTTATGCTCTGTTTTTGCTAAAATACCAAGTTTCCAGAGCTCTTTGTTAAGGTCTTTCATATAAGCCTTGACACGAGGCTTAATCTGACCGTAATAATGGTCGTCAAGCTCCTGACCTTTCGGCGGTTTAGCACCGAACAAGGTTCTGCCTGTGTATACAAGGTCTTTTCTTGCCTCGTAAAGTTCTCTCGGAATAAGGAAATATTCCTGCTCAGGGCCAACCGTTGTTTTAACAGATGTGACATTTTCGTTACCGAAAAGTTTTAAAACACGGAGAGCCTGTTTGTTGATAAGCTCCATAGAACGAAGGAGCGGTGTCTTCATATCAAGAGCCTCGCCTCCGAAGGAACAGAATGCCGTCGGAATACAAAGCGTATCATCTTTTATGAATGCGTAGGATGTAGCATCCCAGGCTGTGTAGCCTCTTGCCTCGAAGGTAGCACGAAGTCCGCCTGACGGGAAAGAGGAAGCGTCGGATTCACCTTTAACAAGCTCTTTACCTGAAAACTCCATAATAATTTTCCCGTCCTTTGTGGGACTTATGAAGCTATCGTGCTTCTCTGCGGTAAAGCCTGTAAGAGGCTGGAACCAATGAGTAAAATGAGTTGCACCTTTTTCTATTGCCCAATCTTTCATGGCGTTTGCAACACTGTTAGCAATGGTTATATCAAGCTTTCGTCCATCCTGAATGGTCTTTTGCATAGCTTTATAGGTATCCTCTGAAAGACGCTGTCTCATAACAGAATCGTCGAACACCATTGAGCCGAAAATTTCAGTAACACTACTCATCAAAATCTCTCCTTAAAAATAAAGACATAACATTTATATTATATATGCAGACAGCTAAAATGTCAAGGTTTTATAAGGGATAATATGGTATTTGAGAAAATTTAAATTTTTAAAGGGCTTAAATTGTTGACATAGGGAAAATTGTGTGGTATAATATTTAAAAATTTGTTATTTTATAAGGAGATGCTTAAAATGAACAGAATTCAGACTATCCAGACTCGTGACCTTACAAAGAGCGTTAAAGACGGCGGTTGCGGTGAATGTCAGACATCATGTCAGTCTGCTTGCAAAACATCCTGCGGTGTTGCTAATCAGGAATGTGAAAAGTGCGTAAGCAGCAAATAATTTGATATTTAAAATTCAGGAGCTGTAGCATTTTGCTATGGCTCTGTTTTTTTGGAAAGGTTATAAAAATGATACACCAGTATAAATTAAACGGATATAATATTGTTCTTGATGTTTTCAGCGGAGCGGTGCATCTTGTTGATGATGTTTCCTATGATGTTATTGAACTTCTGGAGGAAAAATCAAGGGATGAGGTTTCGGCTCTTATTCTTGAAAAATACAAGGCGGAAAATATAACTCAAAAGGATATTGACGAGATTTTTGAGGATATTGATGAACTGAAAAAAGATGGAAAGCTATATTCTGAAGATGTCTATGCGGATAAGGCTTTTGACCTTAAAAACCGCCATACGGATATTAAGGCGCTGTGCTTGCATACGGCTCACACTTGTAACTTAAACTGTGATTATTGCTTTGCGAGTCAGGGAAAATATCACGGTGACAGAGCATTGATGAGTCTTGAAGTCGGAAAAAGAGCCATTGATTTTCTTATCGAAAATTCGGGAAACCGTAAAAACCTTGAAGTGGACTTTTTCGGCGGAGAACCGCTTATGAACTGGGATGTTTGCAAGGAAATCGTGAATTATGCAAGAAGTATTGAAAAAGAGCATAATAAGAATTTCAGATTTACTCTTACAACAAACGGTGTTTTAATTGACGATGAGGTTATTGAGTTTGCAAATAAGGAAATGCACAATGTTGTTTTAAGTCTTGACGGAAGAAAAGAAGTCCACGACAGTCTTAGAAAAACAGTAAACGGACAGGGAAGCTATGATATAATTCTTCCGAAGTTCAAGGAATTTGTGGAAAAGCGCGGTAACAAGGGTTACTATATGAGAGGAACTTTCACTCATAATAACACAGACTTTACAAATGACATATTCCATATGGCGGATATGGGGTTTAATGAGCTTTCTATGGAGCCTGTTGTGTGTGCGCCTGATGACCCTTATGCTTTAACGGAAGAGGATTTGCCTGTTTTATACAGACAGTATGAAATTCTTGCGGAGGAAATGCTTAAGAGAAGCCGTGAAAAAAGAGGGTTTACTTTCTATCACTATATGATAAATCTCTCAGGCGGACCTTGTATCTATAAGAGAATATCGGGTTGTGGTTCGGGAACTGAATATATGGCTGTTACTCCGTGGGGAGAGCTTTTCCCTTGCCACCAGTTTGTGGGTGACGAGAAATACAGTATGGGTGACATCTGGAAAGGTGTTACGAATACACAGGTCCGTGACGAGTTCAAGCTTTGCAATGCCTATGCAAGAGAAGAGTGTAAGGATTGCTGGGCAAAGCTTTATTGCAGCGGCGGTTGTGCAGCTAATGCCTATCATGCAACGGGCTCTATAAAGGGTATATATGAGTATGGTTGCAGGCTCTTTAAAAAGAGAATTGAGTGTGCTATAATGCTTGAGGTTGCGAAGATTCAGGAAAATCTGGACTAATGTTGGCAAATTTCATTGACAAGCAGTATTTTTTATTGTAGAATTATTTGTGTAGAAAATAACGGGAAAAGGAAAAAGAGTAATGAAAAATTTACCCAAATACATAGTAGTCGGTATACTTGTTTTGCTGTGCGTGATTTATCTTTTCAGCAGATGCACACTGTTTATCCCCGATACTGAGGAGAAAAAAGATAAAGATGAGGCGGAAACATTGATTCCGTCAATGGCGATAAGTGACGAGATTAAACAAAAAGTGACAGAGATGAGTCTTGAAGAAAAGATTTATCAGATGTTTTATGTGACTCCTGAACAGTTGACGGGGGTTGGTGAGGTTATTCAGGCAGGCGATAAAACAAAGGAAATGCTTGAGAAATACCCTGTTGGCGGAATTGTGTATTCTTCACACAATCTCCAGACTCCCGAACAGACAAAAGAGCTGATTGGGAAATCTCAGGAATATTCAAAAATACCAATGTTTGCAGGTGTTTTTGAAGAGGGCGGAAATAATACGGTCCTCGGTGGTAATTCTTCTATGTCTTTAGGGAAAATCGAGGCAATGGCAGATGTTTCTGATTTTGAGAGGGCATACGAAATCGGTGCTAAAGTGGGAAATAGTCTTGTGGAACTTGGAATCAATATGAACTTTGCTCCCGTTGCTGATGTTATGGGCGAGGGCTTTAACAATGTTATTGGAACACGCTCCTTTGGAAATGACTATAATGCTGTTTCAAGAAAGGTTGAACAGTATGTTAAGGGCTTGCAGAGTAAGGGTGTTTCCGCAACACTTAAGCATTTCCCCGGTCAAGGCTATACAGAGGGTGACACAAGCTATGATTATGCAAAGAATAACCGCTCAGCAAAGGAAATCAGAAAAGAAGAATTTGCTCCGTTTATAAAAGGTATTGAAGCGGGAACAGATTTTGTTATGATTGGAAATGTTAAGGTTGGAGCCTTTGATTCGGATAATCCGGCTCCGTTCTCTTATAAAATTGTTACAGACCTTCTTAAAAGTGAGCTTGGATATACGGGAATCGTAATCAGTTCACCAATGACGGACGGTGCTGTTTTAAATTCACACACCTCAGCAGATGCGGCTAAAGAAGCTGTTAAGGCGGGAGTTGATATGATTCTTATGCCAAACAGTCTGGAAATCGCAGTTAAAGCACTCTGTGAAGCGGTTGAAAGCGGTGAAATTCCGGAAAGCCGTATAAATGAAAGCGTTATGAAGATTTTGCAGACTAAAGCTAACAGAGGAATTTTATAGACATAAGGTGATACAACAGAACGGATTTTTGGAGGTGTCATTTATGGAAATGTTGATTATCTGGAACGCTATCGTGTTCTTTGTTTATGGCTACGACAAACACCAGAGTAAAAGAAGAAAACAGAGAGTGAGCGAAAAGCTTATGCTCTTGTTCGCAGGATTGCTCGGCGGAATTGGAGCTTTGGCAGGAATGTTATTTTTCAGACATAAAACAAGAAAGTGGAAATTCAAGATTTGGGTGCCGGTTTTTGCATTTTTTGAGTTTGCAATTTTATGTTATATTCATATTTAATTATATTTAGGATAAGGAGAAATAAAAATGGATAAGTATTTTCTTGCAGTTGATATTGGTGCGTCAAGCGGACGACATATCTTAGGTAAGTATGAGGATGGGAAAATTACTCTTGAGGAAGTTTACCGCTTCAAAAATGGTTTTGAAGAGAGAAACGGTTATTTGTGCTGGCAGTATGACCGCCTTTTCGGTGAAATTAAAAATGGTTTGAAAAAGTGTAAGGAAATCGGTAAGATTCCTGCAACTATGGGAATTGACACATGGGGAGTTGACTTTGTTCTTCTTGACGAGAATGACGAACTCCTCGGCGACACAGTTGCGTATCGTGATGACAGAACATATCCTATGATGGATAAGGTTGCTGAAATAATTCCTGATGAGGAGCTTTATTCAATCGCAGGTATTCAGAAAGTTAATTTTAATACAATCTATCAGCTTATGGCAATTAAGGAAACAAATCCTGAATATATGGAGAAGGCTGAAACTTATCTTATGACTCCTGAATATTTCAATTTCCTCCTGACAGGTAAGAAGGTCAGCGAATACACAATCGCAAGCACAACAGGAATGCTTGATGCTAAGTCGAAAAAGTGGAGTAAGGATATTATTAAGCGTCTTGGCTTTAAGGAAAGCCTTTTTGGTGAACTCAATCCTCCTAAAACAGTTATCGGCGGATTTTCCGATGCAATAAAGGAAGAAGTTGGGTTTGACTGTCAGGTTGTTCTCCCTGCAACTCACGATACAGGAAGTGCTGTTCTTGCTCTTCCGACAAGAGGGATGAACAATGTTTATATAAGCTCAGGAACATGGTCACTTATGGGCGTTGAAAGTGCAGAGGCTAACTGCAGTAAGGAAAGCTGTGAAATGAACTTCACTAACGAGGGCGGTGTTGAATATCGTTATCGTTACCTTAAAAATATTATGGGACTCTGGATGCTCCAGTCTATTAAAAGAGAGCTTAATGACGAATACAGCTTTGGTGAAATTTCTGATAATGCGAGAAAATGTGAAGATTTTAAGGCAATCGTTGATGTTAACGACCCTATGTTCCTCGCTCCAAAGAGTATGATTGAAGCGGTTAAGGAAGGTTGCAGAAAATATAACCAGCCTGTTCCTGAAACGATTTTTGAGGTTGCACAGTGTGTTTATTTAAGCCTTGCAAAGACCTATGCAGATACAGTTGCGGGAATTGAAAAGGTGCTTGGAAAGACTTTTGATTCGATAAGCATAATCGGTGGCGGTTGTCAGGACGGATACTTAAACGAACTTACCGCAAAAGCAACAGGAAAAACTGTTTTCGCAGGTCCTATCGAAGCGACTGCTCTTGGAAATATTTTAGCACAAATGATGAGTCAGGGTGTTTTTGAAACAGTTGACGACGCAAGAGATGCTATAAGAAATTCATTTGAAATTAAAAAAGTAAACAGTTAATTTATTCGGGCTTGGCAGAATTTCTGCCTTGCCCGTTTTGATGTATGAATATGTGGAAATTAAGGATTGTTTTTAAGATTATATTTGTTATGGCGATAATGGTTGCCTTGTATTATTATGGAAAAGCTGCGGTTTTGAACGGAGAAAAATATACCCCTGTGGTGACGGAACATATAAGCGAGCCTGATATGGGAACAGAGGGAAAGAAGAGTATAAACGAAGCGACGAAGTATGATATTAAGAATGTAAAAGGCTTTGGAGAAACATATGCCAAGCGGATTATTGAATATCGGAATCAGGTCGGTGGCTTTAAAGGTATGGAAGATTTGATAAATGTTTATCAGATTGGCAAGGAAAGGTATGAACGGCTGAGAAATAAATTCAGCTTGTAAAAGGAATTGAAGTTATGAATTACAGATTAAAAATTCAGTACGACGGAACAAAATACCATGGCTGGCAACGACTTCAGAAATTTGAAACTGTGCAGGGGAAGATTGAAGATGTTTTGTCGAAATATTTTGGGCATAAAATCGAAATCAATGGTGCAGGAAGAACTGATTCGGGAGTCCACGCCAAAGGTCAGGTTGCCAATTTCAAAGTAAACGGGGAATATGATAAAAGTGAAATACTGACTTATCTTAATAAATATCTGCCTGATGATATTGCGGTTATTGAGGTTGAGGAGACGGACGAAAGGTTTCACAGCCGACTTTCTGCAAAGGGAAAGGTTTATGAATATAGAATTTTAAACTCTGAAATTTTAGATGTGTTTGGCAGAAAGTATGTATATCAAATCCCGGAAAAGCTTGATGTAAAGGCGATGAAAGAGGCGAGCGGACATTTTATAGGTGAACATAATTTTAAAGCCTTTTGCAGTAATAAGCATTTTAAAAAGTCGCCCGTCAGAGAAATATATTCTATTGGAATTGAAAAAGAAAATGATGAGATAAGATTGAGATTTTACGGAAACGGCTTTTTATATAATATGGTGCGGATAATCGTCGGAACACTTATTGAGGTTGGTCTTGGCAAGAGAAATCCTGAGGAAATACCGCAGATTATTTTGTCGGAAAACCGCGAAATGGCAGGAGAAACTGCTCCTGCCAAAGGGTTGTGTCTGGTTGAGGTTTTGTATTAAGAAACGAGATATTCGGTAAGTCCCATAAAAATTGACCAGGCGATTTTCTGTTGATAGCTTTCGCTTTGAAGAAGCTTTGCCTCGTCAGGATTTGAAATAAACCCACATTCAACAAGGATTGACGGAATAACCGCATCTTTTAAAATGAAAATGCTGTTTCCTGTCTTAAGCTGACGGGTATTACCGGGGTCTGCGTTTTTTATGAGGGATGCCTGGACTATTTCGCCAAGTTTCTGACTTTCCTCTGATTTTGGTGCACAAAATACCTGAGCACCTTTATACTGGGATTCGGGAAACTTGTTCATATGTATGCTGATAAATATGTCGGCATCCACCTTTTGAGGAAGAGTTTTTCGTTCCATAAGGTCGGATTTTTTCTGTGAAAGAGTTGCCGGTCTGTTGGGGTCTGCCGTATTTTTGTCAGTTTCACGAGTCATAATAACCGTTCCGCCGTTTTCTTCAATAAAGGCTTTAAGGTAAAGTGCGATTTTGAGATTAAGCTCCTTTTCGATAACATCATCACAGGATGCCCCCGAATCAGCCCCGCCGTGGCCTGGATCAATAACGAAAACTTTTCCAGATACGGGAGTCCCGAAAGTGCTGACAGGACTGGGCGTTTCAAGGAAAATCGAAAGCAGGAAAATGATAGTGAAACATAAGGTCAGTGCTGATAAAATAATATTTCCTCTTTTAATAGTTATAAACAAACTAATCACCTCACATAAAGTATATGATAAAGGCAGTTAATTTATATTCAGGCAAGGCGTATTTGTCTTGACAAAAATATGCCAATATGATAAAATATTATAGATAAATTTATGACAAAGGAGATAGGGCATAGTGAAATACGCAATCATTGGTGCATCGGTATTTGAAGATAATGTTTTTAAGAAGAAAAATATTTTCATCGAGAACGGTGTGGTGTCTGAAATTTCCGAAAGAACTGCTGAAAATGATGGCAGTTTATTTGAATTTGAAAATTGTTACGTTTTTCCCGGCTTTGTAGATGTTCATGTGCATTTGAGAGAGCCGGGCTTTTCATATAAGGAAACTGTAAAAAGCGGAACAAAAGCGGCGGCGAGAGGCGGATTTACTGCGGTTTGCTCAATGCCAAATTTAAACCCTGTTCCGGATAGCATAGAAAATTTAAAGCAACAGCTTGATATAATCGAAAAAGATGCAGTTATTTCGGTTTATCCCTTCGGCTCAATAACTTGCGGACAAAACGGTGAAGCTTTATCCGATATGGAGGGAATGGCTGAAAATGTTGTAGGATTTTCCGATGACGGCAAAGGGGTGCAGAGCGAAGAAATGATGCGAGAGGCTATGAAAAAAGCCAAGTCTTTAGATAAAATAATCTCTGCCCATTGCGAAGAAAATTCTCTGCTGAACGGCGGATATATCCATGACGGCGAATATGCAAAATTAAACGGTCATAAGGGGATTTGCTCTGAAAGTGAATGGGAACCCATAAAAAGAGATGTGGAACTGGTTAAAGAGACGGGCGTTTCTTATCATGTCTGCCATATTTCCACAAAAGAAAGCGTTGAAATTATAAGAAAGGCAAAGGCGGAGGGGGTTGATATAACCTGTGAAACAGGTCCTCATTACCTGACTCTTTGCGATATGGATATTAAAGACGAGGGCAGATTTAAAATGAATCCGCCAATCCGTGGGGTAGAGGATAGAGATGCGCTTATTGAGGGGATAATTGACGGCACGGTTGATATGATTGCAACGGACCATGCTCCCCATTCAGAGGAGGAAAAATCGAAAGGTCTTTCGGGAAGCAATATGGGTGTTGTGGGAATTGAAACATCTTTCCCTGTTATGTATACGGAATTTGTTAAAACGGGGAAATTGAGCCTTGAAAAATTGGTTGAACTTATGAGTATTAACCCTGCAAAAAGATTTGGGATTAAAACGGGAATTAAGGTTGGGGAGAAAGCTAATTTTACGGTTTTTGACCTGAATGAAAAATATGCAGTAAACCCCGACGAATTTCTTTCAAAGGGTAAAGCAACTCCGTTTGAAGGTAAAGAGGTTTACGGAAGATGCAAAATGACCGTTGCAAACGGTGAAATTGCGTATAAGGAGGAGTAATAATGAAACAATCTTTGTTTGAAATAAAATCCAATAAAAAAATCGCAAGAGATATTTACGAAATGATACTTGAGGGGGACACAAGCGACCTTATCCGTCCAGGGCAGTTTATAAATATTAAGCTTGATAACTTGTTTTTAAGACGCCCCATTTCGGTTTGCGACTATGACGATAAAACCATTACGATTATTTATAAGGTAGTGGGCGAGGGTACAGAGAAAATGAGCCTTATGGAGAGCGGAACTTTAGATGTTCTGACAGGACTCGGTAACGGCTTTAACACAGAAACAAGCGGAGATAAGCCTCTTTTAATCGGCGGTGGCGTTGGTGTTCCGCCAATGTATAACCTTTGCAAAAAACTTATAGGCGAGGGAAAGATTGTTACGGTTATAATGGGATTTATGAACGAAGCAGATGTGTTTTATAAAGAAAAATTTGAAAAGCTGGGTGCAAAGGTTTATGTTACAACCAATGACGGAAGTATGGGTATAAAAGGCTTTGTTACAGATGCAATGAAAGAACTTGACGGATATACATATTTTTACACCTGCGGTCCTGAGCCGATGCTTAAAGGTGTGTATGACACATCAGTAACGGAAGGGCAGTTAAGCTTTGAAGCGAGAATGGGTTGCGGATTTGGTGCTTGTATGGGTTGTACCTGCGAAACAAAGTACGGTCATAAGAGAATATGCAAGGAAGGCCCCGTTCTTTTGAAGGAGGAAGTAATATGGTAGATTTAAGCGTAAATTTAGGCGGACTTTGTCTTGATAATCCGATAATCCCCGCAAGTGGAACCTTCGGATTTGGCTATGAGTTTGCTGATTTATATGATATAAATATTCTGGGAAGTATCTCTCTTAAAGGTACAACAAAAGAGCCACGACTCGGAAATCCGCTCCCGAGAATTGCGGAGTGCCGTGAGGGAATGATTAACTCTGTGGGACTTCAGAACCCCGGAGTTGAAAAGGTAATCGAGGAGGAAATACCAAAGCTTCGTCAGTGCTTTAATAAAAAAGCTATTGCCAATGTGGGTGGTTTTTCTCTTGATGAATATGTTTATAACTGTGAAAAATTAGGTGCAGTTGATGAAATCGGTATTGTTGAGGTTAATATAAGCTGTCCTAATGTCCACGCAGGCGGAATGAGTTTTGGAACTGATGCGAAAAATGCCGCAGAGGTGACAAAAAGGGTTAAAGCAGTGACTAATAAGCCAGTTTTCATTAAGCTTTCTCCAAATGTTACGGATATTGTTGAGATTGCCAAAGCCTGCGAAGATGCAGGGGCAGATGGATTGACTCTTATAAATACTCTTATGGGAATGAAGATTGATTTGAAATCGAGAAAGCCTGTTGTTAAAAATAAAAAGGGCGGTTTCTCAGGTCCTGCTATTTTCCCTGTTGCAATCCGTATGATATACGATGTTTATGAAGCGGTGAAAATACCGATTATGGGCGTTGGCGGTGTTATGACGGCGGAAAATGTTATTGAAATGATGCTGGCGGGGGCGACTGCCGTGCAGGTCGGTGCGGCAAACCTTGTTGAGCCGTGTGCTTGTAAGAATATAATTGAAGAGCTTCCTGCTCTTTGTAAAAAATACAATATAGAAAATTTAAAAGATATAATCGGAGGTGCCCACTAATGGGAAAAGATGTAATTATTGCTTGTGACTTTTCAAGTGCAGAGGCAACATTTGAGTTTTTGGATAAGTTTACAGGAAAGAAACCTTTTGTTAAAATCGGTATGGAGCTTTTCTATGCGGAAGGTCCGTCAATCGTAAAGGAAATCAAGAAAAGAGGACATAAAATCTTTTTGGATTTAAAGCTTCACGATATTCCAAACACGGTTAAAAAAGCTATGTCAGTTTTGTCAAATCTTGATGTTGACATCTGTAATCTTCACGCAGGCGGAACAAAGAGAATGATGGAAGCGGCTTTAGAGGGGCTTACCCGTCCTGACGGAACAAGACCGCTTTTAATCGCTGTAACACAGCTTACCTCAACTGACCAGGAAAGTATGGAAAATGACCTTCTTATAAAAGAACCGATTGATAAGGTTGTTATGCACTATGCAAAGTGTGCTAAAGAGGCAGGTCTTGACGGTATTGTATGTTCTCCGCTTGAGGCAGGAAAGGTACACGAAACTTGCGGAAATGAGTTTTTAACAGTTACTCCGGGAGTAAGATTTGCAGACGGGGATATAGGCGACCAGAAGAGAGTTATGACACCGGCTGAAGCTAAAAAAATTGGCTCTGACTATATCGTTGTTGGAAGACCGATAACTGCGGCAGATGACCCTGTTGCGGCTTACGAAAGATGTATAAACGAATTTGTTGATTAAAAGAAAGGAAGATAAAAATGGAAAACATTAAAGAACTGATTTCAAAAGATTTATTAAGTATCGGAGCGGTTTTTCTCCGTCCTGATGAACCATTCACTTGGGCAAGCGGAATAAAAAGCCCAATCTACTGCGATAACAGATTGACACTTTCAGCACCGAAAGTTCGTGATGATATTGAAAATGCAATCGCAAACACAGTTAAGGAAAAGTATCCTGAGGCTGATGTCTTAATGGGAACAAGCACAGCAGGTATCGCTCACGCTGCAATCGCGGCTCATATTCTCGGAATCCCTATGGGATATGTAAGAAGCGGAGCTAAAGACCACGGCAGACAGAATCAGATTGAAGGAAAGCTTGAAAAAGGTCAGAAAGTTGTTGTAATTGAAGACCTTATCTCAACCGGCGGAAGTGTTATCGAAGTTGTTGATGTTTTAAGAGAAGCAGGCGCTGAGGTTCTTGGTATCGTTTCAATCTATACATATGGAATGAAGAAAGGTCTTGAAAGACTTGCTGCTGCAAATGTTGAAAATACAAGCCTTACAGATTTTGACACAACTGTTGAGGTTGCGGCTGAAATCGGATATATTAAGGCTGAGGATAAGGAACGCCTTATTATGTTCCGTAATAACCCAAGTGACGAAAGCTGGATAAAATAATCGGAGGGAGATAATTTATGCGTCACCTTATAGATATTCTGGATTTATCAACAGAAGAAATTGATAAGTTGTTAAGTGTTGCGGAGGACATTATAGAAAATCCTGCGAAATATCAGGAAAAATGTAAATATAAAAAACTTGCAACATTGTTTTTTGAGCCGTCAACAAGAACAAGACTTAGTTTTGAAGCGGCAATGATGGAGCTTGGCGGAAATGTTATCGGTTTTTCCGATGCTGATTCAAGCTCTGCCTCAAAGGGCGAAAGTGTTTCCGACACAATTCAGGTTGTCGGATGCTATGCCGATATTATCGCAATGCGCCACCCGAAAGAGGGCGCACCTTATGCGGCATCTTTAAAGGCGGAAGTTCCAATCATCAATGCCGGTGACGGCGGACATAACCACCCGACTCAAACCCTTGCAGATTTGCTTACGATTAAGCGTGAAAAAGGCAGACTTAATAATCTGACAGTCGGGTTCTGCGGAGATTTGAAGTTTGGAAGAACGGTTCATTCTTTGATAAACGCTATGTCAAGATATGAAAATATCAAGTTTGTCCTTATTTCACCGGAAGAACTGGCTCTTCCTGATTATGTTAAAAAGGATGTTCTTGAAAAGAATAATATTCCTTATGTTGAAACAAGAAGCCTTGAAGAGGCAATGGGGGATATAGATATCCTTTATATGACAAGAGTTCAGAAAGAGCGTTTCTTTAACGAGGCGGATTACATAAGACTTAAGGATAGCTATATCTTAACTCCTGATAAGCTTGAGGGGGCAAAGAGTGACCTTGTTATAATGCATCCGCTCCCAAGAGTTAATGAAATTGACACTAAGGTGGATAATGATTCCCGTGCTTGCTATTTCAAACAGGTAAGAAACGGAAAGATTATGCGTATGGCACTCATACTTAAACTTCTGGAGGTTGAAGTCTAAAAATTCACCCATCTTTCCGCTTTTTACTCGGGGCGGTGCAGATAGCACAGCACCACTTGCTGCAAAGCGGAAATCTGAACAAATTTTTAAAACTTTGGGATATAGAAAGGGATTTTATATGAATATAGATTCAATTAAAAATGGAATTGTTATTGACCATATCGCCTCAGGGAAGAGTATGGAGATTTATGAGCTTTTAAATCTTGAAAAGCTTGACTGTCAGGTTGCAATCATCAAGAACGCACAGAGCGGAAAAATGGGCAGGAAGGACATAATCAAAATTGATGCTGATGTTGACCTTGACCTTGAAATTTTAGGATATATTGATAAGGATATAACGGTTAATATAATAAAGAACGGTGCTTTGGCTGAGAAAAGACATCTTTCTTTACCTGAAAAACTTGTTAATGTTATAAGTTGTAAAAATCCGAGATGTATAACAACGGTTGAGCAGGGAATTGACCAGATTTTCAAGCTGACCGACAAGGAAAACGGCGAATATCGCTGTGCATACTGTGAAACAAAAGCAAAAGACGCCATATAGGCGTCTTTTTTCTATTTAAAAATCGGTTTGTAAGTTTTAAGCCAGAGGTTAATTGAATAGAAATATGCAAAAATCTGCGGAGCGGTCATAAGCTGACCATACCACGGTACATCAAACATACTGCCTTCGGTTTCGTATAGTTTCTTAACCATTTCAAAATCTGCAAACTGCCATATAGGTGCGTTTTTGTCATCGATTATTTCTTTAAGAAGTTTCTTAACCGCATCAAAATATACAGGATTGTGGGTCTTGGGGTAAGGACTTTTCTTCCGCCATATAATCTCATAGGGTAGCATATCCGAAAATGCCTCACGGACAAGTCCCTTTTCCCGTCCCTGAGAATTTTTCATTTCCCAGGGAATGTTATAGGCGTATTCCAGAATCCGATGGTCGCAAAATGGAACTCTGACCTCAAGTCCGCTATACATACTCATTCTGTCTTTGCGGTCTAAAAGCCCTTGCATAAACCATTTAATGTTAAGCATAGTAATCTCCCTGATTCGTCTGTCGATTTTGGAGTCGGTGGGGAGATAGTCCGTTGAATTTACCGTGTCAAGATATTTTTGCCGAACATATTCAGTTGGGGAAAAGTCTAAAATTCCGTCTTTTAAAAAGCTTGCTTTAAGGGGTACATTTCCGCTCCACGGAAAATCCTCTTTCCATAAAACTGCCTCGTTACGAAACCATGGATACCCACCAAAAATCTCGTCAGCACACTCTCCTGATAAAGCAACTGTGTGGGTTTTCTTAACCTGACGGCAGAAAAGGAGAAGGGAAGAATCAACATCAGCCATACAAGGCAGGTCACGGGCAAATGTTGCCTCGGTTAATGCCTCGGCAAGCTCGGTGTTGCTGACCGTAACAACTTTGTGGTCGGTTTTTGAATTTTCCGACACGAGTGAAATATAGTCGCTGTCGCTGTTTGGCTGGAACACGGAGCTTTTAAAATATTTTGCATTATCGTCATAGTCAACGGAATATGTTGTCAGGGTATTTGGGGCAACTGTCCTTGCTGTAATGGTTGATATAATACTTGAATCAAGTCCGCCCGACAGAAAACAACAGAGGGGAACATCGGACACAGTCTGCCTTGAAATTGAGTCACAAATCAGTTCCCTGACGGTGTTTTTCGTCTGAGTAAAGCTATCTTGATGCTCTCTCGCTTTAAGACTCCAGTAAGAACGCTTTTTCAGTCCGTCCCTTGAAAACACTCCGCACTCCCCAGGGCATAACTCGAAAATATTTGAAAAAGGTGTTTGCCCCGATGTCCTGCCCGGTCCGATAAGAAAGATTTCCGCAAGGGATTCTTTGTTGATTTGGGGAGTAACCTGAGGGTGGGCAAGAACTGTTTTTATTTCAGAACCGAAAACGAAGGTTGACCCTGAAAAGGCATAGAAGAACGGCTTAACCCCTGCTCTGTCACGGGCAATAAATATTCTTTGTCGTTTTTCGTCGTAAATTGCAAAAGCGTAAATTCCGTTAAGATGTTCAACGCAATCCTCACCCCATTCGATATATGAAGTGAGAAGTGCTTCAGTGTCGGATTTTTCGGAAAAGACATAGCCAAGACAAGAAAGCTCCGCCCTTAAATCCCCCGTGTTATAAAGTTCACCGTTATATACCATAACAAAGGTGTTCCCAAAGGCATCTTTCTTCATTGGCTGAATTCCGTTTTGTAAATCAACAACAGAGAGCCGTCTGTGAATAAATGCGATATGGTCGTTTTGATAAATCCCCGACTGGTCAGGCCCTCGTCTTTTAAGCGTATTGCTCATTTTTTCGGATATTTCATCGTTTTTTATAATACGGTCAGTAAAATCAGCATAACCGCCTATTCCACACATAATTAAATCCTCCAATAAATATACTCATACAGTATTTTACGCAGAATAAGATAAATTGACACAAAACACTTGCTATTTGATATGGTTAAGTGTTTTTTTGTTGCCAAATTAAGAATTAAATATAAAAAAATGTAAATACTATTCATAATTAAAATCCGAAAAGGAGAATTTGTATGACAGCAACACAACTTATAGAAAAATATTGCGGTAAGGAAATAAAGCTTTGCAGTGACAAGGAAATATATAGCGGAATTGTCAGGACCATAAGGGAACTTTGTAAAGCAAAACAGAAAAAAGATACAGGGAAAAAACTGTATTATATTTCGGCAGAGTTTTTAATAGGGCGGTTGCTCACTAATAATCTTATGAATCTGGGGATTTATGATGAAGTGAAAAAACTCCTTTCAGATTGCGGAAAGAATATAGAAACCTTTGAGGAAATGGAGGCGGAGCCGTCTTTAGGGAATGGCGGACTTGGTCGGCTTGCATCTTGTTTTCTTGATTCGGTTGCAACACTTGATTTATGCGGAGACGGAATAGGACTTAACTATCATTACGGACTTTTTAAACAAGTTTTCAAGAATAATATGCAAACAGAGGAAATAAATCCGTGGCTTAATGATTCAGGATTTTTGGAGCAGGAAGAAAAGAAATACAGAGTGGATTTCGGTGATTTTTCTGTGGGGGCAAGACTCTATAATCTGGATGTTGTGGGGTATTGCGGAAGAGTGAATAAACTCCGCCTTTTTGATGTTGAAACTATTGATGAAACGGTAGTTGGCGAGGGAATTGACTTTGATAAAACAGATATAAAGAAGAATCTTACATTGTTTTTATACCCTGATGACAGTGACGATAAAGGTCGGCTTCTTCGTGTTTATCAGCAGTATTTTATGGTCAGTTGCGGAGCACAGCTTATTTTGGAGGAATGTTTGAGCAGAGGCTGTAAGCTTTATGACCTTTATGATTATGCGGCAATACAGATAAATGACACACATCCGTCTATGATTATTCCTGAGCTTATAAGACTTTTAACTCAAAAAGGGATAGGCTTTGATGAGGCGATAGACGCCGTTATGAAAACCTGTGCATATACTAACCACACAATCCTCTCCGAAGCTCTTGAAAAATGGGAACTAAGCTTTATTAAAAAGGTCGCTCCTGCCCTCGTGCCTGTTATTGAAATCCTTGACGACAGAGTAAGAAGAAAGTTTGATATTCCTTCGGTTAATATAATTGATAAGTCTGAAATAGTTCATATGGCAAATATGGACATACATTATACACATAGTGTCAATGGTGTTGCAAAGCTTCATACGGAAATACTCAAGAACACGGAGCTTAATGATTTTTACCGACTCTATCCTGAGAAGTTTAATAATAAGACCAACGGAATAACGATGAGACGGTGGCTTTTTCAGGCGAATCCAAAGCTGACAGAATTTATAAAAGAGCTTATTGGTGACGGATTTATGAAAAATGCAGACGAACTTGAAAAGCTTGGCAAATTCAAGGCAGACAAGTCAGTTTTGAAAAGATTAAGGGATATAAAGAGCGAAAATAAAAGGAATCTTTGTAAATATCTTTCTGAAAGTCAGGGAATAAGCCTTAACGAAAATTCAGTCTTTGATATGCAGATAAAAAGACTCCACGAATATAAAAGGCAACAGCTCAATGTTCTTTACCTGATTGATAAATATTTTGAAATAAAAGCAGGAAAAACTCCGATAGTACCAATAACGGCGGTGTTTGGGGCGAAAGCCGCACCGGCTTATACAATCGCAAAAGATATAATCCACCTCATTTTGTGTTTCGGTAAAGTTGTTGCAGAGGATAAGGCGGTCGCTCCTTATCTTAAAATAGCTATGGTTGAGAACTATAATGTTTCTCTTGC
Source organism: Clostridia bacterium (assembly GCA_045646365.1). Taxonomy (GTDB): domain Bacteria; phylum Bacillota; class Clostridia; order Monoglobales; family Monoglobaceae; genus SIG454. The sequence goes on from JAZRKP010000075.1 coordinate 204,648, forward strand.
AGAAAAACTTATCCCTGCCTGCGATATTTCCGAGCAAATTTCTCTGGCGTCAAAGGAAGCAAGCGGAACGGGAAATATGAAATTTATATTAAACGGCGGAGTCATTCTTGGAACAATGGACGGAGCAAATGTGGAGATTTATGACAGAGTCGGCAAGGAGAATATTTATATTTTCGGCGATGACAGTGAAACCGTAATAAACCGATACAAAGCGGGAAGTTACCGTCCAAAAGATTATTATGAGAAAAATCCTTCGATAAAGAGGGCGGTGGATTTCATAACCGACAAAAGTATGCTTGAAAAAGGGGATAAAGCATGCCTTAACCGCCTTAAAAACGAACTTTTGAGCAAAGATTATTTTATGACTTTCCCTGATTTTGAAAGCTATAAAGCCGTAAGAGATAAGGCAATTTCGGATTACAGAAAAGAGGATGAATGGGCAAAGAAAATGCTCTGTAATATCAGCGGAGCGGGATATTTCTCGTCAGACAGAACAATAGAAGAATATAACGATGAGATATGGCATCTTAAATAGAAGAAAGGAAGAAACAATATGGCGAAACAGAAAACGAGTATTAAAATAAAGGCTCCGCTTTTGGGTGAGGTAATTCCCATAAGCGAGGTTAAAGACAAAACTTTTTCAGAAAAGATTTTGGGTGATGGGGTTGCTGTCATTCCTAAAAATGGGCAGATTGTCAGTCCCGTAGACGGAACCCTGTCCTCTGTTGCAGACACAAAGCACGCTTTCAGCTTCACATCAAATGACGGTCTTGAAGTCCTTGTTCATATAGGACTTGACACCGTTTCGTTGAAAGGTGAGGGCTTTAAGGTTTATAAAAAGCCGGGCGACAAGGTTAAGGCAGGAGAACTTGTTGGTGAGGTTGACCTGTCTGTTTTGAAAGAGAAAAATATAAGTCCTGTAACCCCTGTTATTGTGTGTAACCTTAAAGAAAATTCGGAAATTATAATGAACAGTAAAAATGTGACGATTGATAATGGCGTTTTGTTTTCTGTTTCAGAGGATAAGGAAAGCGGACAGGAAAATGTACCTGATAAAAAGAAAAACAGTAAGTTTTTTGACTTTCTGCAAAAGCTTGGCAAGGTCTTAATGGTGGTTATCGCCGTTATGCCTGCGGCGGGGATTATGATAAGTATAGGAAAGCTTATTTCTATGTCAGGCGCAGATATTTCACTTGTTGCAAGAACGGGAAGTATAATTGAAAATATCGGCTGGGCAATTATAAGTAATCTACACATTTTGTTTGCGGTTGCAATAGGCGGTTCCTGGGCAAAGGAGAGGGCAGGTGGCGCATTTGCAGCACTTCTTGCATTCATTCTTATAAATAATATAACGGGTAATATTTTTGGTGTAACCAATGCTATGCTTGCTGACGGTGAGGCAACAACAAAAACTCTTTTTGGTCAGACAATAGCGGTTGACGGATATTTTACTTCAGTTTTAGGCTCGCCCGCTCTTAATATGGGTGTGTTTGTCGGTATAATAGCAGGTTTTTTAGGCGGAATTATCTATAATAAATACTACAATTTCAGAGGACTGCCTGATGTTTTGTCGTTCTTTAACGGTAAGCGATTTGTTCCGCTTGTTGTTATTTTCTGGTCAGTAATCGTTTCACTTATAATGGCGGTTGTGTGGCCTGTCGTTCAGCTCGGAATCAATTCTTTCGGGTTGTGGATTGCAAATTCAGCGGACACCTCCCCGATTCTTGCCCCGTTTATCTACGGAACACTTGAAAGACTGCTCCTTCCGTTCGGACTTCATCATATGCTCACGATTCCAATGAATTATACCTCTTTTGGCGGAACTTATATTATACAGACGGGAGCCAATGCAGGAACAACTGTGTTTGGTCAGGACCCGTTGTGGTTTGCGTGGATTTCGGACCTTATAGGCTTTAAAAATGCAGGAAATACTGAGGCGTATAATACTCTTTTGACAACTATAACTCCAGCAAGATTTAAGGTGGGACAGATGATTGGGGCAACGGGACTTTTGCTCGGCGTTGGACTTGCTATGTATAAACGGGTTGATAAAGATAAGAGGAAATCCTATCGCTCAATGTTCGTTTCAACGGCTCTTGCGGTATTTTTGACAGGGGTAACCGAACCTATCGAGTTTATGTTTATGTTCTGTGCTATTCCTCTTTATATTGTTTATTCACTTTTACAGGGATTGGCATTTGCGGCGGCAGGCGTTGTGAATTTAAGACTTCATTCCTTTGGGAATATCGAGCTTTTGACCAGAATACCAATGTCGGTCAGCGCAGGACTGACGGGGGATATAATAAATTTTGTTATAACTACGGCGATTTTCTTCGCGGTTGGATATTTTGTCGCTTATTATATGATAGGGAAGTTTGGCTATGCAACACCTGGACGAATGGGAAATTATACAGATGCAACCCTTGAGGAAGTGCCGAGTAATAAGGAAGAAAACAAAAATTCTCAGGCGGAGCGGATTATTGCATTGCTTGGAGGACGGGAGAACATTTCATTTGTTGACGCTTGTATGACAAGACTGAGAATAACGGTTAAGGAGCCGTCAAAAGTGGCAGAGTTTGAAGAGTGGAAAAAAGAGGGTGCTCTTGGACTATTCAAAAAAGGCACAGGTATTCAGGCGGTGTACGGACCGAAAGCTGATGTTTTAAAATCTGATATAAATGACATTTTATAGGAGGGAATATGAAGCTTTTAACAATAAACACTCATAGTCTGCTTGAGGATAATTATGAGGAAAAATGTAATATATTTGTTGATGCAATAGTTAAGATTAAGCCCGACATAATCGCTATGCAAGAGGTTAATCAGACAGTTTCGGGAGAAATTGCATCATCACCTGAGGTTTTTGGATGCAGAGGCGAAAATGAAATTCCCGTAAAGGCGGATAACCACGCCCTGAAGATTTCACAGATGCTTGAAAAAAGAGGGGAACACTATTTCTTTTGCTGGGATGCAATTAAGTGCGGATATAAAAAGTATGACGAGGGAATTGCTTTGTTTTCCCGAAAACCGATAGAGAAAGCGGAGAGCTTTTACCTGACGGACTGCAAGGAATATGAGAATTTTAAAACAAGAAAAGCACTCGCTGTCTGGATAGATGATAAGATTTTTGTCAGCGTTCATACGGGTTGGTATGACGATGAGGATGAGCCATTTTCAAATCAGTTAAAGAAACTGAACAAGGTTTTAAAGCCGTATATGGACAAGGAAATTTATCTTTTGGGTGATTTCAATGTGCCATCTCACAGAGAGGATGGAGGCTATCCTGAAATTTTGGAGTCAGGTTGGTTTGACACTTATAATATGGCGGTGGATAAGGACGGCGGTTATACTGTTGAAGGTAAAATTGACGGCTGGCTCTATGAAAGCGAGAGAAAGAGAATTGACTATATTTTCGTGAATCGTGAAATAAAAATAAAATCTTCACGGATAATCTTTAATGATAATAACGAAAAAAGAATTTCAGACCACAACGGGATTCTGGTCGAGCTTTAAAGGAGGAGAATATGCGAAAAGCAGGAATCTTGCTCCCCATAACCGCCCTTCCGTCAAATTACGGAATAGGGTGCTTTTCGGGGAGTGCGTATACCTTTGTTGACTGGCTGAATAAGTCGGGGCAAAGCTTCTGGCAAATTCTGCCTTTGACACATACGACCTATGGGGATTCACCGTATCAGTCTCCGTCATCATTTGCAGGGAATCCGTATATGATAAGCCTTGATAGCTTAATAGAGGAAGAACTTCTTAAAAGGTCGGAGTGCGATGAGGTTGATTTGGGAGACAAAAATGACAGCGTTGACTATAAAAAGCAATATGAAAACAGGTATCCTCTTTTGAAAAAGGCTTTTTCCCGTTTCAGGAAAAATACCGATTTCCGGGAGTTTAAGAAGAAGAACGACTGCTGGCTTGATGACTATGCTTTGTTTATGGCGATAAAAGAAAGTTATGGTGGAAAACCGTGGCAAAAATGGGGAAAGCCGTTACGGAGCAAAGACGAGGATGCGATTGCACAATTCCGTGAAAAGTCGGAAAATGAGGTGGAGTTTTATAAGTTTCTCCAGTTTAAGTTTTTTGAACAGTGGGGAAAACTCAAGAAATATGCAAACCAAAAAGGTATTTTGATTATCGGCGATATTCCAATATACGCCTCTGCTGACAGTGCTGATGCCTGGGCGAATCCGCAACTTTTTAAGCTTTCGGAAAACGGAATCCCGAAAGAGGTTGCGGGGTGTCCGCCTGACGGATTCTCTCCTAAAGGTCAGCTCTGGGGCAATCCCGTTTATGACTGGGAAGCTCATAAGAAAGAGGACTATGAATGGTGGGTAAAAAGAATAGAGCATAATTTTGATATGTATGACTATCTTAGAATTGACCATTTTCGTGGGTTTGATGAATATTATGCCATTCCCTATGGGAGCGACGATGCAACAAACGGGAAATGGGAACAAGGTCCGGGGATTGAGCTTTTTGATAAGCTGAAAGAACAGCTTGGCGAAAAAGAAATAATAGCAGAGGATTTGGGATTTGTTACCCCGTCAGTTAAGAAACTTCTGCGAGATACAGGGTTTGCAGGAATGAAAGTTCTTGAGTTTGCATTTGACACAAGGGATACCGGGGAGACAAACGATTATCTTCCTCATAACTACCCCGAAAATTGTATTGCATACACAGGAACACACGACAACCAAACACTCTATTCATGGCTTATGGAAAGCCCTGAGGATGAAATCCTGTCTGTCCGCAGATATCTTTGTGATTATTACACTCCAACGGATAAACTGGTGAATCCGATGATTGCAAGCATTATGAAAAGTCAGGCTAAAATCTGTATCGTTCCCATTGCGGACTATCTTGGCTTATCGGACAATGCAAGAATAAACAAGCCATCAAGCGTGGGGAATAACTGGAAATGGCGGTTGAAAAAAGGTGAGCTTACTGATAATAAAGCGGAAGAAATTTACAGTATGCTAAAACGCTATGGCAGGGAAAATATGGGGCTGTCTTAAAATGTCCGCATAGTGAAAACGGCAAGGAAAACTTAAGGTTTTCCTCGCCGTTGTTTGCTTTTTAAAAGTATTACTGCTTGTCTTTTAAAAGGTCACGAATTTCTGCAAGAAGTTCTTCAGTTGTCGGACCAGCAGGCGCTGCAGGAGCTTCTTCAACTTTCTTCTCGAACTTAGATTTCGCTTTTGTAATAATTCTTAAAAAGAGGAAAATACAGAAAGCAATGATAAAGAAGTCGATTACGCTCTGGAGAAAATCACCGTATAAAAGTGCGTTCTCTGCAACCTCAACCCCGTCAACAGTTGTTGCAGGAGTTATAACCCATTTAAGGTCGCTGAAATTCATTTTGCCGATTAAAAGAGAAAGGAGCGGCATAATGATGTTATTAACGAGCGCTGTAACGATTTTTCCGAAAGCACCACCGATAATAACACCGACAGCCATATCGATGATATTTCCCTTAAAAGCAAATTTTTTGAACTCATTCCACATAATAAAACCCTCCAAATTGTATAATAAAGTCATTATACCACACTTTTTGTCAAATGGAAATAAAAAAATTATGTAAATTTTAACAAAATATTTTCAAAAGTATAGACAAAATATATAAAATGGAGTATAATTTCTTTTGGAAAAAGAGAGGTTAAAAAGAATGAGAAGAGAAGATTTAAGAAATATTGCAATAATTGCCCATGTTGACCACGGAAAAACAACCCTGGTTGACGAGATGCTTAAGCAGGGCGGAATATACCGTGAAAATCAGGTTGTTGCTGAAAGAGTTATGGATAACAACGATTTGGAGAGGGAAAGAGGAATAACAATCCTTGCGAAAAATACCTCTGCATATTATAAGGATATAAAAATCAATATTGTTGATACCCCGGGCCACGCTGATTTCGGCGGTGAGGTTGAGCGTATACTCAAAATGGTTAATGGTGTAATTTTGCTTGTTGACGCCGCGGAAGGTCCTATGCCACAAACGAGATTTGTGCTTCAGAAGGCTCTTGAACTTAACCACAGAATTATTATCGTTGTAAATAAGATTGACCGTCCTGATGCCAGACTTTCAGAGGTTGGAGACGAGGTCTTAGAACTTTTGTTCGACCTTGATGCCAATGAAGAACAGCTTGACAGCCCGATAATTTACTGCTCGGGAAGAGCGGGAACGGCATCTCTTGACCCGTATAATCAGGGTGAAAATCTTGAGGTTTTATTTGAAACTATCAAGGATTATATCAATCCGCCTGAGGGTGATGAAAACGGTGAACTTTCAATGCTCGTTTCGTCTATCGAATATAATGAATATGTAGGGCGAATTGCTGTGGGCAGAATTGAGAGAGGTAGCCTTAAACAAAATCAGGAAATTATGGTTTGTGATTATCACGAAAAGCATCAGCCCTATAAGGCGAAAGTGGTTAATATATATCAGATTGACGGCCTTTCAAAAACTACGGTTGAAAATGCAACTGTTGGGGATATTGTCTGCATTTCGGGGATAACTGATATAAATATTGGTGATACAGTTACATCTTTAGCAGACCCAACACCGCTACCATTTGTTAAAATAAGCGAGCCGACGATTGAAATGACTTTTTCGGTAAATGACAGCCCGTTTGCAGGGAAAGAGGGCAAGTTTGTAACTTCCCGTCAGCTCAGGGACAGACTCTACCGTGAGCTTTTAAAGGATGTATCTCTCCGAGTTTCTGACGGCGACCATACGGATAGCTTTAAGGTTGCGGGCAGAGGGGAAATGCACATCTCAATTTTGATTGAAACAATGCGCCGTGAGGGGTTTGAGTTCTCAGTAAGCACACCGAAAGTTCTTTATAAGGAAATAGACGGCGAGTTGAATGAGCCTATGGAAAAACTGGTCATTGATGTTCCCGAGGAGTCAATGGGTGCAGTTATGGAGAAAATGGGAATAAGAAAAGGCGAACTCCTTAATATGACTCCTGTTGGAAGTCGTATGCGACTTGAATATAAAATTCCTGCACGAGGTCTTTTGGGTTATAGAAACGAATTTATGACAGATACCAAAGGCGAGGGAATTTTAAACTCCGTCTTTATGGGATATGAGCCGTTCAAGGGCGAAATAACCAAGAGATTTACAGGCTCTTTGGTGTCTTTTGATACAGGCGATGCCGTTGGATATGGTCTCTTTAAGGTTCAGGAAAGAGGAGCTCTCTTTATAGGACCGAACACTCCTGTTTATGAGGGAATGATTGTTGGTATGAACCCGAAAATGGAGGACTTGGCAGTTAATGTCTGCAAGAAAAAACAGCTTACAAATACCCGTGCGTCAGGAAGCGATGAGGCGCTCCGCCTTGTTCCGCCGGTTATTTTGAGCCTTGAGGCTTGCCTTGAATTTCTTGCTGACGACGAGCTTTTAGAGGTAACTCCGAAAAGCTTAAGACTCCGCAAAAGAATATTAAACACAGAACTCCGCCTTAAAGCCAGAGGAAAAAATAAGTAATAATAAAAGACCGCATTTGCGGTCTTTTATTTCAGACTGTCGAAAAACTTGCTCTACCGCAAGCAAAGATAATATAAAAGAAAAATTGTAGGGACAGACGATTTCGATTGTCCGCATAAAATAACATTAAAACGGCAAGGAAAACATCGAATTTTCCTTGCCGTTGCTTGCTTTTCACAAAATCGTTCTCTGGAGTACCATTGTACGCCGACGAAAACGATTTTGCAAAATATATCTGCGTTTTTAGACATCTGACTCAGCGTGTCGAATTTATCGACACGCTGTAATAAAAGACCGCGGAGGCGGTCTTTTATTGTCTGTATTTTTTTGGGGAGATGCCAAATTCCTTTTTGAAAACACGGAGGAAATAGTTATAGTCGGAAAAACCTACGGCATCAGAAATTTCGGGGATTTTCATATCTGTTGTTTTTATCAGAAACTTAGCCTTTTCAAGACGCTTTTTCTTAATGAAATTTGCAATACCACCGCTTGTGTATTGTTGCATTGTGTTATAAAGACGGGTTCTTTTTATGTTGAACTCCGTGCAAAGCCGCTCGACAGTTATTTCTTCGCATATATGGTCCTCAATATAGCTTTCAATACTGTCTATAAGTTGTTTTCCTGAAAGCTGAACCATTTCCTTAAGGAGAATATATTCCGTGAAAACATCAAGGATTTTTGCAGCGGCAAGAATCTGTTTGTTGTTTCTGTATTTTATTTTCTTTATACTTTTGGAAAAGTCTTTGTCGATATTATAATCCTTACAGATTTCGGTCATTTTCTGAATAAGTTCGTCTTTATTCTTGTTGTCGCTGATTTGTCCGAACATCATATATCCAATAATTCTGCCGTTTTCCTTAATAGGTGCGACTACCTCCGTAAGCCCTATATGGCATTTATAAATATGGAGAGTTCCCGTTTTATTGCAGTTAAGACAAGCCTCTCTGTTGGATAAAAGGCATTTATTACGAAATTCCTCACTCTCTCTCATATACATACAAAATATTTTTTTGTCAAGAGGATATGAAATAAGTTCGGTAAAATTCTCGTCAAACAATGCAATTTTTATCCCTGTCAGAACATAAAAATTCTGCATAAGCTCCATAAGTTCCTTATCTTGAAACAGTAATGTCATAATTATCCGCCTTTCTGGACAAATTTACAGTTTTTTGTATAATAATTACTATAATTATAACACAATTTATTGTAAAATCAAGATATAAATATAAAATTATCAAGGAGGTATTTTATTATGAAAAAACAAACATTCGCACTTTATTTCGGTAACAGAGGTTTTATGCCTGCTGAACTTATTGAGGGTGCAAGAGAAGATATGGTTAAGGCGGTTACAAATGCCGGCTATGACTACATAATGATGGATAAGGATGCAACACGCTATGGTGCTGTTGAAACCCGTGATGAGGGAAGAATTTATGCTAAATGGCTCAAGGCTCACGAGGGTGAATATGATGGCGTTATTTTGTGTATGCCTATTTTTGTTGATGAAAATGGTGCAATAGCGGCTTTGGAGAATGCAGGTGTTCCGATTCTTATGCAGGCATATCCTGACGAAATCGGTAAAATGGATTTCCAGCACAGAAGAGATGCGTACTGCGGAAAATTCTCTGTAACAGATGTTTTTGAACAGTATCAGGTTCCATACACAGTTATGACACCTCATGTTGTTCATCCTTTAACTCCTGAATTTGCACAGAATTTACACGATTTTGCAGGCGTTTGCCGTGTTGTTAACGGTATGAAGAAGTTTACAATCGGTTGTATCGGTGCAAGAACAACAGCATTTAAAACTGTTCGTTTTGACGAAGTTACAATGCAAAGACACGGCATCAATGTTGAAAGCTTTGACCTTTCAGAACTCTTTGAATTTGTTCGTGCTAAGGCGGATGATGATGCAAAAGTTCTTGCTAAAAAGGAAACTCTTGAAAAATACACAGACTTTTCAAATGTTCCTGAGGATAAGAAAATTATGCTCTCTAAAATCAGCGTTGTTATTGATGAATATATTGAAGAATATCACCTTGATGCAATCGCTCTCCGTTGCTGGAACGAAATGGAAACATATCTTCGTGTTTGCCCATGTGTGTTAATCAGTGAGCTTAACGACAGAGGAATTACGGCTTCTTGTGAAATTGATATGTGCAGTGCTATTACAATGCGTGCATTGGCTCTTGCGACAGAAGGACCTGCGGCTTGTCTTGACTGGAACAATAACTATGGCGATGACCCGAATAAGGTAATCCTCTTCCATTGCGGTTCAACTGCTCAGAAGCTTATGGCTGGAAGAGGTACTGTAACATCTCATAAGATGTTTGATAAGGGTGACCCAGGTAGCGGTTGGGGAACAAATGAGGGTAGAATTGGCGCATTCCCAATGACATTCTCTAACTGTAAAACTGAAAACGGAAAAATCACAATTTACTTCAGTGAGGGTAAATTTACAGAAGACAACATTGAAGATGCATTCTTTGGCTGTGGTGGTGTTGCTGAAATCGACAATCTCCAGGATAAGCTCATTAAACTTGCAAGAGGCGGATTCAAACACCATACAACAGTTGCAAATGGTCATGTTAAGGCAATTCTTGAAGAAGCATTTAAGTATTATTTAGGATACGATGTAGTAAGTATAGAGGGGTAAGTTATGATAATTGGTGGTCTTGATGTGGGAACGACAGGCTGTAAATTAACAGCCTATGATGATAAAGGTAACTTTATTTATAATTCCTATAAGGAATATGAAATAAACCGTAAAAGCGGCGTCCACGAAATTGACGCATCGGTTATTTTTGATGCAGTAAAGGAAGTTATCCGTGATACGGCGAAAGAGTGTGAAATTTCTGCGATTGGTGTAACAACTTTTGGAGAAACTTTTACTGTGCTTGATGAAAATGATAATGTTTTGCTTCCGTCTATGCTTTATACTGACCCAAGAGGCGAGGAAGAAGTTAAGGAACTTTGCGAAAAGCTTGGCGAAAAGAAGATAACACATATTGCGGGGATTAAACCTCATCAGATGTATAGTCTCCCGAAAATTATGTGGATAAAAAAGAATCTTCCTGAGGTTTACGGAAAAATCAAACACATTCTCCTTATGGAAGATTATATTGTCTATATGCTGACGGGGAATGCGGAGATTGATATGTCTCTTGCCACAAGAACTATGGCGTTTGATGTTCGCAAAAAGGACTGGAGCGATGAAATTCTTGAGGCGGCAGGCATTGATAAGAGTTTGCTTGCAACCCCGGTTCCTGCATTTAATGTTGCAGGTGTGATAAAAGAGGTGGTTGCGAAAGAACTTGGCTTAAATGGCGAAATCAAGATAGTAAACGGTGCCCATGACCAGGTGGCATCTGCTGTTGGTGCGGGTGCTTTTGAGGTTGGAAATGCAGTTGACGGAGCGGGAACAGTTGAGTGTATAACTCCTGTTTTTGATAAAATCCCCGAGGCTGAAGAGCATTACGAAAATGGTTACGGCGTTGTTCCATATGTTTTTGACGGCACATATGTGTGTTATGCCTTTTCTTACACAGGCGGTGCTTCACTTAAGTGGTTTAAGGATAATCTGGCAAAAGAAAAGTCGTATAGAGAACTTGACGAAAGTGTAAAAGCCGAACCGACAGGGGTTCTTGTTCTGCCTCATTTTGCAGGGGCGGCAACACCTTATATGGATATTGGCTCAAAGGCGGCTATGGTTGGTCTTACTCTTGAAACGACTGAGTCGGATATTTATAAGGCACTTATGGAAGGCGTGGCTTATGAAATTATGATAAACGCAGAGCGACTGGAGAGTTGCGGAGTTATTCCTGAAAAGCTCTATGCAACAGGCGGAGGCGCAACCTCCAAAGTATGGCTCCAGATTAAAGCTGATATACTGGGCCGTCCTATAACATCCCTTTTAGCAAAAGAGGTCGGAACTTGCGGAACCTGTATGATGACAGGTGTTGCGATAGGCCTTTATAAGGATTTATATGAGGCAAAAGAGTATTTTGTTAAAGAGGGAGAAACCTTTGTGCCTGATGCTAAAAATGTTGAGATATACAAGAAATATTACGAGGCGTACAGAAAAATGTATGATGCTGTTCGTCCCATAGTGGAGGAGATTTAAATTGAATAAATATATTGGTCATCAGAATCAGCTCTATGGGGTTGAAGAAATGCGTCTTACCGGCGGTAAGGCTGACGGAATGAGAATGCTTTATGTCCGAAACGGAAAAGGCCTTGAATTCTGGATTTCTCTTGACAGATGCGGAGATATTTCAAGACTGTCTGTAAAAGGCGATAATTTTGGCTATTTTGCGCCGTGTGGATATGTGTCACCTAAGTTCTATGATAACAAAGGGGTTGGCTTTTTAAAGTCATTTACGGCGGGATTTTTCACTACCTGTGGTCTTACTGCGGTTGGAAGTCCTTGTACGGACAACGGTGAGGAGCTTCCGCTCCACGGCACAGCTTCGCATATCCCCTGTGAAAGCTTTGGGTATTGGATAAAAAATAACGAAATCCATATCAAACTTGTTGTAAGAGACGCATCTATTTTCTCTTATCAGCTCCTTATGGAGAGGGAATATATTGTATCTCTTGACGAAAACAAGATAAGCTTAAAGGACGAAATTAAGAATATCGGCTCCTGCGATGCACCGTTGGAAGTGCTTTATCACTGCAATATGGGCTATCCGCTTTTGAGCGAGAAGTCGGAAATTTCTATTCCTGCAACGGCAGTTATCCCGAGAAATGAACACGCAAAAAGTGGTATTGATACTTGCCTTGAGGCGATTGCGCCTGAAAAAGGGTATGAGGAAATGTGTTATTACCACGAAATGAGTGGTGTTGCAAAGGTTTCGATTTATAATCCTGATATAAAAAAGGGAGTCGAAATGACCTATGATACAAAAGAACTCCCTTGTTTCACACAGTGGAAAATGATGGGTGAGTATGATTATGTTATGGGGCTTGAACCTGGTAATTGTTATCCCGACGGCAGAGATGTTATGAGGGAGAAAGGAATGCTTGAAATTTTAAAGCCTGACCAAACGAAAGTTCATAACCTGACTTTTGAAATAATAGAGAAATAAAATATAAAACCGTCAAGGAATTTCCTTGGCGGTTTTAGTTTTTTATATTTTAGCAATACCAAGTGCATCAAGAACTGATGAAATAAGAATCAAAACGATGCAGATAGGTGCAAGATATTTAATAACAAATGTGAAAAGCTTTTCACGCTTGAATTTTGCAGATAACTCAATTTCTTCAACGATAGCCTTTGGCTTGATGATATAACCAACAAATATACAGGTGAAGAATGCAACAATCGGCATCATAACACTGTTGCTGATAAAGTCAAAGAAATCAAGGAAAGACATTCCGATAATTGTTACACCGCTTAAAACCCCGTATCCTAATGCAGATGGAACACCTAAAACTGCAGAGAGGAGAAACACCACAAAACAAGCGGTTTTTCGTCCTATTTTAAGCTTATCGCAGAATATGGAAACAACGGTCTCCATAAGAGAGATAGACGATGTTAAAGCTGCAAAAAGTACAAGAATGAAGAAAAGAATACCAATTATCTGTCCGCCGAACATTGTTTCAAAAATCTGCGGAAGAACATTAAACATAAGTCCGGCACCTTTCCCCAGCGCCTCAGGGTCACCGTTATTGAAAACATAAGCCGCAGGAACAACCATAAGACCTGCAATAAAGGCGATTCCTGTGTCGAAAAGCTCAATCTGGCTTACAGAGGACTCAAGATTAACATCTTTTTTCATATATGAACCGTATGTAATCATAATACCCATTGCGAGAGACATTGAATAAAAGAGCTGTCCCATTGCTGCAAGGACGGTATTGGCTGAAAACTTGCTGAAATCGGGAGTAATATAATAAAGAACCCCTTTTAATGCGCCGGGCATACACATTGAGTATATGGCGATAAACAGCGAGAGAACAATCAAAACCGGCATCATAATTTTACTTACATTTTCAATACCCTTTTCAACACCGAAAAGAACTATCAGTGCAGTAACGCCAAGATAAAGCAAGAACCAACCGATAGGCTCAGCTGAGCCGATAAAATCAACAAAGAAATCCCCGTTTGCTGCGACAAGTCCGTTCCCTGTCACAAATGTAACAAGATATTTAGAAACCCAACCACCGATAACTGAATAGTAAGGAAGAATAATAATCGGAACAAGGGCTGCGATATATCCGATAAATGCAAATTTACTGTTAAGTGATTTAAATGCACCGATTGCGCTTAACTTTGTTTTTCTTCCAAGTGAAATTTCGGCAGTCATTAAAGCAAACCCAAATGTAACCGCCAGTAATAAATAAACAAGAAGGAAAATACCACCGCCGTATTTTGCGGCAAGATACGGGAACCTCCAAATGTTTCCAAGTCCAACGGCAGAACCTGCTGCGGCTAAAACAAAGCCCAGCTTGCCGGTGAAACTGCTTCTGTTTTTGTTCTCCATAACAAACCTCCAAATAGTAAATATATGATATTATAACATAACTTTTATTTTTTGTCCATAGGCAATGGCGAAATATATCATATTATGAAATATGTGCATAATTAAAAGAAGTTTGGAATATAATCTTTTATATAAAGACAAAGGAGGATGACGGTATGACAGAGGCGTTAAGCTTAGGGTTTTTGCAGAAATTTATTAAGGTGAAGAGTGACGAAAATAAAGAAGCGGAATATGAACTCAAACAATTATATGAGCAAAGAAGCCGTATCAGAGATGAACTTGAAATTTCAATGGAAAATTATAACCATGTAACAGAGCAAGGGCTTATGGACTTTTATATCTATAAAATAAGAGCGCAGCAGGTATTGGAGCAATATCTTATAAGGGAAATAAGACGACTTGAGAGCGAGAATAAGACGGCATAAAAAAAGGCGGAAAACCGCCTTTTTTACATATTTTCTTTTGCTTTAATAAGTGCTTTTGCAAGCTGGTCAGGACAAGATGTTCCACGACCGTTACAGTTGATATTTTTAAGTCGGGTTATAACCTCGTCAATGTTCATCCCTTCGCAAAGAGCGGCAACGCCTTGTGTATTACCGCTGCAACCCATAACAAAGCGAACATTGGAAACGATATTGTTTTCGATATCAAAGGTAATCTCCCTTGAGCAAACACCTGATGTTTTATATGAAAAACTTGCCATAATAACTCCTTAAAATAAAAAATAAGGACGCCCTTTGAGGCGTCCTCCAATAAGGTCATAATTAGTTGATCTTATCTTTAAGTGCTCTGCCAGCCTTGAATGCAGGAACCTTAGCAGCAGCGATCTTCATTTCAGCGCCTGTCTGAGGATTTCTACCTGTTCTAGCAGCTCTTTCTCTAACTTCGAATGTACCGAAGCCAACTAACTGAACCTTGTCACCCTTAACGAGAGCACCTTCAACAGCGCCCATAAAAGCCTTAAGTGCAGCTTCAGCATCTTTCTTAGAAAGACCAGCGTTTTCAGCCATAACTGAAATCAATTCTTGTTTGTTCATTTTCATTCTCTCCTTTATTGTAAATTTAATTGTATTTCCTAACAATTACATATATTCTACACTATTTTCGACGAAATTTCCATAGTTTTAAGCGTTTTTTTAAAAGATTGTTAAATTTATACAAAATATAAAACTTTGTATTGTTTGTTTTTAACAACTAAATATAGCTAAAACGGTGGTTTTTTGAAGAAAACAGTCGCTTAGCGAGGGTTATTCTCCCTCGTTCATCAGCATTTCATTGAACTCCTGGCGTGTCATAAGCACCTGTCGGGGCTTTGTTCCCTCGTAAGGGCCAATGATATTAAGCTCTTCCATACGGTCAACAAGCCGAGCGGCTCTCTGATAACCGATTTTGAATTTTCTCTGGAACATTGCAACAGACGCCTGACCTGAGTCAATAACCATTTCGACTGCCTTAATAAACAAATCGTCCCTTTCGTCGGAAACAGGCATATCATCGGAAACTGTTGCAGTCTCTTCAGGCTCTCGTTCAATCTGTTCAATAATTGACTCATCGTATTCAGCTTCATACTGGTTTTTAATATAGTCAATTATCTGCTCAATTTCACCGTCGGACAGGAAGTTGCCCTGTATTCTTGTTGGCTTTGAAGCACCGCGTGGGAAATAGAGCATATCACCTTTACCTAAAAGCTTGTCCGCTCCAGCAGCATCAATGATTGTTCGGCTGTCCGTCTGTGAGGAAACTGCAAAGGCAATTCTCGACGGGATATTCGCCTTGATTACGCCTGTTATAACATCAACGGACGGTCTCTGTGTTGCGATAACAAGATACATACCTGCGGCTCTTGCCAGGGCAGCGAGCGAGTTGATTGAGGATTCAACCTCGCTTCTTGCGGCAATCATAAGGTCGGCAAGCTCGTCAATAATAATAACGATTTCAGGCATCTTCATTTCAGGAGTACCGTTTTCCTCCATAAGCTTGTTGTAGCCACCGATATTTCTGACTTTATTGTTTTTAAGCTCTGTGTAGCGGCGTTTCATTTCAACAACTGCCCAGTTAAGAGCCCCGGCGGCGTGTTTCGGATTGGTTACGACGGGGATTAAAAGGTGTGGAATACCGTTATAAACCCCAAGTTCAACCATTTTCGGGTCAACCATAATAAGTTTAACCTCGTCAGGCTTTGCTTTGTATAAAATGCTGGCAATGAGAGAGTTAATACAAACACTCTTACCGGAGCCGGTTGCACCAGCTATAAGGATATGCGGGAACTGAGCAATATCAGCGATAACTGTTGAACCGCTTATGTCCTTACCAAGAGCAAAGGCAGTTTTAGATTTGAAGTTTTTAAATTCGTCTGTGTCAAGCACCTCGCGGATATGCACTGCGGCAGGATTCTCGTTGGGAATTTCAATTCCTACTGCGGATTTGCCGGGGATAGGAGCTTCAATTCGCACACCTGTTGCGGCAAGACTTAATGCAATATCGTTGGCAAGGTTTGTGATTTTTGAAACCTTAACACCAAGGCCTGGCTGAAGTTCAAAGCGTGTAACAGACGGACCTTGTGTTATATTGAGAATTTTAGCGTCAACATGGAAACTTTTAAGCGTCTCTAAGAGTCTGTTTGCCTTTTCCTCAAGCTCGTTTTTAACTGCGGATTTATTCTGTGTTTTTGCCTGTCCTTTATTGAGTAAGGAAAGAGGCGGTATTTTGTAGTTTATAAGTCGGGTATCTTCCATTGATTTAGAGGCGAGATTGTCGATTTGATGCGTTGCCTCAACAATTTCACCCTTTTGGATTCTCTGACCTGCCTCAACCGCACGGTCAAGAGGAACACCACGGTCGATAGCCTCCTGAGTTGCAGGGTCAAGTTTTTCTTCCATACTTTCGAGTGTAGGCGGTTCAAAATCACCGTCATCCTCTTTAAAGTTTCCGTCCTTGTCGGGAAGAGGAGTATGTATTCCCTGCATATTATCTGGTTCAGGGATAACTGCCGTTGCAGACCGTGTTTCGGGTTTCACGGGAGTAATAACACCTGTTGTAACATCTTTCGGGTGGAAAGGTGCATCAGGACGAAGAGAAGGTTCTTCGGGAGTTTCGTCAGGATATTCGTTAAGCTGAGGGAATTCGTCCTCGGTCAAAATGAATGCAGTTGCATTCTCAAAATCATCGGGAAGAGACTCAGCTTTTTTTGCTTTTTTCGGAACAAGGTCGTCATCTGAAATATTCAGATTAGCTTTAAGCGGGACAAGGTTATCCTCATCGTCTGTTTGTCTTGCTTCTCGTTCAGCTTCTCGTTCAGCTTCTCGTTCAGCTCGGCGTGCCTCGTGATGTTCCTTTGCGGCTTTTGATATATCCTTGGATTTGGCTGAAACTTTAACGCCAAGCGCTCTGCAGAGTTTTCCAAGAGATACTCCTGTTAAGATAAGGAATAAAATCAAAAGTGCGGCAACGGAGAAAATCCATAAACCGATTTTACCGATAAGACTGCAAAGAAGAACACAAATTCCGCCACCCAGTATTCCACCGCCAACCCCTGCATTGCCACGGGAGTAAAGAGTCATAATATTAAATGATGCGACGGTTGTTTGGTTATCAATGAGCGCAAAAAGGATAGAGGTGAATAATGTCAGTGAAATGAAAAGCCACGGCTTGTAGCTTTGTGTTTTTTCACGCTTGTCAATAAATAAATTCAAGCCAATCCACATAATGAAAAGAGATGTGATTGGTGCACCATTCCCTAAAAAGCCAGTCAGGAGTGTTCTTATAAATTCCCCGACAATTCCCATAGTGTCGAAAAGGAAAGTCAAGCCGATAAACAGACCGACTGCCATAAGGCATATGCCTTTCACTTCATTGGAAAGGATTTTGCCTGCATCTTGCTTTTTGGTTGTTTTCCCTTTAGTGGTTTTTCTTGTAATTTTTCTCTTTTTGTTAGCCATATTGTTTCCCTTCAATTAAATAAAGTGTTTTATTGCGAAATAAATGAGTATAATAAGTCCTAAAATTATTCTGTAATAGCCGAAGGCTTTGAAATCGTGTTTACGGATATAGTTCATTAAAAATTTGATTGCGAAAACTGAAACTATAAAGGAAACCACAGTTCCCGTAATCAAAACAATCCATTCCTGAGGAGAAAGGTTGAATCCGAATCCCAATATTTTAAGAGCACTCGCCCCGAACATAACGGGGATTGCAAGGAAAAATGAAAATTCGGATGCTATACCCCTGCTTGTTCCGAGTAAAACAGCACCGAGGATAGTTGAGCCTGAACGGGATGTTCCGGGGATTAACGCAAGGACCTGAAAACATCCTATTAAAAATGCTGTTTTATATGTAAGGGCAGACAATTCGTTAATCTTCGGCGATTTCTGTCTGTTTTCTATTATAATAAAAAATATTCCGTAAAGCAAGAGTGCGATGCCGATAACATACGGTGTTGAAAGGTATTTATCAATAACATCCTCGAATAAAAAGCCGATAACTGCGGCAGGAATAACCCCAACTATAACCTTAAACCAAAGAAACCAGGTATCTCTCTTCTGGAAATCGGTTTTCTGCGGAGAAAACGGGTTCAGCTTATTGAAATAAAGAAGAACAACCGCAAGAATTGAGCCGAACTGAATAACGACCTTGAACATATTCATAAAATCTTCACTGCAATCAAGGTTTAAAAACTGGTTGACGAGAATAAGGTGACCCGTACTGCTTATGGGAAGCCATTCGGTTATTCCCTGAATTATACCTAAAATTATTGATTTTAAAATTTCTGCAAAATCTATCATAAAGCACTCCTTTTGATGTAATTTTAAACACATACAATAATTATATCATATAATTTCAAAAAATGCACTAACTTTTTTAAAAAAGTTTTAGTATAATAAAATTCAGTATGAGAAACATAATAATAAAAAGGAGTGAGTTTTTTGAGGAACTGGTCATCTTTAGAAAAAAGAAAGGTTGCAATCGTCGGAACAGGTATGGTTGGTATGAGTTATGCTTATGCTATGCTCAATCAGGGCGCCTGCGACGAACTTGTTTTAATTGATATAAACAGGGAAAGAGCGGCGGGAGAAGCTATGGACTTAAACCACGGAGTTCCGTTTGCGGGAAATAATATGCGTATCATTGCAGGTGGATATGAAGAATGTGAGGATGCTGATATAGTTGTTGTTTGTGCGGGAGTGGCACAGAAACAAGGTGAAACAAGACTTGATTTACTACAAAGAAATGCTGAAGTTTTAAAAAGTGTTACTAAGCAGATAATGGAGTCAGGCTTTACGGGAATTATTGTTGTTGCAACAAACCCTGTTGATGTTATGACGAGAATTGTTCAGGAATGTTCGGGGTTTAACTCAAAACGAGTTATTGGTACGGGGACAATCCTTGACACTGCAAGACTCCGCTATATGGTTGGAGAATACTTTTCTGTTGACCCGAGAAATATCCACGGCTATGTTATTGGTGAACACGGGGACAGTGAGTTTGTGCCGTGGTCTCAGGCTTTGCTTTCAACCAAAAGAGTGACGGATATTTGCAGTGAAAATAATTCATATTCAATAGAAGATTTGGAAAAAATAAGTGAGCAGGTCAGAACATCTGCATATACTATAATTAAAGCGAAAAAAGCAACATATTATGGTATAGGAATGTCTATGGTGAGGCTTACCAAAGCAATTCTTGGCAACGAAAACAGTGTACTGACGGTTTCTGCAAAGCTTACAGGAGAGTACGGACAAAACGGAGTCTATGTGGGAGTGCCTTGTATAATAGGCAGGAGCGGAATCGGGAAAATCCTTGAAATTGATTTAACTGACGAAGAAAAAGAAAAGTTTCTTGCCTCCTGTAATACCTTATCCGCATCATATAATGAAATAATAAATTAAATCATTGACTAAAAGGAAAATATATGATAAAATAAGTGTGTATGTTTTGCACACTTATTTTTATTTGAAAATACGGAGTTAGTCAATGAAAGCTGTTATTCAGAGAGTTAAGAACGCCTCGGTTGAGGTTGAAGGTAAAATTGTTGGTGAAATCGGTCAGGGACTTCTGGTTTTTCTGGGCGTCGGACAAGAAGATAATGAGAAAATTGCAGATAAGATTGTGGATAAAATCTCAGGAATGAGAATTTTTGAGGACGAGAATGAGCGGATAAATCTCAGCCCTGCTGATGTTGAGGCTGAAATCCTTGTTATATCTCAGTTTACCCTTTATGCGAACTGCAGAAAAGGAAACCGTCCGAGTTTTATAGAAGCAGCTTCGCCTGATAAGGCTAATGAGCTTTATGAATATACGGTCGGTCTGTTTAGGGAACGATTCAAGAAAACCCAGACTGGAATTTTCGGGGCAGATATGAAAGTCAGTTTGTTAAATGATGGTCCGTTCACCATTGTTCTTGACAGTAAGGAGCTTGCGATATGATTGGAATAATCGGGGCAATGAAGCCCGAAATTGATGGAATAAAGGCTATAATAGAAAATAGTGAAACGAGAGTTATAAGCGGAATAGAATTTGTTTGCGGAAATGTCGGCAATGTTAAAGTCGTTGCGGCACAAAGCGGAATAGGTAAGGTTTTTGCCGCAATCTGTGCTCAGACTATGATTCTTGAATATACCCCTGATATTGTTATAAATGTGGGCGTGGGTGGAACACTTTCGGAAAAGCTTGGTATTGGGGACATCGCTGTTGCCAACGCCGTTGTTCAGCACGATATGGATACATCACCGCTCGGAGACCCTGTCGGACTTTTGTCGGGAATAAATATAGTTGAAATTCCGTGCAGTAAAAAGGTTTCGGAATTGGTGAGCAAATGTGCAACGGAGCTTGGAATTAAAAATGAACAGGGGATTATTGCATCAGGTGACCAGTTTATAGGAAGTGCTGAGCAAAAAAATAAGATAAAGACAAATTTTGATGCAATCGCTTGTGAAATGGAAGGCGGAAGCGTTGGGCATGTATGCTATGTCAACGGAGTTGACTTTTGTGTTATAAGAGCTATCTCTGACAGCGCAAACGGGGAAGCGTCAATGGATTATCCTGAATTTATGAAATTGGCGGCGCAGAATTCTATAAATGTGATGAAAAAATTTCTTGCGGAGTGTGAATAAGCGTGGCGGAAAGAAAAAGCGTTCTTGAAAAGGCGTCAGATTACATAATAAGCTTTTTTATATATAGCGTGGTTATTTGGATTTTTAATGCGCTCTCAGGCTGGATTGTTAATCCTGCAGGGGGCTTTGACGGCGGACTCCTTTATGGTCCTTATGCGCCGTTCCTTGCCCTTTTGGTTATGGGTGTTATGCTTATTTTTAACCTTATAAAAAAATACGGCAAGGCAAAAGAAATAAATCCAACACCTGTTCTTCTGGTGATAATTTCGCTTATTGTTTTTCTTGGATTTGAGTATCTCGGCTCGGTGGTTTATGAACTGATAACGGGACAAATGCCGTGGGATTACAGTGAAAAAATATTTAATATAAATGGGAGAATCTGTTGGGAGAATACTATATTTCTGACAATTTTTGAGTTGATTTGTGTTTATGTGGCACAACCGTTTTTTAATCGTGAGATTGACAGAGTATGGGTGAGCGCAAAGCTCATTATCACAATGTCGATTGTTGCGATATTCATTACGGATATTATCTGCACATTTTTAAAATAGGTGATTGGTATGAAAAAGTTTGTATTTCTGCTTGGAATTGTTATAATCCTTTTTTGTGGCTGTGAGTCCGCTCCTGAAGAGACGGGGACTTTTGATTATGATGCAATGGATAAGAAATTCGGACAAATGCAGGAGGAAGAGCCTGAGGAAATAGATGATACAGAATCATTTGATGATGAGTTTGATTCAATATACAGTGTCATTAAGGAGTATGCAGAGGATTTGATTGAGAAAAATGTGGAAAACTGTATCTCGGCTTTCCCCGAAGAATTTCTTCAAATGATTATGGAGGAGCGGGGTTGCAGCAGAGAGGTCGCCCGTGGGATTGCTATAAGCAAAATTGAGGAGCATTTTCATAGTAAAGAAAGAGAATACCGAGAAATTCTGGAAATATGGAACGATGTTCCTCATAGAATAAGAATAGAGGAAATTAAACATTTCTCGCAAAGAGCAACGCTTAAAGAAATTTACTTAGGCTATGGCGTTAAAATTCAGGAAGCGGCAGTTGTTGAATTTACTGTTGAAGCCGGAGCGGAAAGAGAAATGGGCGAAATCAGACTGGTTAAGCTGGAAAGCGGGAACTGGGCTCTTGATATGAGCTTCTTTGAAATATAAAATGAAATTTTTTGAAAAAATTTCTTGTAAACTATTGAAAAAAATCAATTTTTGTAGTATTATATAATGCAGAATTTTTATTTCGTCGCAGTGCGACAAGAAAGAAGGAATTATTATGTTAAAAAATGCTTACCTTAACAGCGTTATGGAAACTGTTGTTAAGAGAAATCCGGGCGAACCTGAATTCCATCAGGCAGTAGCTGAGGTTCTTGAATCATTAGAGCCTGTTATTGAAGCGCATCCGGAATATGAGGCTGCAGGCCTTATTGAAAGAATTGTTGAACCTGAAAGACAGATTGTTTTCAGAGTTCCGTGGGTTGATGACAACGGCAAGGTTCAGGTTAACCGTGGTTTCCGTGTTCAGTTCAACAGTGCAATCGGACCATATAAGGGCGGTCTCCGTTTCCATCCGTCAGTTTACATAGGTATTATCAAGTTCTTAGGTTTTGAACAGTTATTTAAAAACTCTCTTACAAGCCTCCCAATCGGCGGCGGTAAGGGTGGTAGTGACTTCGACCCAAGAGGTAAGAGCGATGGCGAAATTATGAGATTCTGTCAGAGCTTTATGACAGAGCTTTCCCGTCATATCGGTTCCCATATCGATGTTCCGGCAGGTGATATCGGTGTTGGTGCAAGAGAAATCGGCTACCTTTTCGGTCAGTATAAGAGAATCTGCAATAACTTTGAAAATGCAGTTTTAACAGGTAAGGGTATTCCTTACGGCGGTAGCTTAATCCGTCCTGAAGCAACAGGCTTTGGTGCTGTTTACTTCGCTGACGAAGTTTTAAAGAGCTACGGTGAAAGCATTAAAGGTAAGACTTTTGCAGTTTCCGGTTTTGGTAATGTTGCATGGGGTGCTGTTCTTAAGATTAACCAGCTCGGCGGTAAGGTTTTAACAATCTCCGGTCCTGACGGTTATGTATATGACGAAGACGGTATAACAGAAAAAAAAGCGGCTTATATGCTCGAAATGCGTTCTTCCGGCCGTGATAAGGTTCAGGATTATGCTGATAAGTTCGGTGCTAAGTTCTTTGCAGGCGAGAAGCCATGGGGTGTTAAGGTTGATGTTGCTCTTCCTTGCGCAACTCAGAACGAAGTTCAGATTGAAGACGCTAAGAAGATTGTTGCAAACGGAACAAAATACTATATCGAAGTTTCTAATATGCCAACAACAGCAGAAGCAGTTGAATACTTTGTAAATAACGGCGTTGTTGTTGCTCCGTCAAAGGCTGTTAATGCCGGCGGTGTTGCAGTTTCTGCTCTTGAAATGAGCCAGAACAGTATGCGTCTTTCTTGGTCAAGAGAAGAAGTTGACGAAAAGCTCCACGGAATTATGGTTAACATCTTCAATAGCTGTAACGAGGCTGCTAAGCAGTACGGTATGGAGGGTAACCTCATTGCCGGTGCTAACATTGCAGGCTTCCAGAAGGTTGCAGATGCTATGATGGCACAGGGTGTTATCTAATAAAAAAGATAAATAAGTTGAGCCGACCATTAAGGTCGGCTCTTTTGTTATTTATTGCTATTTTTAAAGAGATTTTTTTGTTTTCCTGATTGAAAATTTTAATTGACATATCAGGTTAAATTTAATATAATAAAAGGCGTACAAGATTTGTGCTCAGGGGGAATATAACATAGCAAAATTATAGACCTAACCGACGAACTTTTGAGTTATATTAAAATTATTTTTATTTAGAAATAAGAAAATGGAAAATATTGGAGGGGGATAATATGATTTACAATGCCAGTGAAAAGAGATATGATTCAATGGTATACAATAAGTGTGGAGAAAGTGGACTTAAACTTCCTGCCGTTTCTTTGGGATTGTGGCATAATTTCGGGGATAAAAATAATTATGAAAATATGTGCAATATGTGTTTTACGGCGTTTGATAACGGGATAACACATTTTGACCTTGCTAACAACTACGGGCCAAAGGCTGGAAGTGCTGAAACAAATTTTGGAAAGATATTAAACGATAATATGAAGCATTATCGTGACCAAATGGTTATAAGTACCAAGGCGGGATATTATATGTGGGAAGGTCCTTACGGGGATTTCGGTAGTAAGAAATACTTAGTTTCAAGCCTTGACCAGAGCCTTAAACGAATGAACCTTGACTATGTTGATATTTTTTATCATCACAGAATGGATAAGGACACCCCGCTTTATGAAACGATGTGGGCACTTGACGGGATTGTTAAAAGTGGAAAGGCTCTTTATGTCGGACTTTCAAATTATGACGGCGAGACAATGAAAAAGGCGGCGGATATTTTAAATGAACTTCATTGCCCGTTTATAATCAACCAGAACAGATACTCAATTTTTGACCGTACAGTTGAAAATAATGGTATCCTCAAAACTGCGATTGATGAGAAAAAAGGAATGATTATTTTCAGTCCGCTTGAACAGGGTCTTTTGACGGAGCGGTATTTAAAGGGGATTCCGACAGATAGCAGAGTCAGAACTGACGGACGGTTCCTCAACGAAAAATCGCTCACGGAAGAAAAAATGCAAAAGATAAAGAGCCTTAACGAAATGGCTATGGAAAGAGGACAGAGCCTTGCTCAGATGGCACTCTCGTGGGTTTATAGCCGTGAAGGAGTTACAAGCGTGTTGGTTGGGGCATCAAAACCTGAACAGATTACGGAGAATATAAAAATGCTTGATAACACAGTATTTACACAAGAAGAAATAGAAAAAATTAATAAAATAGTATTATAAACGGGGGAAACATAAATGATTTTTGATAATTTGAAAAACAAGGAACTTTATTACAAGGCAAATGACAAATTCGAGGAAGCTTTTTCGTTTATCGACAAAGCGTTAAACGAAAATCTTGCTGAGGGTAAGTATGAAATTGACGGTAAAAATCTCTATGCCATTATCTCAAGCTACACATCGAAAGCGGTTGATGTTGCGAAGTTTGAGGGGCATCAGAATTATATAGATATTCAAGTGGTTATGTCGGGGATTGAGAAACTGGAAAACATAGAAATTTCAGATGCGACAGAGAAGATTCCTTATAACAGTGAAAAAGATGTTACATTCTATGAAAACACAGACGGAGCAAGCACTCTTGTTGCTAAAAGCGGTGATTTTGCAGTATTCTTCCCGAACGATATTCATAAACCTGGAATGACTTATGGGGAGACTGCAACTGAGGTTAAAAAGCTTGTTGTTAAAGTAAGAGTGTAGGAGGATTTGGTTATGATATATAAAAATATTCCATTAGATGAAAGTGCATATCTTGAGATATATATTGCTGATAAAACAAGGGAGTTTGTTAGAAATGCTATTTTGGTTATCCCCGGCGGAGGATATTCAAATGTATGCTCTGACAGAGAGGGCGAGCCTATTGGTATGGCGTTTATGCCTTATGGTTATAATGCTTTTGTTCTTCATTATTCTGTTAATGAAAAGCCGTTTCCGAACCATTTGATTCAGGCATCAAAGGCTATAAAGCATATAAGAGACAATGCGGAAGAATATAATATCAATCCAGATAAGGTTTTCGTTGTCGGATTTTCAGCGGGTGGGCATCTTGCGGGGTCTGTTGCAACAATGTGGGACAGAAAAGAAGTTTATGATGCTATTGATATGCCTTATGGCTATAATAAACCAAACGGTGCGATGCTTATTTATCCCGTTATTTCGGGTAGTGAAATAAGACACGAGGGAAGCTTTAAAAGACTCTTTATGACGGAAAATCCAACTCAGGAACAACTTGAAATGGCGAGTATTGAAAAGTGTGTAAGCGAGAAATCTTGTCCGATTTATATGATGCACACATCTAATGATCAGGTTGTTGATGTGAGAAATTCACTTGTTCTTGCAGATGCACTTGCAAAACAGGGAATAAAGTTTGAACTCCATGTCTATCCTGATGCACCACATGGAATTGCTCTTGCTAACGAGATTACCAGTGGCGGTTTGGATGTTCACGAAAATAAAGAGATTGCAAAATGGGTTGAAAGTGCAGTAAGGTGGGCGGAAAAGTTCGCAGAATAAAATACAACAAAAGCACGAATGAATCTTCGTGCTTTCAGCGTGTCGATAAAGTCGACACGCTGAGTCAGATGTCTAAAAACGCAGATATATTTCACAAAATCGTTTTCGTCGGCGTACAATGGTACTCCAGAGAACGATTTTGTGAAAAGCAAGCAACGGCAAGGAAAATTCGATGTTTTCCTTGCCGTTTTAATGTTATTTTATGCGGACAATCGAAATCGTCTGTCCCTGCAATTTTTCTTTTATATTATCTTTGCTTGCGGTAGAGCAAGTTTTTCGGCAGTCTGAAAGCACGAATGAATCTTCGTGCTTTTGTTGTATTAAAAACTGTCATATAAAACAATTTCGTTTAACGGGCGGAATTGCTCGTGGCGTTCATTTGGAATGGAATCCTCGTGTGGATAACCCATAACTAAAAGTGCTTCAGGAATAATATTTTCAGGGATATTGAATGTTTCTCTCATTGCAGCTGGGTTGAAATGCATAACCCAGCAAGTTCCAACACCGAGATTTTGAGCGGCAAGCATAAGATGTGTTGTAACAATGGAGGCATCAACAGGAGCGGAAAGTGCTCCGTCATAAGGTCTTACCCAGGACTCGTCTTTGTTATAGCATATAAGCATAGCGCAAGGTGCGTCAAAGTGACATTTAGTGCAGGATTTAAGCTTAGTTAATGACTCCTCTGTATTTAAAACGAGAATTCTCTGAGGCTGGAAATTACAACCTGTCGGAGCGATGTAGCCTGCATTGAGTATTTGGTTAATAACCTCGTCAGATAAAGGAGTGTCTTTGAATTTCCTGACTGAATATCTGTCTTTTATAACTTTTTCAAATTCCATAATATTACCTCCGTGTGATTTTGAAAAACTCTGATTTTTATAGAAAAAAAGCATCGACGCTTACATCGATGCTTTTTGGTGACTCCTAGGGGATTCGAACCCCTGTAGCCGCCGTGAGAGGGCGGAGTCTTAACCACTTGACCAAGGAGCCAAATAACAACCCGCTTATATTTCAAAGCGGGTCTTTGGTAGCGGTAACTAGATTCGAACTAGTGACACTACGGGTATGAACCGTATGCTCTAGCCAACTGAGCTATACCGCCATATTTATGTCGAACAGGTAATATATTACCATAAGATTTATAATTTGTCAATAGTTTTATTAAAAATTTTTTATATTTATTTATTTAATATTATTTCCTCAAAACACTTGAAAAAAACGGAGAGTTTTGATATAATAAGAGGATAATAATGGGATGGTGTATGCCTAAAGCAGAAAATGGCTTTAAAATACATTGTTAAATATTTGAAAGAGATGTTGAGGACTCTGATAAAGCGGAGGAATGAAATGAATAAGAAAACATCATTTGCAATTTCGGTTATATGTATTGTTTCGACAGCTTTTCTTGTTTTGCTGTCAGGAATGATTCCGTTTTTTTCCATACTGTTTATGCTTATGGCTTCTGTTTTCTCGGCGTATTGCTTAGTGAATTGCGGAGTCGGAGCGACAGTTGTTAATGGGATTATTTCAGCGTTTGTTGCTATGCTGATGGGCGGTTTTCAGCCGGGGATGCTTATTGTTCCGGCAATGGGAATTATTCCCGGAATCGTTTCAGGTGCAATGTTTAAAAAGAACGATTATTATGCCCGTCTTATAGGCGTTGTAATCGGATTTCTGGCAGTATATGTTTTTGCTCTTTATATGTCAACTGTTGCGCTTGGCATTGGAATTGGTGACATATTCAATGAGGGCGGTGCTTCGGCAAAGCTTATTGTCGGAAACATAACTCAAACACATGGCGGTATTGACTCAGGAGATATGGAAGAAATGATTGATGCCGTTGTGGCGTTTTCAAAAATGATATTTCCGTCAATAATCATTGTGTTCGTGATGGGTGTAGGTTATGTGCATCTTGCACTTTTGAATTCTATGACAAAAAAATTCGGCGGTGAAAAGGGGGACTATGTTTATCTGGATTCCCATTGTGCACCAAGAAGTATGTCATATGTGTATATTGTAACAACAATTATTCTTTTGTTTGTTGCAAAGGGAACTTTTTCGGTTGTGCTTAATAATGTTGTGGTTATCATTGATGCCATATTGGCGTTTTGCGGATTTTCATTTATTGAAAATAAGTTTAAAGGAAAGCTGAAATATGGATTTGTCAGATGGTTTATATATGTTGTTGTGATGCTGTTTTTTAACAGTATTGTAATTCAAGTGCTTTCTGTTATCGGTATGTTTGACAGTTATATTGATTACAGAAGAGTCAGAAGAGGTGAGTAAGCGTGAAAAGCAAGCGTTTGAAAAAGCGTCAGGGTATGGTGAACCGACTTTTTGATATGCGGGCAGTCAGAACGGGTATTGTTATGCTTGTTATATTATCTGTCTGGATTACAGGCGGAGCCACACCGAATCGCTCGTTTATAAATACGGGGATTATAGCGTTTTTGTATCTTGCAGTCGAACTTTGTCTTATCTTCGGACAGAAAAAAGGTTTTATAGCGTATCTTGAGAATTTTGACTTTTGTTTGAGTGATACCACGGGCGTTTCTTTGGTTAAATACCCTGCTCCTGTTGTGATTATTGATTTAAACGGTGAGATAAAATGGTATAACGGGAATTTCAAATCGCTTATGGGCGGAAAGGAAATTTTCGGTGTCAGGATTCAAAGCCTTATTCCGCAGATTGAGGTTAATAAGCTTGTGGAAAGCCGTGGTGAATTCGGCTCAGTTATCGAAATCGGCAGTTCAACATATGAGGTTGAGGCGAAAGTTACAGGCAGAGAGGATAAAAATGCTAAGCATAAATTCCTGATTTTGTACCTGATTGATAAAACTGATGAATACACTCTGGCAAGGCTCCGTGAGGAGGAAAAGACAGTTGAGGCGTTGGTGGTTATTGATAACTATGAGGAGGTTTTAAAGGAAACTCCTGATTCAAACCACGGAAAAATCCTCGGTGAAATCGAGCAGAACATAGGAAACTGGATTTCTCTGGGTGATGGTATTTTCAGAAAGTTTGAAAGAGATAAGTTTCTGGTCGTTTTTGAACAGAGAAAATTTGAGAAAATATTAGAGGATAAGTTTGAAATTCTTAACAGAATTAAAAATATCAATCTGGAAAATAAAATTCCCGTGACTATCAGCATTGGCGTAGGTCAGCACGGAATAGACCCGAAAGAAAACGATAAATTTGCAAGATTTGCCCTTGATATGGCATTGGGCAGAGGCGGAGACCAGGTCGTTATAAAGGACAGAGAATCTCTTAATTTCTTCGGTGCAAAAAGCCGTGAGGTTGAGAAGAGAACAAAGGTTAAGGCAAGAGTTGTTGCCCACGCTTTAAGAAGGCTCATTGATAATTCAGGGAAAGTTCTTATTATGGGACACAGAGCAGGCGATATGGATAGTATCGGTGCCGCAATCGGTCTTTTCAAGATTGCAAAAAGGAGGAATAAGCGTGCTTTCATAATTGTTGATAAGGAAACGGTTAATGCAAAGGAAACTATTGCAGAATTTGAACGCAAGACGGACTATGTTGAAGCGTTTATAACTAATGAACAGGCGATGAACAGCCTTGAAAAAGATACATTGGTGATTGTTGTTGATACCCACCGTCCGTCTATGGTTGAGTGTCCTGATATTTTAAGACATACTGATAATATCGTGTTAATTGACCACCACAGACGAAGTGAGGAATGTATACAGAACACAGTTCTTATGCACCACGAAGCCTATGCGTCATCCACCTGTGAAATGGTAACGGAAATTATGCAGTATATTCAGGATTCGCCGATTCTTGATAAAAAGGAAGCGGAGGCCCTTTATGCAGGTATATTTATGGATACCAACGGTTTTGTTAATAAAGCAGGGGTAAGAACCTTTGAGGCGGCGTCATATCTTAAGCGACTTGGCGTTGATACAATACAGATAAGACGAAGCTTTAAATGTGATAAAGAAATATTTATTAAGAAATCGAAAATAATCGGAGCGGCAAGATTTTATCGTGATAATATCGCAATTTCTCTTGTCAGCGATGAGAGCCGTGAAGCACAGGTTATGTGTGCTCAGTCGGCGGACGAACTTCTTGATATAAAAGGAATAGAGGCGGCGTTCGTTCTTCTTAAAAAGGGTAAAATGATTTATATCAGCGCAAGGTCACTGGACGAAATAAATGTTCAGATCATAATGGAAAAGCTTGGCGGAGGCGGTCACATAACCCTTGCAGGAGCACAGATGGAAAATATGACTCTCCAGGAGGCTGAAGAAAAACTCCATTGGGCAATAGACGAAGTTTTGGCAAACGAATAAGAAAGGATTGGAATAAATATGAAAGTAATTTTGAAACAGGATGTAAAATCGCAGGGTAAAAAAGGTGACTTAATAAATGTCAGCGACGGATATGCAAGAAATTTCCTTTTCCCAAAGGGACTTGCTGTTGAAGCAAGCAAACAGGCTTTAAACGAGCTTGAGGGTAAAAATCAGGCACAACAGTTCCACAAAAATATGGAGGAGCAGAAAGCGAGAAATATTGCTGACAGACTTAAAGATGTTGAGGTTAAGCTTACTGCAAAAGCAGGAAACGGTGGCAGACTTTTCGGCTCAATAACATCAAAGGATGTTGCAACTGCCCTTGAAACACAGACGGGGATTAAGGTTGATAAGAGAAAGATTGACCTTCCTGACGGAATAAAGAGTTGCGGAACAACTGAGGTTAAAGTTCAGCTCTATCCGCAGATTTTCGGTACTTTTAAGGTTACAGTTACAGAAGCGTAGTTAAACACCTGAAAAAAGGGGTATAAATAATGGAAGAAAATATAAACAGTGTCAGAACAGTCCCGTTTAGTCTTGAAGCTGAGCAATCCGTTCTCGGTGCAATGTTTCTTGATAAGGATTGTATTCCTGATGCTATCGAGATTTTAAAAGGTGACGATTTTTATATAGGCAGAAACAAGGAGCTTTTTGAAACCTTGTCTGACCTCTTTAATATGAGTAAGCCTATCGATATCGTAACACTGAAACAAAGCCTTATCCAAAGGGGTACTTTTGAGAAAATAGGCGGTATGGATTTTATCGTTGAAGTGGCAAACTTTGTCCCGACAACGAAAAATATCAAGCATTACGCTAAGATTGTTAAGGATAATGCCCTGCTTCGCCGTCTTATAAAAACCTCTGAGGATATAGCGGATAAATGCTATAAGGCTGAGGGTGAAATTGAGGATATAATCGGCGTTGCTGAACAGAATATTATGAACATTTCCCAAAACCGTGAGGCGAAGGGTCCTGTTCATATCAGAAAGTTTATCGGCGAAAGTGTTGAAATGCTTTCAGAACTGTCTGAAAATAAAAGTGATGTTACGGGTATCCCGACGGGATTTATTGATATTGATAAAAGAACAGCCGGACTTCACGGCTCCGAACTTATCATTATAGCGGCAAGACCTGGTATGGGTAAAACAACATTTGCCCTTAATATTGCACAGAATGTTGCAGTTAAAAAAGGTGTTCCGGTTCTTATCTTCAATCTGGAAATGCCCGGTGTTCAGCTTGCAAACAGAATGCTCGCAAGTGAGGCTATGGTAAGCTCTGAAAAGATTAAAAAGGGCGACCTTAAAAATGATGACTGGGATAAGGTGGGAAGTGCAGTTGACGCACTTTCTACGGCTGAGATTTATATTGATGATTCATCAGGCGCAACAATGACGGATATAAGTGCAAGATGCAGAAGACTCAAGGCAGAAAAAGGTCTTGGACTTGTGGTTATCGACTATATCCAGCTTATGAATTCAAAGAATCCTGACAGACAACAGGCGATTTCCGAAATTTCAAGAGCTATGAAAATTCTTGCGAAAGATTTGGATATTCCGATTATCGCTCTGTCTCAGCTTAACCGTGAAGTGGACAAGCGTGATAATAAAGAGCCAAGACTCAGCGATATCCGTGAATCAGGTTCGATTGAGCAGGACGCTGACCTCATTATGTTCTTGTCGAGAGAAGGGTATTATAACCCCGAAGCGGAAGAACCTAATAAAACAAAATGTATCTTTGCAAAGCACAGAAACGGTGAGGTCGGGGATGAGTTCTTAACATATCTCGGCGAATTTTTCAAATTTTCCAACTGGAGTGGAGATCGTGAACATTAGTCTTAATGTCAGAGAAAAAGTTAAAAATACAATTAAAGAATATGAAATGATTGAAAAAGGCGATAAGGTTTTGGTTGCCTTGTCGGGCGGAGCGGATTCCGTGTGCCTTACCCATATTTTAAGTTGTCTGGCTCAGGAGCTTAAGTTTAAAGTTTCCGCAGCACACTTAAATCACGGCATAAGAGGTGAAGAAGCAACAAGAGACGAGGAGTTTTCCCGTGCATTTTGCGAAAAACTGGGTATTGGCTTTTATTGTAAGCATATAAAAGCCGTTGAGATTGCCGAAACAGAGGGAATAACCGTTGAGGAAGCGGGCAGAAAAGAAAGATACGCCTTTTTTGAAGAAATTTGCAAAAAGGACGGACAGAAAACTGTTGCTACCGCCCATAATAAGGACGATGCGGCAGAGACTGTTTTGATGCGTATTATAAGAGGTACAGGAATTGATGGCTTGTCAGGAGTTAAATTTGTCCGTGAAGACGGAGTTATAAGACCGCTCCTTAAGGTGAGCCGTGCCGAAATTGAGGCGTATTGCAGAGAAAATTCCCTCGAATATTGCACCGACAGTACAAATCTTGATAATAACTACACAAGGAATAAAGTCAGAAATGAACTTTTGCCTTATCTGAGGGAGAATTTTAACCCCAATATAACGGAAAGTCTTGTGAATTTATCAGAAAGTGCTACCGCTGACAGTGAGTTTATAAATTCTTACGCAAGACGGCTTTTTAAACGGCTTGGAAGTCCAATGCCGAACAGAAAGCCTGTGGTTCTTCATATAGAGTCAATCAGTATGGTTGACAGGGCGATTGAGGCCCGTCTTATAATGGCGGCGGCGAAAGAGGCTATGGGTGAGGACTTTTATCTTGAGAAAAAGCATATTCGGGATATTCTCTCCCTTAAAAATAAGGACACGGGAGCGTCGCTGAACTTCTCAAAGGGTCTTACTGTCAGAGTTATGTATGGGTGGCTTGAGTTCCGTAACGAAAATCATATGGAAATGAATCAGGCGATGGCGTTTGAAAATGACTATATAACAGAGATTGAGCCTGGAAACGGTTATAAAATCGAGGGCAGAGACGGAACGGTGTTTGTTAAGAGAGTTGTTTTAGGTGAGTATAAGAAAACCCCTGGCGACATTCTCATAGACGAAGATAAAATAGACAAAGCAGTGTATCTGCGAAACCGAAGAAAAGGCGATAAGATGGTTGTCTATTCTGACGGGCGGAGCAAGAAACTTAAGAATATATTTATAGATATGAAAATCCCCCGTGATAAACGGGATGATATACCGCTTATTTGTCAGGGCGATGAGGTTATTGCAATCGTCGGAGGCAGAGTAAGCGAAAAATATAAAGTTGATAAAAATTCTACGAAAGCGTGGGTGGTTTATTATGGTAACAGCTGATAAAATTGATGTATTACTTTCTTGTGAGGAAATCGAAAAGAAGGTTAGTGAACTTGCAGAGAGAATTAACAGAGACTTTGCAGGGGAACGGGTTGTTATTATCGGAGTTTTAAAAGGCTCTTTTATGTTCCTTTCCGATTTGGTTAAGAAAATCAATCTTCAGGCAGAAGTTTATTTCCTTGAAGCGTCAAGCTATGGTGCTGGAACACAGACAACAGGTGTTGTTAAAATCTCAAGAGATGTTGACCGTGACTTAACAGGGGAAAATGTTATTGTCGTTGAGGATATAATTGACACGGGAATAACTATGGACAAGGTTATGGAAATTCTCCGTGCGAGAGGGGCAAAAACAGTTAAGCTTTGTTCCTGTCTCAGTAAGCCAAGCAGAAGAAAAGTTGATATTAAAATCGACTATCTCGGCTTTGAAATTCCTGATGAGTTTGTGGTTGGATACGGACTTGATGTGGCGGAACAGTATAGAAACCTGCCATACATAGGCGTAGTCAGAAATGCGGAATAGCTCCGAAATATTATAGATAAAAAGGAAGGTTTTATAAAATGAGCAATGAAGTAAGAACAAGATTTGCACCAAGCCCAACGGGTTATATGCATATCGGTAATTTAAGAACAGCACTCTATACCTATCTTTTGACAAGATCAAAAGGCGGTAAGTTTATTTTGAGAATTGAGGATACTGACCAGGAGCGTCTTGTTGAGGGTGCAACAGATGTTATCTATCGCACAATGAAAGACACAGGTCTTATCCACGATGAAGGTCCGGATATCGGCGGTGAATACGGTCCGTATATCCAGAGCGAAAGAAGAAACATATATAAAGAATATGCGGAAAAGCTTGTTGAACTGGGTCACGCTTACTACTGTTTCTGTAGTAAGGAAAGGCTTGACGACCTCCGTGAAAAGCAGGAAGCGGCAAAAGTTCCGACGAAATATGACGGACTCTGCTCAAGACTTACAAAGGAAGAAGTTCAGGCAAAGCTTGATGCAGGTGAGCCATATGTTATCAGACAGAAAATGCCGAAATACGGTAAAACAACATTTAAGGACGAGGTTTTTGGCGAGATTTCCGTTGAGAATGCAATCCTTGACGATAATGTTCTTCTTAAGGCGGACGGTCTCCCGACATATAACTTTGCAAATGTTATAGATGACCATTTGATGAATGTAACTCATATCATAAGAGGCTCGGAATACCTTTCCTCAACACCAAAATATAATCTTCTCTATGAGGCGTTTGGTTGGGATATTCCAACATATATCCATGTTTCTCCGGTTATGAGAGATGCACAGAAAAAGCTCTCAAAACGAGACGGCGATGCGTCTTACGAAGATTTTATCAAAAAGGGTTATCTTAAGGAAGCTATCGTGAACTATATCGCCCTTTTGGGTTGGTCTCCGGGTGGCGACAGAGAGAAGTATACTATTGATGAGCTTATCGAAATCTTTGATGTTAAGGGAATCAGTAAATCTCCTGCAATCTTTGACGAAAATAAACTTGCTTGGCTTAACGGCGAATATATAAGAGAACTTTCAGCAGAAGCTTTCCACGAAAAAGCTCTCCCGTGGTATAAGGGTGTTATTGAAAATCCTGCTATTGATTTAGCTGAGGTTTCCGCTCTCTTGCAGAAACGATGCGAAAAGCTGAGCGACATTCCTGAACAGGTTGACTTTTTCGATGAACTTCCTGAATATGACATCGAAATGTATACCCATAAGAAAATGAAGACAAATCCGGAAAATTCACTTGTTTCTCTTGAAAATATCCTGCCTGTCATTGAGGGAATAGAAGATTGGACATTTGATAATCTCCACGACGCTTTAATGGAACTTGTTGCAAAGATGGAAGTTAAGAACGGAATTGTTCTCTGGCCACTCCGTGTTGCAGTTTCCGGTAAGGCGTTTACCCCGGGCGGCGGCGTTGAAATTGCTTATATTCTTGGCAAAGACGAAACAATCAGCCGTATTAAAAAGGGTATTGAAAAATTAAAATAAAGGACTTGATGATAATGGATATGAAATCTAAATTCTCGGATAAGGTTGCCCATCTTGAAGCTTCTGCAATCCGTGAAATATTTAAACTTCTTGCAAAACCTGGAATTATCTCTTTTGCAGGCGGAGCACCTGACCCGAATTTGTTCCCGACAAAGGAGCTTTCGGATATTGCGGCAGAAATTCTCCTAAACGACGGAAAAACTGCACTTCAGTACGGAATAACAGAGGGGTATCTCCCCCTCCGTAACTGGGTTAAGGACAGACTCAAAAATCAGGGGATTGGCTCTGAGAATGATGAAACTGTAATTGTCAGTGGCGGACAGCAGGGTATCGACCTTGCGGCAAAGTCTCTTTTAAACCCCGGTGACGGCGTGGTTTGTGAAGAACCAAGCTTTATTGGCGGCTTAAATGCGTATCGTTCTAACAATGCAGAACTTTACGGCGTTCCTGTTGAAAACGATGGGATTGACACAGAAAAGCTTGAGGAATTGCTTAAGAGCCATAAGAATATAAAAATTCTTTATACTATTGCAACATTCCAGAATCCGTCAGGCATAACAATGTCTTTGGAAAAGCGAAAAAAAGTTTTAGAACTTGCCTCAAAATATGACTTTATCATATTTGAAGATAACCCATACGGCGACTTGCGTTTTACAGGTGAAGAAGTTCCAACAATGAAGTCAATGGATAAAGAGGGCAGAGTTGTATACCTTGGCTCATTCTCCAAAATTCTTGCACCGGGTCTCCGTCTTGGTTTCACTTGTGCAAATAAAGAACTTATGGAAAGAATGATTATCTGTAAGCAGGTTGAAGATGTGCATACAAATGTGCTTTCTCAGATGGTTGCATATAATTTTGTTACTAAATATTCAATCGATGAGCATATCGCAAAACTCCGTGAATGTTACGGAAGAAAATGTAAGCTTATGATTGAGTGTATTGATAAGTTCTTCCCTGAAAGTGTTAAACACACAAACCCTGAGGGCGGTTTGTTCTTGTTCTGCACAATGCCTGAGGGGTATGATGCGAAAGCGGTTATGGCAAAGGCTTTAGAGAGCGGGGTTGCGTTTGTTCCGGGCTCAACAACAATGATTGATGATAAAGCACCGTCGAATACATTCCGTCTTAACTATTCAACGGCAAGTGAGGACGATATTAAGTGCGGTATTGAGGCGCTTGGTAAGGTGCTTCACGAAATTTTAGATTGATTCTGAGGAGTAAACAATGGAAAATATTGAATCAAAGAAAAGAATTTTAAGTGCAATTCAGCCAACAGGGGTGTTGACTCTCGGGAATTATGTGGGGGCGCTCCGAAATTTTGTTGAGCTTCAGAAAGAGGATCAGTATGAGTGCTTTTATATGATAGCTGATTTGCATTCTATAACAGTTAAGCAAGAGCCAAAGGATTTGAGAAAGAACAGCCTTGACCTTTTGGCATTGTTTCTCGCCAGCGGTCTTGACGGGGAAAAGGACCCGATTTTCTTCCAGTCCCATGTCCCTGCCCATTCTCAGCTCGGCTGGGTACTTGATTGCTTCACATACTTTGGCGAACTTTCAAGAATGACACAGTTTAAGGATAAATCAAGCAAACACGCGGATAATATAAATGCAGGTCTTTTTACCTACCCAAGCCTTATGGCAGCAGATATTCTGCTCTATCAGGCGGACCTTGTTCCAATCGGAAAAGACCAGAAACAGCATCTTGAACTTACCCGTGACCTTGCGACAAGATTTAATCATACATACAGTGATACATTTAAAGTGCCTGAACCGTATATTCCAAAGGTTGGGGCGAAGATTATGAGTCTTCAGAATCCTTTGCAGAAAATGTCAAAGTCTGATCCCAACGAAAACTCGTATATCCTTATGCTTGACCCCCTTGACAGAATTGTTAATAAGATTAAAAGAGCGGTTACTGACAGTGACGCTTGCGTTAAGAGAGGGGAAGGCAAGGAAGGCGTTGAAAATCTGATGAGTATTTACAGCGCAATGACAGGGAAAACTATGGACGAAATCGAAGTTGAGTTCGACGGAAAAGGCTATGGCGACTTTAAAATGGCGGTTGCTGAGTCGGTTGTGTCTGTGCTTGGACCGATTCAGGAAAAATATAAGGACTATATCAAAAACAAGGATTATCTTGAAAAGATATACAGAAGCGGTGCGGAAAGAGCGGCTTATGTTGCCAATAAAACAGTAAGCAAGGTTAATCGTAAGGTTGGATTTATTCAGCCGTAACAGGAGGCGAAATTATGTTATCAGTAACTAATCCACAAATTCTTTTTGTCGTCCTTGCTATGGTTGTTGCTTTTTTGATTTCCTTTGCGGCAACCCCCGTTGTTATCGGAATTGCTAAGAAAATCAAGGCGATAGATGTGCCAAAAGACGAAAGAAGAGTCCATAAAAAACCAATTCCGCTTATCGGCGGTCTGGCAATATTCTATGGTTTTTTGATAAGCGTTCTTTGTTTTTGCGATATTGATGAGCCTATAATTGGAATTTTACTCGGAGCAATGGTTATCGTTATTACAGGCGTAATCGACGATAAATATAGCCTTCCTGCAAAACTCAAACTGTTAATGCAAATCGTTGCGGCGGTTATAGTTTTGGTGTTTGGGGTTGAAATTAAGTATATCGAAAACCCGTTCACTAACGAATATATAACATTTGGCTGGCTCTCAATTCCGATAACAATAATCTGGATAGCAGGCGTTACCAATGCGGTTAATTTAACCGATGGTCTTGACGGACTTGCGGCAGGGATTTCCACTATCGCATCTTTAAGCTTGCTGATTTTGATTATGTTCACAGACAATCTCAATCTTGCCATAATAACTGCGGCGCTTGCCGGGGCAGGATTTGGCTTTTTACCATATAATTTTAATCCTGCAAAGATTTTTATGGGCGATACGGGTTCAATGTTTTTAGGATATATGCTTGCCTGCATATCTGTCCAGGGACTAATGAAAACCTATACCGTTATATCTTTTGCAATGCCAATTTTGGTTTTGGGACTTCCGATATTTGATACAATCTTCGCAATAGTG
The DNA here is from genome assembly GCA_045646365.1 of Clostridia bacterium. Taxonomy (GTDB): domain Bacteria; phylum Bacillota; class Clostridia; order Monoglobales; family Monoglobaceae; genus SIG454. The sequence goes on from JAZRKP010000075.1 coordinate 243,518, forward strand.
AGAAGACTTGTAACAGGTCGCTCAATAATGTCTCCCGACAGAGGACATCTTCATCATAGACTTCTGGATATGGGATTCAGCCAGAGACAAACTGTTACGATTTTGTATACACTGACGGCAATCCTTTGTCTGACAGCATTGGTTATGTTTCTGAGAAATGCAATGAGCGGACTTATTCTTGTCTTTGCGGTTGTGCTTATAATAATCGTAAGCTTTGCAGTCCTTGATGCAAAATCAGAGAAAACAAATATAGAGAAAAATAACGAATAAAAAATCCCCTTTATGGGGATTTTTTATTCCATTTCAATTATTATTAAATCATCACCAATGGTCTTGATATGTTCCCATTTTATAATTATGTCTGAATCCTTGCCGAAAAGTCCCATTATACGGTAGTTCCCCGGAACAACAATGGAAACAAGATTCCCTGTTTCAATATCAATTTCAATGTCGGAGGGAAATCCAAGCCTTGCTCCGGTTTTTATATTTATAACTTCCTTATTTCTTATATCATTAACACTACAAATTCCCATAAAAATACCCCCTACTATATTATTCAAATATTGTATAATTTATCACAAACCAACCAATAATGTAATTGAAAAATATCAGTAAGGAGACCGAATTTGTGATAATAAACAAAGTTGAGATTTGCGGAGTCAACACATCGAAGTTGCCTAATCTGTCGGAAAAACGGAAACAGGAGTTATTTGTTAGAATCAAGCAAGGGGACAAGCTTGCAAGACAAGAGTTTATTTACGGAAATTTACGGCTTGTATTAAGTGTATTGCAGAAATTCAATAACAGAGGTGAGAATGCAGATGACCTCTTTCAAATCGGTTGTATTGGGCTTATAAAGGCACTTGATAACTTTGACACATCCCACGGAGTAAAGTTTTCGACATATGCCGTGCCGATGATAATAGGGGAAATCAGACGGTATTTGAGGGATAATAATGCCTTGAGAGTAAGCAGGAGTTTAAGGGATATTGCATATAAGGCTCTGGCAGTTCGTGAAAGGCTTATTTCGGAAAATGGTAAAGAGCCAACAAATGCAGAAATTGCAAAGGAACTTAATGTTAAGACGGAGGAGGTAGATATGGCACTAGATGCTATTATGGACCCTGTTTCGTTGAATGAGCCTGTCTATCACGACGGCGGAGATGCAGTTTATGTTATGGATCAGGTCAAGGACGAAAAAAATACCGACGAAAAGTGGATTGATGATATTTCGCTGAGTGAAGCAATAAAGAAATTGCCACAGAGGGAACAAAATATTATTTCTCTACGCTTTTTCAATGGGAAAACACAAATGGAAATAGCGGAAGAAATAGGTATTTCACAGGCACAGGTGTCAAGACTTGAGAAAAATGCAATAACACATATGAAAAAATATTTATGAAAATAAGAAAATGGTGTAAAAACTATGTTTTTACACCATTTTTAAAAAGTTATCTTACATAATCAAATTCAAAGTCATAAATATTAACAAGGTCGCCCTCGTTAATTCCTGCTTCTTCAAGCTTATCGATAACGCCGTATTTGCGGAGCGCTCTCTGGAAATACTGAAGAGATTCATAATCGTCAAAATTTGTGGACTCAACAAGATTTTTAACTCTAAGTCCCTCAACAAAATAAATTCCGTCCTCAACAATGATTTCGATTTTGTCCATATCGGTCTGCTTAAATTCGTCAAAGTCAAACATTTCGTATTCTTCGACTTCTTCGGGAATGGTTGAGAGAAGATAGTATGCTTCGTTCAAGACCTCGGCAACGCCCATTTTAGTCGCTCCCGAAATTGCAAAAACCTTATAGCCCATTCCCTCAATTTCTTCTTTGAAAGCCTCAAAGTTATCGTTAAAGGTTGGAATATCAGCCTTGTTCGCAACAACAATCTGAGGTTTTTGGGCAAGCTTTTCACTATATTCAAAAAGCTCTGCATTTATGGTTCTGAAATCGTCTAACGGGTCTCTGCCCTCAATGCCTGAAACATCGACAAAATGGAGGAGGACCTTTGTTCTCTCAACATGGCGGAGAAATTCGTGGCCAAGTCCAACACCCTCGTGGGCACCTTCGATAATTCCCGGAATATCGGCTATAACAAAGCTTCCGTCACCCATATTAACAACCCCTAAGTTTGGTTCAAGAGTTGTAAAATGGTAATTGGCAATCTTGGGACGGGCGTCACTAACGATAGACAAAAATGTTGACTTACCAACATTCGGAAATCCCAAAAGACCAACATCAGCAATAAGCTTAAGCTCAAGAGTAATCTCTCTTGCATCACCCGGCATACCTGCCTTTGCAAACTTCGGAGTCTGTCTTGTTGAAGTTGCAAAGTGGGAGTTACCCCAACCGCCGCTACCGCCTTTTGCGATTATAAAACTGTCTCCGTCATTTTTAAGGTCGCAGATAACCTTTCCGCTTTCCTTGTCACGGATAATTGTTCCGCAAGGGAATTTAATGAAAAGGTCCTCGCCGTTTTTTCCGCTTCGACGACCGTCACGACCGTTTCCGCCGTCCTGAGCGGCATACTTTTTCTTGTAACGGAAATCAATTAAAGTGCTGACATTTTTGTCGGCAACCGCAACAACATTTCCGCCGTTTCCGCCGTCTCCGCCGTCGGGACCGCCTGCAGCAACATATTTTTCACGATGGAAAGTAACAGCACCGTTTCCGCCGTTTCCCGCCTGAATGAAAATAGTAGATGTATCACGAAACATTACAAATCATCTCCTTTTCAATTTAAAATCAAAAGGTGCACCCAAAAGGGCACACCTTAAAAGTCATATTATTGAGCAATCTCGTAAACACTAACCTGTTTCTTATCCTTGCCCTTGCGTTCAAACTTAACGCTACCGTTAATCAATGCAAACAATGTATCATCGCTACCTTTGCCAACATTGAGTCCCGGATGAATTTTTGTACCACGCTGTCTAACAATAATATTACCGGCTAAAACATGCTGACCGTCACCTTTTTTAACACCAAGTCTTTTAGCCTCGGAATCACGGCCGTTTTTTGTACTGCCGACACCTTTCTTATGTGCCATAGAAATTCACCTCTCTATCTCATAAATAACAATCTGATTTAATTAAGCCTTAATAGCTTTGATTTCAAGCTTTGTGTAAGGCTGTCTGTGACCCTGTTTCTTGTGATAACCCTTTTTAGGCTTATACTTGTAAACAAGAATCTTCTTAGCTTTACCATTCTTAACAGCAACAGCCTCAACCTTTGCACCTTCAACATAAGGAGCACCGATTTTAACTTCTTCACCGCCAACAGCTAAAACCTTATCGATTTCAACAGTAGCGCCTTCTTCAACTTCAAGCTTTTCAACAAAGATAAAATCGCCTTCAGCAACTTTATACTGTTTTCCGCCTGTTTCGATAACTGCGTACATAATTCGTAATCCCTCCTATTACCCAAGACTCGCCAAGTGAGGTAAGCAAAATGCTTTTTCAAAACCTTTAATGAGCGGTTACCGTTATATGATACCACAAATAAAACTATTTGTCAACAACTTTTTTTCTGTTTACGGATAAAATTTTACTTTGTCATTTTCTCCTGCTTAATTTTATGGTCGATAACATGACGGGAGGCAAGCTCACGGTGAATATCTTCAAGAGAAATTCCCATTTCAATCATTAAAACCATAACATGATAGCAAAGGTCTGCTATTTCATAAACGGTTTCTTTCTTGTCATCGCTCTTTGCTCCGATTATAACCTCAGTACATTCCTCGCCAACCTTTTTCAGTATTTTATCAATACCCTTTTCAAAAAGATAGGTTGTGTATGAGCCTTCTTTTTTATCGGTTTTTCTGCCCTCGATAAGTTTCATCAGGCTTTCTAAAGAGAACTCGGAAAGTTCGTCGCTTTCCCAGACAGGCTTTGTAAAGCAGGAGTCCGTACCTGTATGGCAGGCAGGGCCGTCTTTTTCAACAGTAACAACCAAAGCGTCATTGTCGCAATCGGCGGTAATAGAAACGATATGCTGATAATTTCCGCTTGTTTCACCTTTAAGCCAAAGCTCCTGACGGGAACGGCTGTAGAAACAGGTCAACCCCTTTTCCATAGAAATTTCAAGGCTTTCTCTGTTCATATATGCTAAAGTAAGGACCTTTTTTGTTATACTGTCAACAACTATGGCAGGGATAAGACCTTTTTCGTCAAATTTTAATTCATCAATGTTAATCATAGTAATTCTCCTTTAAATTCTTACAGGAATATTTTCGTTTTTAAGAGATTGCTTTAAATCGGCAATACTAACCTCGCCAAAATGGAAGATGGATGCGGCAAGCCCAGCATCAACCTTTGGGAGGGTTTTAAAAAGCTTGGTGAAGTCGTCAATACATCCGGCTCCGCCTGATGCGATAACGGGCACATTAACTGCATTTGAAACGGCATCAAGCATCTCCAAATCAAAACCGTTTTTAACACCGTCTGTATCGATTGAGTTTAAAACAACCTCGCCTGCACCAAGTCCAACACATTTTTTAATCCATTCGATAGCCTCAAGACCTGTGTTTTCTCTTCCGCCTTTAGCGAAAACCCTGAAAACTCCGTCAACACGCTTAACATCAGCGGAAATAACAACACACTGGTCACCATAAAGCTTTGCCGCCTCATATATAAGATTCGGATTTTTTATAGCTCCTGAGTTTACGCTTACTTTATCGGCACCGCATTTTAAAACACGGTCAAAGTCGGAAACTTTGTTGATGCCTCCGCCTACTGTGAGCGGAATAAAAATTGTTTTTGCAACCTCGCACAAAATATCAGTAAAAAGTGCTCTGCCTTCTGCTGATGCTGTAATGTCATAGAAAACAAGCTCGTCTGCACCATTGTCACTATAAAATTTAGCAAGCTCAGTAGGGGAAGAAACATCGGATAAGCCGAGAAAGTTCACACCCTTAACAACTCTGCCGTTTTTAACATCAAGACAAGGGATAATTCGTTTAGTAATCATTTCGTCACCTCAACAGCCTCTTTGATTGAAATAGCACCTGTGTAATAAGCCTTTCCGATAATTGCACCGTAAATACCGAGGGTGTTAAGTTTTTTAACATCTTCAAGAGAGGAAACACCGCCCGATGCAATAAGCTGCATATCAAACTTTTCGGAAAGCTCTTTGTATAATTCGTGGTTTGTGCCTTGCATTGCTCCGTCTTTGGAAATATCGGTACAGATAATGGTTTTAACACCGATTTTCTGCATCTTTTCACAGAAACTGAAACAATCATATTGGGATTTTTCGGTCCAGCCTTTAATAGCAACGAATCCGTCTTTTATGTCAACCCCAACCGCAATTTTGTCACCGTATTTTTTAACAGCTTCAATTAAGAAAGCCTCGTCGGAAACTGCGGCAGTACCTAAAATAACACGGCTCGCCCCAATTCCTATGTATTTGTCGATAACCTCCATAGTGCGGATTCCTCCGCCAATTTCGGTAAAAAGTCCTGATGCATCAATTATACTTTTAACAGTATCAAGATTAGGTGTTTCGCCACTTTTTGCACCCTCAAGGTCAACAATATGGATATGTGTTGCACCCTGATTTTTAAAGTCAAGTGCGATTTCTGCAGGGTTATCGCTGTAAATCGTCATTTGTTCATAGTCACCTTTGAAAAGGCGGACAGCTTTATGATTATATAAATCAATCGCAGGGAATATATTCATTTCGTAACTCCTTTTTATGTTTAGTCTTCACAGAATCCACGGAGAATGTTAAGTCCGACCTCACCGCTCTTTTCGGGGTGGAACTGACATCCGTAAACATTCCCCTTTGCAACTGCGGCAGTAAGAGGTGCGCCGTATTCTGCAGTTGCAACAGTATTTTCGTCGCAGTCCACACCGTAATAAGAATGAACGAAATAAACGAAATCACCGTTTTTGATAAATCTGAAAATCTTACATTCTTTATCCGTGAAATTAAGAGCGTTCCAGCCAATATGCGGTATCTTATAATCGGCGGGAATAACCTCGCTTATGGAGCGGATTTCACCTGAAATAAGTCCAAGTCCCTCGTGCTTGCCGTATTCAAAGCTCTTATCGAGAAGAAGTTGCATTCCCAAACAAATTCCCATAAGAGGTTTGCCGTTTTCTGCCTCTTCAATAATAACTTTGTCAAGGCCTGTCAAACGGAGTTTTTTTATAGCGTCTTCAAAAGCGCCAACTCCGGGAAGAATAATTTTGTCGGCTTTTTTTATAACATCCGCATCTCCCGTAACGACTGTTTCAGCTCCGATAGCATCAAAGGAGCTTTTGAGAGAGAAGAGGTTTCCAACACCGTAATCAATAATAGCAATCATTTAAAGCACTCCTTTTGTTGACGGAATCTCGTCGGCAAAATCCTTGTCAACGGAAACCGCAGTTTTAAGAGTTCTTGCAACGGATTTAAAAGTTCCCTCGATTATGTGGTGAGAATTTTTTCCGTCAAGCTGTTTTATATGGAGCGTAAGAGAGGCTGAACGAGTAAAAGCAAGCCAGAACTCTTCGCAAAGCTCCGTGTCAAAATCCCCAACCTTCGGGCATGGAATTTCAAGACCGTATGACAGATAACTTCTGCCTGATATATCAACGGCGGAAAGAATGAGGGCCTCGTCCATAGGAAGAATTGTGTTTCCGTAGCGGATAATTCCCTTTTTGTCGCCAAGTGCCTCGGAAAATGCCTGACCAAGACAGATGCCGATGTCCTCAACTGTGTGGTGGTAATCAACAAAGGTGTCGCCTTTGCAGGTGATTTCAAGATTGAATCTGCTGTGCTTTGCAAAAAGAGTCAGCATATGGTCCAAAAATCCGCATCCGCTGTTGATTTTACTTTCCCCGCTCCCGTCAAGGTTAAGCTTTAAGGAAATATCAGTTTCCATAGTTTTTCTGTTTATATCTGAAGTTCTCATTTAATTTTCCTCCAAAATGGTTTTTAATGCCGAAATAAGAGCCTCCATTTGCTCTTTTGTTCCGATTGTAATACGATTATACTCTTTTATCTCGTTTTTGTCAAAGTGTCTTACTAAAATGCCGCTCTTTTTAAGTTCAGAATAGATTTTTTCACCGCTTATATCGGGGTGCTTGGCGAAAATGAAGTTAGCGGTTGACGGTGTCATAACAAAACCGAGGGAAGAAAGGGCATCTGAAGTATATTCACGGGTTTTGATAATTTCTTCGCAGTTGTTTAATGTATAGTCATTGTCCTCTAAAATACCCAGTCCTGCCGCCATTGTCATCTTGTTTATGTTATATGGATTTGTGGAGTATTTAACAGTATTAAGGTCTGCAATAATCGTCTTTGATGCAATACCAAAACCAAGCCTTGCCCCTGCCATAGACCTTGATTTTGAGAAGGTCTGTGTGACTAAAAGGTTATCGTATTTCGGAATGAGTGAAATGGCACTTTCGTTACCAAAATCAACATACGCCTCATCAATTACAACGATATTATCAGGATTTCCCTTTAAGATTTCCTCAATCTGAGAAAGAGAGAGGGGAATTCCCGTTGGAGCGTTGGGGTTTGCAATAAAAATTGTTTTATTCTTGCCGATATAGTCATCTACATCTATGGTAAAGTCGTCCTTAAGAGGAATTTCCTCGTATGGAATGTGGTTAAGCTCAGCAAAAACGGAATAGAATCCATATGTTATATTTGGGAAAACTGCACCGCAATTTTCGTCACAAAACGCCATAAAAGCAAAGTTTAAAATTTCGTCAGAGCCGTTTGTTGCAAGAACCATATCTGTTTCAACACCAACAGTTTTCGCAAAGGCTTCGTGAAGAGCCATACAGGTAGGGTCTGGATAAAGGTTAAGAAGCTTCGCCACATCTGATGAATAATTTATTGCCTTTTCAGACGGTGGATAAGGGGACTCGTTTGTGTTAAGCTTAATATATTTGGTGTCTTTTGGTTGTTCACCCGGAGTATAGGGTGTCAAGTTTTTATATTTACTGCTGAAAAATCTACTCATTTTTATTCCTCAATTCGTATAACTGCACTTTTTGCGTGAGCCGTCAGACCTTCTTTGTTGGCAAAAAATTCAACATCTCTTGCAACACGGGAAAGTGCATCTTTTGTGTAGTAAGTATACTGTGTCTTTTTAACAAAATCGTCAACGGATAAGGGGCTTGAGAATTTAGCTGTTCCGCTGGTTGGGAGAGTGTGGTTTGGTCCTGCAAAGTAGTCACCCAAAGCTTCAGGACAGTTTCTTCCCATAAATATTGAGCCTGCGTGGCGGATTGCGTCAAGATAATCAAATGGATTATCAACGCAAAGCTCAAGATGTTCAGGGGCAATCTCGTTTGAAATCTCAATTGCCGCCATAAGATTGTCGGCAACAATTATTTTTCCATTTTCGTCGATTGAAATTCTTGCGATTTCCTTACGGGATAAAAGCGGAAGTTGTTTCTCGATTTCCTCTTGAACAGCTTTTGCAAGTTCCATTGAATCAGTAACCAGAACGGCACTCGCCATTTTATCGTGTTCTGCCTGAGATAAGAGGTCAGCCGCAATGTGTGACGGATTTGATTTTCCGTCTGCAACAACAAGTATTTCACTCGGTCCTGCAATCATATCGATTGAAACTGTTCCGTAAACCTGTTTTTTCGCCTCAGCAACAAATGCGTTACCAGGGCCAACAATCTTGTCAACTTTCGGAACGGATTCTGTTCCGTATGCCAAAGCCGCAACGGCTTGTGCTCCGCCAAGCTTAAAAATCTTGTCAACTCCGCCAATGTGTGCCGCAGCTAAAATAACAGGGTTGATTTTTCCGTCTTTTCCCGGAGGTGTAACCATAACAATTTCGCCCACCCCCGCAATTTTTGCAGGAACGCTATCCATTAAAACTGTTGACGGATACGCCGCCGTACCACCGGGAACATAAAGACCTGCACGGTCCACGGGGATAACTTTCTGACCCATAACAATTCCGTTTTCGTCGTTTATTATAAAGCTGTTACGCTTTTGCTTTTCGTGGAATTTACGGATATTAGCCTCTGCTTTTTTAAGAATTTCAAGAAACTGTGGCTCAACAAGAGTTAAAGCCTCGTCGATTTCCTCTTTTGAAACAAGGAGGGAAGAAAGCTTTGCTCCGTCAAATTTTTCACAGTATTTATATAAGGCACTGTCGCCGTTTTTTCTGACATCATAAATTATGTCTGCAACAATTCCCGAAACATCAACTTTCGGAACAACTCTTGCAAAAATATCTTTATTTTCAACTTCGCCGTATTTGAGTATCTTAATCATTTTCAACCTCCGTAATAAGCTTCTTCATAACCTGTTCAATCTGCTCGTTTTTAAATTTAAAGCTTGCCTTGTTTGAGATAAGTCTTGCACTGATAGGAACGATTGTCTCGCGGACAGTCAGATTGTTTTCCTTAAGGGTTGTGCCTGTTTCGACTATGTCAACAATAACATCGGAAAGTCCTAAAATAGGAGCGATTTCGATGGAACCGTTAAGCTTTATAATGTCGATTTCGCGGCTGATGGAAGAGTAGTAACTCTTTGCGATATTAGGGAATTTGGTGGCAACCTTGAGAGTTCTTGTGCGGTCATCCCTGAAGTCTTTTTTGCCTGCAACAGCCATTCGGCACTTGCCCATATGAAGGTCTGCAAGCTCGTAAACATCGGGGCTGTATTCAAGAAGAATATCCTTGCCTGCAACGCCGATATCAGCCGCACC
>JAZRKP010000076.1:0-60222 GCA_045646365.1 Clostridia bacterium
ATTTTTACCGTTGGAGAGACCATATAAAACATCTATTGCTTCATACTCTTCGTTCTGAGCCTCAGCAAGCTCGTCAACTAAAACAATCGGAGCCTCTGCGGCGGCAATTCCTGTTGAGTTTGTTACGACGATTATACCTGCTGTATAGCTTTCTGCAAGGTCGTAAATCTTAACATCATAAGAGCCGTCGTTTGTGAACATTGACTTATTTCTGATTGCGAACTTGTCTGTGTCTGTTCCTGCATTTGCCGGAATATCAAATATAATTGTCTTTGCATTAACTGTAACATCGTCAAGCTTTCCTGATGCTGACTTATAAATCATACCTTCTTTTGAGATGTTGAGTGTGAACTTGTCAGGGTTTGGTGCACCTGTTGCTGTGTTGTCAAAAGCTGTATTGATTGTTGTGACTTTGTCATCAGCGTTTGTTCTGAATGTTACAAGCTGAGGAGCAACTGTTCCGTTTGGAGCAAGTGCTCCTAAAACTTCTGTCGGGGTTACGCCGTAAGTTCCGTTAAGACGGATTCTGTTAGCACTTCCGTAAACTTCAGTCTTTCCGTTTTCTGTGAATATCTTAAACTGAACATCTGTGTCAAGTGTACCTGTTTCTGCGGCGTTAACCAAATAGCCGTATTGCTCTCTTGCGGCAGTTGTGTCAGCACTTGTGTCGGATTTATCAACTGCGGCAATTTTTCCTTCATAGTCAAAATAGAATCTGCCTGTGTCTCGGATTTTGATTTCGTTCGGATAGCTTTTTGCAACCTTATATGAAGTTGTTTCATCATTAAGTCTGATTGCTCCGCTGGATGTTATCTGTGTTACTGTTCCAGAAATGCTTTCGTCAGTTACATAACCTCTTATAAGCTCTTTGTCACGGCTTGTTGTATAAGAAATTACATTCCATTCCTCAAGGTCAGAGGTTTCTATTTCGTTACCATCTTTAAAGAGTGTATACTGAACTGTTTCTTCTTCAGGGTCTAAAACAATAGATGTGCCGTTGTATTTGTCAGTTACTCGTCCTGTAACAGTTGAAACTGTGTCAACAACAATATTTGTAAATTCGTTTACAAAAACGATGTCATAAACATTGTTTACATCTGTGTCTAAAAGAACGAGGTTTCCTGAATTGATTTTGAGGTTTTCAGGTGTTACCTGAGTATCGTATTTTCCATTATAGATAAATACAGGGTTTGGAATTGTCGTAACTACTTTTGGATTAGACATATTCTCTGTTAAATAAGTTATGCTGATTCCATCAGCAGTTGTTCCGCCTGTTTCACTTATATCATCTGAATTGAGTGTTAATGTGTTGTTTTTGCTTGCCTGACTGCGGACAACGATGACTGTTTTTTCGTCTGTTGTTGCATCAATTCTTGCGTAGTAAACAACATTGTGTCCTAAAAGCTGTTTAGCACTTGATGTTCCTTCGATAAATACTTCGTTGTTAATCTGGATTCTGTCCTCAGCGACAGTATTTCCACCGTTAAGAGTTGTTTCACTTGTTCCTGTTATCTGACCATAGCCCTTTTCGACATTGAGCTTGTCGTAAAGAAGAGTCTTGTCAACAACCTCATAGCTGATGTTTGTGCCGTAGCCTGTCTGCTCCATAAGGTTAGCAGTAAGGGCGTTGAATACGAGCTGAGCAATATCTCCACGGGATGCGGCAGATTTTGCATTTGATGTTATGCCCTTTAAAAGCTGGTTTGTTGATGCAACATACATATAACCGCCAGGGAATCCACCGTTGCTCTGTGCAACAGGCTCATATCCCATAGCACGGACAATGATTGTTACGGCTTCCTGGAATGAAACGGTGTCGTCAGGACGGAAATTACCTTTTGTATCACCGATAACCATTCCCTGACTGTCTGCAACATTTATAGCGCCTAAAGCCCAGTGCTTTGAGGATACATCAGGGAATCTTGATGCAGAATTTGAGTTGTTTGCAACATCTTCAAGCCCACTTGAAAAAACGGCAACCTTTGCCATTTCAGAACGCTTGATGTCGTCTTCAGGGCGGAAATTTCCTGTTCCCTTATCACCAACCATAATGCCAAGAGCACCGAGGACTTCTGCAGCTTCCTCAAATTTTGTTCCTGCAATATCGGGTGCTGCAGCTACCCTTGCAGACTGGTATTTGGATGGAGCAACAGAAGAACTTAACTGCTCGTTCATCATTTTGTTGTGCTTGGTTGCATTTTCCTCAACGATTGGCATACTGTTGTCAGTTGTTGATGGATTTTCAGTTATACTCCGCATGGAGCCGTCTTGTGTTTGTGAATAGTTACTTTTCGGCGTCTGGCCAATGCCCGTAACAGTTCCTCCTGAACCGGCATCGCCTGAAAGCTCGCCGGAGACAGGGAGGGTAAACTCTGTTTCTGTTCCGTAAACGCCTATTCCGGTTGCAAAAGTTATTGATAAAACTATTGCAAAGGAAAGGATTCTCTTTAACATAATTTATTCCTCCTAAAATCAGATTTTTTGGTTTACAAAACTATTTTGTACCTGCGGAAGAATTTAAAACTATAAGTTTTTACCACATTTAGAAAAAAATTTACAAAAAAATTTAAAATAACTGTTGAAATTTGAATTTCATTATGCTAAACTATTATTAAAGGAAATAAATTTTTTCATAGGAAATGAAATTTGTGAAAAAGATAATCTAAGGAGGAATTCCAATGAAATTGAAAAAATTGATTTGCGGGGTTGTTGGTGTTACTGTTCTGGCGGCATCTTTAAGTGTCAGTGCGGCTGATTTCCCTGATATAAAAGGGCATTGGGCAGAAACATATGTTAATGCTATGGTTAAAAAAGGATACATTAAGGGGTACGATGATGGAACCTTTAAACCTAATAAAACTGTTACAAATACAGAATCTTTAATTCTTCTTGCAAGAATGCTCGGAGTTGATGATTCTGAAAATAAGGCTACCGTTGATAACGCTGTTGCTGCATATTCAAGCACTTTATCAAAATATAAGAGCGACTATAAGAAGGAAGTTTCTTACCTCTTATACAGAGGCGTTATAGATTCATCAGACCTTGATACTTATATTTCTGATGCAAATAAGAGCAAGTCTCTTTTAAGATATCAGTGTGCTATGCTTTTGACAAAGCTTTTAGGTGCAGATGAAGAGGTTAAAAACAGCGTGTTTATTTCTTCTTCTTATTCTGATACAGCGCAGATTCCATCTGAGGCAAGACCTTATGTTGAATATGTAAGAGATGCTAAAATTATGGAAGGTATGGGTGTTGATTCATACGGCGACCCGATTTTCGGACCAAATGAAAGCGTAACAAGAGGTCAGATGGCTAAAATGCTTTCAAGCCTTATTGATGTTCTTGATGTTAAAACCGTAAGCGGAACAATTTCCAAGGTTGACACATTCGGCGAAACTGTTACTGTTAAAAATACAGATTATGAAGTTGACGGCGATACAATTATAAAGCTTGATGGCGAAAATGCTGCTTTATCTGAGCTTAAAGATGGTATGAGTGCAGTTGTTACTATTGTAAGAAATAAGGTTTCTATGCTTGAAGCAAGCAGTCCTGAGGAAGAAGATAAGCCGATAAGAGGTCTTGTTGTTTCTGCAACATCAGGTGCAAACGGCAGAGAAATTGTTATCTCTGATACAGAAGATACTTCAAAGAGAACAACTTATGATGTTGACGAAGATGCAAAAGTTCTTATTGCAGGCGCAACGGATACATTTGGTAAGCTTAAGAGCAATCAGTATGTTGAGCTTACACTTGACGAAGACGGTATAGTTACTAAAATCCAGACCCTTGAAAAGAGCGACTCAGCTCTCGGAACACTTGTGAGCAAAAACCTTGATGCACAGGTTCCGACAATTACACTCTCAAATACAAAGGGTGAAAAAACTACTTATGAATGTAGCGTAGAGGGCGTATCCGTTACAAGAAACGGTGCAACTTCAAATCTTTTTGACCTTGTTGCAGGAGATAACCTCACACTTAAACTCACATACGGTAAAGTTACAAAAATCAGTGCAGGAAGCGAATCTCAGAATTCTTCCGGAAACATTAAGTCTATAACTCATTCAACAAGCGGAACATTTATTGTTGTTTCAAATGATAATGGTGAGGTTGAATATACAGTTGGAACAGACGCAACGATTATGGTTGACGGAACTGAGGGAACTGTTTATGATTTAAGACCGGGCAGTGCTGTTAAGTTCAAGGCTGAAAGCACAAAGCTTACAAAGATCGAAACAACAAAAGCTGTTTCTTCTAATAGCATCGAAGGTGTTGTTACAACAGTTCAGACAGGACATAATCTCTTAATGGTTAAGGTTGGCTCAACAGATGTTACAGTTGGTGTAACAAACTCAACAAAAATCATAAAGAGCTCAACAGGCTCAAATATTAAACTTTCTGCAATCGGAACAGATTCAAAAGTTACAGTTACAGGAAGTAATGCAACGGGTATGTTCATCGCAACAGTTATCGTTGTTCACTAATCAGCTTTAAAATTCAAATGAGAGGCAGCGGTCATAGTGACTGCTGCTCTCTTTTAGTATTATATAAAGGGAAAATAAATATGACAGGTCTTTATATCCATATCCCGTTTTGTGTGAAAAAATGTAAATATTGTGATTTTAATTCGTATAGTAACTGCGGTGATTTATACGAAGATTATTTTAAGTGTCTTGGCAGGGAAATTCAGAGGATTGAAAATATAACATTTGACACAATATATATCGGCGGAGGAACGCCAACAGTTCCGCCAAATTATTATCTGACAAAGCTTATTGAAAGTATTAAAAACAGAACGGAAAATTGCGAAATAACTGTGGAGTGTAACCCCGGAACAGTAACTCTTTCTGACTTTGAAAATTTAAAGAAAGCGGGAGTAAGCAGAATAAGTATGGGACTCCAGAGTGCGAATGATGATGAACTTAAGATGCTTGGCAGAGTTCATAACTTTGCGGATTTTGAGGAAAGTTTTAAAAATGCACGGCTTGCAGGCTTTGATAATATCTCTCTTGATATAATGTTCGGTCTTCCCGACCAAACCATTGAGGGCTTGAGTGGAACTTTGGAGAAAGCGGTGAAGTTCGGGAGTGAACATATCTCTGGTTATTGCCTTAAAATTGAGGATGGCACACCTTTCTCTGAAATGAAACTAAATCTTCCGAGTGATGATGATAGTGCGGATATGTATGATTTTGTGGTCGACTTTTTAGAGGGAAAAGGCTATAAAAGGTACGAAATCTCAAACTTTTCGAGGAATGGTAAAATTTCAAAACATAACACGAAATACTGGCAAATGGAAGAGTATATCGGGATTGGTGCAGGGGCACATTCTTTTTATGATAATAAGCGGTTTTCAAAAATTTCAAATATTAAAGAGTATATTTCAAGTATCTTAAACGGCGGAGATGCCATTGAGGAATGTTTGGAGGTCAGCGAAAAGGAGAAGATGAGTGAGTTTGTTTTCCTGGGACTTCGTATGGCAGATGGTATCAATGAGGCACATTTCAAAAAAGTTTTCGGAAATGATTTGTTTGATATTTACAGCGAACAAATCGGGAAATATATTAAGATGGGTGTTATGGAGCGGAAAAACGGGAATATATTTATTAAACCACAGTTTCTTTATGTAAGTAATAATATTTTATCCGATTTCGTGTAAAAAATAATAAAAACTATTGACAAAAATGGAAAAGGGTGCTATAGTATAAATATGCTTTTAGCACTCTTATTCGTTGAGTGCTAACAAAAAAGAGAGGGTGATAAGGTTGGCTTTGGATGATAGAAAAAAAGTTATTCTTCAGGCGGTTGTTGAGGATTATATCAATACGGCGGAGCCTGTCGGGTCAAGAAGTATTTCTAAAAAGTCGGACCTTAATCTAAGCGCTGCAACCATTCGTAATGAAATGGGTGACCTTGAGGAAATGGGACTTCTGGTTCAGCCTCACACCTCGGCAGGACGCGTGCCGTCAACCCTCGGATACAGATTATATGTAGATAATCTTATGCAGAAATACGAAATGACTGCAAATGAAATCGAAAAGCTTCGTGAGGCGGTTGGGCTTAAAGTTAAAGAGCTTGATAAAATCGTAAAAGGTGTGGCAGGTGCTTTTTCTAATCTTGCAGGACTTCCCGTTATAGGTGTTTTGCCAACGGCGGAAACGGGTCTTGTCAAGAATATAAAGGCGGTTGCGGTTGACGAGAATACTGTTATGATTATAATTTCTGACAGGTCGGGAATTATTAAAAATAAGCTTTTAAGACTTAAAACTAATGTTAATGAGGAATTTATTAAATCGCTTAATGAAATCCTGAATGAGAATTTGACAGGACTTACGGTGTCTGAAATCAGCCTTAAAAATGTAATGAAGGTGCAGAGTGCAGTCGGAAGAAACCCTGAAATTTTAACATCAGTTTTGGAGCTTGTCCACGAGGCGGTTTCTGAGATTGATACAAAGCAGATTTTTGTTGAAGGATTGTCCACGATTTTTTCATTCCCTGAATATAACAATATCGACAGGGTTAAGGAAATCTTTGCGGCAGTTGAAAATAAGGAAAATCTTATGCAGCTTATTTCCGAAATTCCTGCTAATGGCGAGATGAAGGTAATGATTGGAGACGAAGTTCCTGTTAAAGAACTTCAGACAAACAGTGTTATTTTAGCTCCATATAAGGTTTCGGATAAACTTTGCGGAGTTATCGGAGTTATCGGCCCTGCGAGAATGGATTATTCCAAAATTATGTCGGCTCTTGAGTATTTTGCAAAGCTGCTCAGTAATGCTTTGGGAGATAAATTCGGAGACGGAGAAGAGCCGATAAAAAGGTTGCTTGAATCGGGAGAAAAAGGAGAAGAGTAAATGTCTAAAAAAGATGTAACAGAAGAAAAAGAGCAGATAGTTGAAGAAACTGTTGAAACAGAAACTTCTGCGGAAGATACGGCAGAAAATGCGGAACAAGTTGAAGTTGAGCCAAGCCGTGAAGAACAGCTTGAAGCTGAGATTGCAGCACTTAAAGATAAGGTGATGCGGACTGCGGCGGAATTTGATAATTTCAAAAAGAGAACCGCTAAGGAAAAGGAAGAACTTTTCTCAATGGGTGTTTGCACTGCTGTTGAAAAGCTTTTGCTTGTTAAGGATACATTGGAAAGAGCAATCCAGACAATGGACGGAGCGGAGGCAACGGCTATTGCGGATGGGGTTAAAATGATTGATAAGCAGTTTACTGATGCACTTTCTGAAATCGGTGTTGAGGCGATTCTGGCAGTTGGACAGGAGTTTGACCCTGAAAAGCATAATGCGATTATGCACGATGAAAACGAAGAATTTGGCGAAAACATAATAAGTGAAGAATTTATGAAGGGCTATATGTATAAAGATAGTAAAGTGGTCCGCCATTCAATGGTTAAAGTTTCAAATTAGTTTATTATTTATTTTTATTTATAGAAAGGATTTTTTATTATGGGAAAAATTATAGGAATTGACTTAGGAACAACAAACTCTTGTGTTGCAGTTATGGAAGGCGGAGAGCCAACCGTTATTGCTAACCCTGAGGGTGCGAGAACAACACCATCTGTTGTTGCATTTACAAAGACAGGCGAAAGACTTGTAGGTCAGGTTGCTAAAAGACAGGCAATTACAAACCCTGACAGAACAATAATCTCAATCAAGAGAGAAATGGGTAGCGATTATAAAGTTGATATTGACGATAAAAAATATACACCACAGGAAATCTCTGCTATGATTCTCCAGAAACTTAAGGCAGACGCCGAAAGCTATCTTGGTGAAAAGGTTACAGAAGCGGTTATAACAGTTCCTGCATATTTCAGTGATGCACAGCGTCAGGCTACAAAGGATGCAGGTAAAATCGCAGGCCTTGAGGTTAAGAGAATCATCAACGAACCAACAGCTGCAGCCCTCGCTTACGGTCTTGATAAGGATACAGACCAGAAGATTATGGTTTATGACCTTGGCGGTGGTACATTCGATGTATCTATCCTTGAAATCGGCGACGGCGTATTTGAAGTTCTTGCAACAAATGGTAACAACCGTCTTGGTGGTGATGATTTTGACCAGAAGCTTATTGACTACCTCGCTGAAGAATTTAAGAAGGAAAACGGTATTGACTTAAAGCAGGATAAGATGGCTCTCCAGAGACTTAAGGAAGCTGCTGAAAAGGCGAAGATTGAACTTTCAGGCGTTATGACTTCAAATGTAAATCTTCCGTTTATCACTGCTGATGCAACAGGTCCAAAACACCTTGATATTACTATTACAAGACAGAAATTTGATGAACTTACAGCTGACCTTGTTGAAAAATCACTTATTCCTACAAAGAAAGCTATCGAGGACGCAGGTGTTAGTGTAAGCGAAATTGATAAAGTATTGCTCGTTGGTGGTTCTTCAAGAATCCCTGCAGTTCAGGAAGCAGTTAAAAAGCTTATCGGTAAAGAAGCTCACAAGGGTATTAACCCAGACGAATGTGTTGCTCTCGGTGCTTGTATCCAGGGCGGTGTTTTAACAGGTGAAGTTGAAGACCTGGTTCTTCTCGATGTAACTCCGCTTTCTCTTGGTATTGAAACAATGGGTGGCGTGTTCACAAAAATTATTGACAGAAACACAACAATCCCGACAAATAAGAGTCAGATATTCTCAACTGCGGCAGACAGCCAGACAAGTGTTGAAGTTCATGTTCTTCAGGGTGAACGCGAAATGGCGGCATATAATAAGACTCTCGGCAGATTCAGTCTTAATAATATTCCACCGGCACCACGCGGTGTTCCGCAGATTGAGGTTACATTCGATATTGACGCAAACGGTATCGTTCATGTTACAGCTAAGGACTTGGGAACAGGTAACTCACAGGATGTTACAATAACATCAAGCACAAACCTTTCCGACGAGGATATCGAAAAGGCAGTTAAGGAAGCTGAACAGTTTGCGGCTGAAGATAAGAAGAATAAGGAAAAGGTTGAAATCAAGAACAGTGCTGATAATATGATTTATCAGACAGAAAAGACTCTTACAGAACTTGGCGACAAGGTTACAGAAGATGAAAAGAGCGGTATTGTGGCAGAAGTTGATAAGCTTAAGGAATTGATTAAGACAGATGACTTTGATACAGAAGCGGTTAAAGCTCAGCTTGATGCAGTAACACAGAAATTCTACGGTATTTCTCAGAAACTTTATGAGCAGGCACAGCAGGCTCAGCAGGCGGCAGGAGAAAACCCGACAGGCGGAGACGACAATGTTGTTGATGCTGAATATACTGTTGTTGACGACGAAAATAAATAATATGGCATAGGTGCAGTATGTTCGCCCTTTTATCGGGGCGGACATATTGCGTGTAATTTGGTGGGTGAAATAATTGGCTGATAAAAGAGATTATTATGAGGTGCTTGGCGTCGACAGAGGTGCAAGCGCTGATGAACTGAAAAAAGCGTATAGAAAGCTTGCAAAAAAATATCATCCGGACCTTAATCCCGGAGATAAAGCCAAGGAAGCTGAGGAAAAGTTTAAGGAGGCATCCGAAGCCTATGAGGTTTTGAGTGATGACCAGAAACGCCAGAGATATGACCAGTTTGGCCACGCCGGAGTTGACCCCAATGCGGGTTATGGCGGTGGCGGAAGCGGATTTGGCGGTTTCGGCGGATTTGGTGGCTTTGAGGATATATTCGATATGTTCGGCGGCGGTTTCGGTGGCGGCTCAAGACGAAATCCTAATGCTCCGAAACAGGGCGATGATGTTCATATAAGAGTTGAACTGACCTTTGAAGAGGCTTGCTTCGGTAAGGAAATTGAGGTGAGCGTAAGACGCCGTGAGAAATGCTCTGAGTGTAACGGAAGCGGAGCGGCTAAGGGCAGCAGTCCTGCAAAGTGCGGTAACTGTGGCGGAACAGGTCAGGTCAGAACTGTTCAGAATACTATGTTCGGACAGATGCAGAGCGTTCGTCCGTGTAGCAAGTGTGGTGGAACGGGTAAGGTTATAACCTCCCCTTGTCAGAACTGCGGCGGTAAGGGTGAAACACTTAAAACTGTAAAGGTTAAGGTTAAAATCCCTGCAGGTATCAATGACGGGCAGACTCTTCCTGTCAGAGAACAAGGAAATGCCGGTAAAAACGGTGGACCAAACGGCGACCTTTTGATTACTGTTTCTGTAAGAAACCACAGAATTTTCACAAGACAAGGCTTTGATATACTCTGTGACTTCCCTGTTACATTTGTTGAAGCGGCACTTGGTGGAGAGGTTGAAGTTCCGACAATAGACGAAAAAGTTTCGTATAATATTCCTGAGGGAACTCAGTCGGGAACTGTGTTCCGATTGAGAGGCAGAGGTGTTCCGAAACTTTATGGCGGTGGAGCAAGAGGCGATATGTATGTTAAAATAATCGTGGAAACTCCTAAGGGTCTTAATAAGGAACAAAAAGAACTTCTTGTTAAGTTTGGCGAAAGTGTCGGAACTGGAAAGTATAACAAAAAGAAAACCTTTTTCGATACGGTTAAAGATATATTTAAGTAAAATGAAAATCCGTCATAGTTCTATGGCGGAATTTTCGGTTTAATGGAAAAGAGGGAATAGGATGGAATGGATAGAGGTTAAAATAACAACAACGGCTGAGGGGATTGAGCCGCTGACAGGTCTCCTTTATGATTTGGGAATAAGCGGGATAATCATAAGCGATAAGGATGATTTTGCACAGTTTCTTGAAAATAACAGAAAATACTGGGATTATGTGGATGAAGAACTGGAAAAACTTAAAGAGGCTGAATCTTCCATAACACTTTATCTGAGTGATGATGCTGTTGGGGCGGAAACTCTTGTTGCTGTCAGAAATATGGCGGAAACACTTAAAAAAGGTGATGCAGACGGTGAATACGGAAACCTTGATGTTATGGTAACAAATGTTAAGGATGAGGATTGGTCTGAAAACTGGAAGAAATATTTCCATCCACTTCCGCTTGGGGAGAGGGTTTTGATTGTTCCCGAGTGGGAGCAGGAGAATCTTGATAATCCTGAAAACCGTACAGTATTCACAATAAATCCGGGCATGAGCTTTGGAACAGGCTCTCACGAAAGCACACAAATGTGTATCGAGGAAATCGAGAAAGTTGTTAAAGACGGCGATAAAATTCTCGATTTAGGATGCGGGTCAGGGATTCTGTCTGTAATCGCTCTTCTTTTGGGTGCAGAGAAAGCTGTTGCCGTAGATATTGATGATAAGGCGGTTGAGGTTGCGTTTTCTAATCTTAAGCTTAATAAATTGAGCGAGGAGAAAATGACAGGCTATGCAGGCGATATAACTTCCGATACTGAACTAAGAGAGAAAATCGGCGGAGGGTATGAAATTGTTGTTGCGAATATTGTATCCGATGTAATAATTTCCCTCGCTCCGTTTATAAGAGGCTTTATGAAGGATGGAGCAACATTTATTTGTTCGGGAATTATAAACGAACGACAGACGGAGGTTAAGGAAGCACTTGAAAATGCAGGACTTTTATGTAAAAATGTTCGTGTCAGAAACGAATGGAGCGCGATTATTTGTAAATAGTTGGCGAAATATGAAGAAATTTAAAAAAATTTCAAATTGGCTATTGCATTATTTCGATTGAAATGGTATACTATTTATATATGTTGTTTCAAGAGGTGAAATTATGCGGCGGTTTTTTACCGAGCCGATAAACATAAGTGACGGCAAAATCCGGATTATTGAAGACGCCGGGCATATTACTAAAGTGCTTCGTATGTCGGTCGGAGACGAGATAATTGTCTTTGACGGAACAGGGAAAGAGTATCTTTCAAAGCTTGAAGCGATAAGTCCGAAAGAGTGTCTCGCCACAGTTGTTTCGGAGGAGTTTTCTTCTTCGGAGCCTCGGATTAAGGTTAGCGTTTTTCAGGGCATTCCGAAATCAGGGAAAATGGAAACCATTATCCAGAAAGTTGTCGAGCTTGGTGCTTATGAAATAATCCCGGTTGAAATGGAACGGTGTGTTGTCCGCCTTGACGGAAAATCCCGTGCGGAGAAAGCGAAACGGTGGAACAAGGTTTCAGTTGAAGCGGCAAAACAATGCGGAAGAAGTTTTATTCCGAAGGTTTTGGAACCCGTTGACTTTGGCAAAGCCCTTGAAATGATGAAGATGCTTGATTTGGCAGTTATGCCCTATGAGGTTTTGGGCCACGAGGGAGAAAAAGGACTTAAATCGTTGCTTAAAAGCTTTGACGGAGAAACGATTGGGGTTGTTATTGGTCCTGAGGGCGGTTTTTCGGATAAAGAAGCAGAACTTGCGAAAAATAATGGTGTAAACCAAATCGGACTTGGGGAGAGAATCCTGAGAACGGAAACGGTGGCTAGTGCTATTGTTCCAATAATTATGTATGAGAAAGACGAAATATAGGAGGAATGAAAAAGTGAAGGTATCAGTTCCAAAGACAGGAAATGTGGATAAAAGAGTGAAAAGAGCAGAGAAAATGGCGGTGTCAGAAAAGCTTACAAATGGGTTTATGCTGACTCTTACTTATGGCGTGGTTGCAATTTTTCTTCTTGAAATTGCAAGGAGACATTATATGTCATTTGCTTTGGATTTTGCAAGCAAGTATTGTATCGTTTTCGGTGTCCTTTTTGCAGTGTTGACAGCGGGTGCCGTTGTGTGGGGAATAATAAAGGCTGATTTCTTTAAAAAATCGTTAGGATATACTGTGTTTTTCGCAGTTTCATCCCTTGCTTCATTCTTCTTATCTTATGATATGAGACTCCCGATTTCAAGAGCACTCTTTGCAAAAGGTGAGTATTGGAGCGGTATAGATTTTCTTGCGAATCTTGATTTAGCAAGAGATGCCAAGTTTGTTGAATACGGCGTTGTTGCATATGTTGCACTTGCTTTCATTGTATACGCAATCAACCTTGCTCGTGTTGAAAAGAAAAAGTAATATAATAAATATACAGAAAAGGCTTTCCTTTTGGAAAGCCTTTTCTGTATTATATAGCATCTGAAAACTTAGACAAAACCGTGTTTAAACGGATAACGGGAAATACGCCGAGTTATTACAGAAAATAACTGATACAAATTTGAAAAAACATATTGAAAAATCCTGTTAAAAAGTGTATAATAATAAGGATAGAATGGAGTGATTTATTTGGCTGAAATCAGTAAGGCGGAAATACTTCGTCAAAAAGATTTTATAAGCAGAATTTTTGATATAAATTCCAAAAAAGAAAAGAAACCGATTGCTTTTATTGAAACATATGGGTGTGCTCAGAATTTCAATGACAGTGAGAAAATATGCGGTATGCTTTCGGATATGGGCTTTGATTTTTGTGAGGACAAAGAAATTGCTGATTTGATTATTTATAACACCTGTGCTGTTCGTGAAAATGCAGAAATGCGTGTCTATGGAAACATTGGTGCAATTAAAAATATCAAGCGAAAAAGAGAGGGCGTTTTGCTGGGCGTTTGCGGATGTATGGTTCAGCAGGAGAAAATTGCAGAGAATGTTAAAAAACGCTATCCTTATGTTGATATGATTTTCGGAACTCACGCTCTTTACAGATTTCCTGAGATTTTGTTTAACGCAATGGAAAAAAACAGAGTTTTCGATATAGAAAATTCTGACGGGGCAATCTGTGAGGAAATTTCTTATAAGCGTGAAGCTCCGCCTCTTGCGAAGGTTCCGATTATGTATGGTTGCAATAATTTCTGTACATATTGCATAGTGCCTTATGTCAGAGGCAGAGAGCGAAGCCGTAAGGTTGAAGCAGTATTAAATGAGGTCAGAGAGGTTGCAAGCGAGGGGTATAAAGAGGTTATGCTTCTTGGTCAGAATGTAAACTCATACGGCAACGATTTTAAAGACGGGACAAGCTTTGCATATCTTTTGAGTGAGGTCTGCAAAATTGACGGAATTGAAAGAGTAAGGTTTATGACTTCTCACCCGAAAGATATATCCGACGAGCTCATTGAGGTTATGGCAAGGGAAGACAAAATCTGTAAACAACTTCATTTGCCGATTCAGTGCGGTTCGAGCCGAATTCTTGAGAAAATGAACAGAAGATACACTAAAGAACAGTATCTTGAAATTGTCAGAAAAGTCCGTGAGAAAATGCCTGATATTGTGCTGACAACGGACATTATTGTTGGATTTCCGGGTGAGACCAATGAGGATTTTGCGGAAACTATTGATGCTTTGGAAAAGGTAAGATATGACACTATTTTCTCATTCATATATTCAAAGCGTGGCGGAACTCCTGCGGCAGTTATGGAGGATTGCCTCACGGATGAAGAAAAGCATAAGAATTTTGATCGTCTGTTAGAGGTGCAGAACAGAATTTCCAAAGAGAAGAATGACGAGTATCTGGGCAGAATTGAAAAGGTGCTTGTTGAGGGAGAGAGTAAGACTAACCCTGAATATATGAGTGGAAGAACAGACGGCGGAAAAATTGTAAACTTTAAAGGAAATGCAGATATGATTGGAAAAATCATAGATGTTAAAATAACAAAAACACAGACCTGGTCCTTAAGCGGAGAGGTTTTATAGGAGGAGCTTAACGTAAAAGTTCCTTTCCCGTTAAGCCTCCGGCAGATTTTTATTGTCCGTGCAAAATTTTCCTCGCAGAAATGCTCGGAAATGCACATGGACGAAATAATCTCTTATCATTCCTTGCTCTGCGGATAAGAGAAAATTTATTACTATTTGTGCCGACGCAGAGCGGCGGAATGGAGATTATTATGGCAAATACAATTATGGAAGCAGCGGAAGCGTTAGGAAAGCTTATTGCTGAAAGTGAAGAAAGAAAGAACGCAACAGAATCAGCAGATGCACTCAGAAACGATATGGAAGCATCTGAAATAATGGCAAAATACGGTGAACTCCGTCAGGAGGAAATGGCAAAGCTTCAGGCGAAAGAACCGACAAAGGAAGAACTTGAGGCGTTCCAGAAACTTATGCAGGACGAATTTAAAAAGCTTGCAGAAAACGCAGTTATTTCTGCATATATTGAGGCAAATAAGGCGTATGACGCTCTTGTTAAGAGAGTAAACGGCGTTTTGGCTTATTATATAAACGGTGAGGACCAGAGCGAGGGCTGTGGCGGAAACTGTTCATCTTGTTCAGGTTGCCACTAAGATTTGATTTATAACCGCAGAAAGGAAGGTTTGAATGAACGAGTATACTCCTATGATGAAGCAGTATTTCCAGATAAAAGAGGAATATAAAGACTGCATCTTAATGTATAGATTAGGGGATTTCTATGAGATGTTTTTTGATGATGCAAAAGAAGCGTCTCAAATTCTTGAAATAACTCTGACTGGCAGAGAATGCGGTCAGGAGGAGCGTGCCCCTATGTGCGGGGTTCCTTTCCATGCGGTTGATTCGTATATAGCTAAGCTTGTTGAAAACGGGAAAAAGGTTGCAATCTGTGAACAGGTTGAAAATCCGGCAGAAACGAAGGGGATTGTACGCCGTGATGTTGTAAGAATTGTGACTCCCGGAACAATCCTTGATTCTTCAGCCCTTGATGATAAGAAAAATAACTATCTGTGTTCTCTTTATGCAGACGATGGCGGTGTTGGAATATCTTTTGTTGATATAACAACAGGCGAAATTTCAACAGTTGAAAATCCCGATACAGGAGACCTTGTTATCCTGAATGAGCTTGTTAAATATTCGCCGTCGGAGGTTATAACAAACTCAAACGCGTTTGGAAGAGAAGAACTTGTTGCAAAAATCAGGGACAGATTTTCCTGTAATGTCATTCCCTTTGATGATGAGGCGTATACTTTCTCGGTTGCCCAGCAAAAAATTATGGATATTATGGGCGGAAACTATAAATCCGAAATTGACGGGAAAGTACATAGTGCCGCAAGCCTGGGGGCTCTTCTTGCATACCTTGAAAATACTCAGAAAACAGAGCCGACAAACTTAAAAGAGCTCGATATAATCGATGACGGGAAATATATGGGCATTGATTTGTATAGTATGAAAAACCTTGAACTTCTTGAAACAATGCGTGACAGAAAGGCGAAAGGGAGCCTTATAAGTGTTCTTAATAAGACTGTAACATCTATGGGAAGCCGTCTTATGCGTAAGTGGGTAACTATGCCTCTTATCAGTTGCGGAACCATTCAGAACAGACACAATGCGGTTGAAGAGTTTGTTAAAAATCCCGTTGTCCGTGAGGAAATCAGGGAGAAACTTCGTGAAATAAATGACATTGAGCGAACAATAACCAGAATTTCCTATAAAAGTGCAAACTGTAAGGATTTGTTGGGGATTGCATTTTCCTTTGAAAGACTTCCTGCGGTTAAGGAACTTATGAAAGATTGTAAGGCGGGTATTTTAAGTAAGCTTTACAGCGAATTTGATACACTTGAAGATATAAAGGAGCTTATTGATAATTCCATAAATCCTGATGCCCCACTGATTGTCAGAGAGGGAAAGCTTATTAAGGCTGGCTATAACGAAGAAATTGACAAAACGAGAGAGGTTATAGAAAACGGTAAGCAGTGGATAAGAGATATTATAAACCGTGAAAGAGAAACCACTGGACTTAAAATCAAAGAGGGATATAACAGAGTTTTCGGCTATTATCTTGAAGTGAGTAAGGCGGAAAAAGGTGAAGTTCCTGAACATTTTATAAGACGGCAGACACTTGCTAACTGCGAACGATACATAACTGAAGAGATTAAGGAAATTGAAGATAAGATTGTTGAATCTGAAAGCCGTATCGTTGAAATGGAATATGAAATGTTCTGTCAGATAAGAGATGCGGTTTCAAATCAGATTGAAAGAATACAGAAAACGGCAGATATTGTGGCATCTGTCGATGTTCTGACGGCTCTTGCATATGTTGCGGAGAAGAATAACTATGTTAAACCCGTAATGAATATCGGTGACAAAATTTCAGTTAAAGACGGCAGACATCCCGTTGTTGAAAAACTCAGCAGTAAAAATATGTTTATTGCAAACGATATAAATATTGATTGCTCGGATAATCAGGTTCTTGTTATAACAGGCCCGAATATGGCGGGTAAGTCAACTTATATGCGACAGACGGCGCTTATTTCCGTAATGGCACAAATGGGAAGCTTTGTCCCTGCAAAAGAGGCGGAGCTTGGAATTGTTGACCATATCTTTACCCGTGTTGGAGCGTCGGATGACCTTTCTGCAGGACAGAGTACATTTATGGTGGAAATGAGTGAGGTTGCCTATATTCTTGATAATGCTACTAAAAACAGTTTGATTATACTTGACGAAATCGGCAGAGGAACAAGCACATATGACGGATTAAGTATTGCATGGTCGGTGGTTGAGTATATTGCAAACAAGAAGAAATGCGGTGCTAAAACCCTTTTTGCAACTCATTACCGTGAACTCCTGACTCTTGAAGAGAAAATCGCAGGGGTTAAGAATTACTGTATTGCAGTTAAAAAACAGGGCGACTCCATAACATTCCTCCGCAAAATCATAAGAGGCGGAGCGGACGGAAGCTATGGTATTGAGGTTGCTCATCTTGCAGGGGTTAAAAAAGAGGTTACAAAACGAGCAAAGGAAATTCTTGCAGAGGTTGAGGAAAGAGAAGGGGTTAAAAGTGCAACAACAAAAGCTTCTCTTGCGCCGACTGTGAGAAGTGAAGATACCCAAATAAGCTTTATGGGAATGAGTAATTCAGATAGTGAAATAATCGACGAAATCAAGAATATGAATCTTGATTCGATAACACCAATGGAAGCGCTGACTAAACTATATGCGCTTAAAGCTAAAGCACAAAACGGATAACTAAGGCGGTGAAATAAATGGCAGAGATAAAAGTTCTTCCGCAGAATATTGCGGACAAAATTGCGGCAGGCGAGGTTGCTGAACGACCGAGTGCAGTTGTTAAAGAACTTGTTGAAAACTCTATTGATGCAGGTGCAACAAGTATTCAGGTCGAGATTGAAAAAGGCGGAATAAAGTGTATAAGAGTTACGGATAACGGATGCGGAATCCCTGAAAATCAGGTTGAAACTGCATTTTTACGCCATGCAACAAGTAAACTCCGCAACATAGAGGACCTTTATTCAATGTCAACTATGGGATTCCGTGGTGAAGCCCTTTCCAGTATATGTGCGGTTGCCAATGTGAGAATTATAACGAGAACGGAGAGCGAAGAAGAGGGAACTTTAATGGAACTTTCCCACGGTATACCATCGCCTAAAGAAAGTATCGCCTGTAACAGAGGAACCGTTATGGAGGTCAGCGACCTCTTTGAAAATATCCCCGCAAGAATGAAGTTTCTTAAAAAAGACTCAACTGAGGCGGGGTATGTTGCTGATGTGCTTGGCAGAATTGCAATGTCCAAAACCGAAATCAGCTTTAAATATATCTGCGACGGGAATGAGGTTTTTCAGACATCAGGAGATGGTAATCTTAAAAATGCTATCCTTAATGTGTATGGTCTTGAATATGCCAAAGGTTTATTAGAGGTGGACTACGAAAAAGACGGAGTCCGTGTTTTCGGTGTGTGCGGAAAAAGTGATTTGGCAAGAGGAAACAGAACAAGGCAAACTCTTTTTGTAAACGGCAGATACATAAAGAATCATGTTATTGCAAAAGTTGCAGAGGAGGCATACAGAAACTCGATTATGGTTGGGAAATTCCCGTTCTTTGTTCTTAATATAAACCTTTCTCCGTCCCTTGTGGATGTCAATGTTCACCCCGCCAAAACGGAGATTAAAATTGCAGATGAAAAGCGTGTTTATGATATAGTTTACGGAGCGGTAAGTAATGCTTTAATGGGGGCGGTTAAAGAAGAGCCGAAGAAGGAAATGCCAATCCCCGTCAGAGAAAATTATACAGAATCTGCCTCTGTTTCGCAGATGAAAATGAAAATTCCTGTTTTTAATCAGCGGAAAACGGAAGAAATTCCGCAAAATACGATTAAAAGCTTTATTGAATACACAACTCCCAAAAAAGAGGAAACTGTTTTTAAGGAAGAGACAAAAATCGAAGATGTTTTTGATTTTATTGAGGAAACTCAGGAAGAAATTCCGTATAGAATAATAGGTCAGGCGTTTGAAACATATGTTATTGCTCAGCAGGGTGAAAAAATGTTTATGATTGACCAGCACGCTGCCCATGAGCGGTTTCGTTTTGAAAAACTTTTGGCAGATTATAAGGCTAAAAAGCGGTTTGGGCAGATACTCTTAATTCCTGTTGTTATGAATTTAACAGCAGGAGAAATGGACACATTCAAAGAATACTCAGAAAAAATCTGTGAGTTTGGTTTTGAGGCAGAGGAGTTCGGGAGCGACGGAATTATTATAAGACAAAGTCCTATTGAGGCGAGAGAGGAAACTATAAAAGGGCTTATGTCGGAAATGCTTGAAGCCTTTTCGGGCGGATTTAAAAATACTGTCTGGGACTATGAGGAAAGAATGATTGATATGATTTCCTGTAAACACGCCATAAAAGCCAATAAAAAGCTTTCGGCAGAGGAAATGGATGATATAGTCAGAAAAACTCTTGAACTTGAGAAAAATGGAAAGGCAACCTGTCCGCACGGCAGACCGATAAAGATTGAGTTCTCAAGACAGGATGTTGAGAAAATGTTTAAAAGAATAGTTTAAGGTGACAAAATGAAGAGTAAAATTCTTGCAATAGCAGGTCCGACGGCTTCGGGGAAAACAGCGTTGTCAATCGAAATGGCGAAGAGGTATAACGGAGAAATTGTGTCCTGCGATTCAATGCAGATTTACAAATATATGAATATCGGAACGGCAAAGCCGACACAGGAAGAAATGAATGGGATTCCCCATTATATGATTGATGAAATTTCCCCTGATGAAAGCTTTAGCGTTGTTGAGTATGCGAAACGGGCGAGACAGTATATTGATGATATTATAAGCCGTGGCAAGCTCCCTGTTTTAGTTGGTGGAACGGGACTGTATCTTGACAGCGTTATAAACAATACCAAGTTTTCCGAGAGCGGGGGCGATGAGGGATACAGGAATGAACTTTATGCCCTTGCTGAAAAAGAGGGAAATGGTGCGGTTCACGCGTTGCTTGAAGAAATCGATAAAGAATCGGCGGAGAAAATCCACGAGAATAACCTAAGACGGGTTATAAGAGCACTTGAAATATATAAAACAACAGGAAAAACAATGACCGAGGTTAATCTTGAATCTGTTCAGGAGCCTCTTTATGATTCACTTATAATAGGTCTTGATGTTGAAAGACAAATGCTCTATGAGAGAATAAACCGCCGTGTTGATATTATGCTTGAGGAGGGTCTTCTTAAAGAGGTTGAGGAAATCTGCCGTATGGGGATTGATAAAAACACAACCGCAATGCAGGCGATTGGATATAAAGAGCTTATTTTGTATTTTGAGGGGCATATTTCTTTAGAGGATGCAGTTGAAAAAATCAAGCAGGAAAGTCGACGATATGCTAAAAGACAGATGACCTGGCTGAGAAAAAATGAGAAAATTAACTGGATTGTGTTACAAAATGATTACAGTTATGATAAAATTGTGAAACAAAGTTGTATATTGGCTGATAAGTTTGGTATAATTGAGGGGTAAAGGAGTAGCCTTATGAGTAAACAGAGGAAAAAGAGAAAAAAGCACCTGACAGGCAAGACAGTATTGCTATGTCTTTTTCTGATTTTTCTTGTTTACATCGGCGTGAACTTTATAGTAAATTCAGGGGGAAGCCTTACAACCTATATGGCAAGAGAGGGCGAGATTTCTGAAAGTTTTACGGTTGACGGTTTTATCTTTAAAGACCAGAAAATTATAACTGCACCGAAAGACGGATACCTTGAATGTGTTGTAAATGAGTCGGGGCGTATCGGGAAAGGCGGAACTGTTGCTTATATTTACGAAAATGATGCGCCTATAAAAGAGAAAAACCGTATTAAGGAAATTGATGCGAGAATTAAGGAACTTACGGAAAATGACAGAAGTATGTCTGCATCGGAAAATGACTCCATAAGACTTGAACAGGATATATCAAAAGAGGTTATAAAGCTTTCGGGACTGGTTCGTGATAAAGATATTGATTCCTTAATGAGTATCAGGGAACATCTTGACGATATAGTTGAGGCAAGAAAGAAAATTGCGGGAAAAGCGACGAATAACAATGATGAAATAAATGAGCTGAAAAGCGAAAAGGCGTCTCTTGAAAGTCGTTATGATATGAGTAAAACTGCGGTTATTACAGATATTGCAGGGTCGTTTACCGCAAGAATAGACGGTCTTGAAGAAACTCTTGATGATGGCAAGGTTGAGGAAATAACACAAAGCTATCTTTCGGGAATTAAGGTTTCTCAGCAACAGGACGATGTTGAGGATAAGATTACGGCAGGTGAAGCCGTTGGAAAAATCGTTGATACATATACCTGGTATTTTGCTGCGGTTGTTGATAGAGATAATTCTGATTCTATAAGAGTTGGCGACAGTATTCGACTGAAATTTCTTGACTCAAGTGATAATATGATAGATGGCACTGTCTATAAAATTACAGACGAAACAAAAAGTAAAGCCGTCCTGATAGTTAAATCCGCCGGGTATGTGGACAACCTCTATTCTATGTCCTCGGCAAGAGTTGAGGTTATAAAAAGAACCTATGAGGGATTGAAAGTTCCTGCCAAGTCTATAAGAGTTAAGGATGGGAATAAGGGGATTTATATTTTATCGGGAGATAAGATTAAGTTCCGTAATACAAAGGTCTATTATATGAATGATGAATGGGCCATTGTGTCAAGGGAAGAGAAAAACGGACTTAAACTTTATGACAGTGTTGTGGTAAGCGGAGCAAATATTTACGAGGGCAAGGTGGTCAGATAGTGAACATTCTTGAAAATATAGAAGATGTACGAAGCAGGATTAAAATTGCCTCGGAAAAGGCAGGGAGAAATCCTGATGATGTAACTCTTATCGGTGTGTCTAAAACAAAACCCGTTGAGCTTATAAAAGAGGCAGTTAAGTGCGGAATAACCAAGCTTGGTGAAAACCGTGTTCAGGAAATTATGGAGAAATATGAGTATATAGACGGAGCACAGTGGCATCTTATAGGGCATCTTCAAAAAAATAAGGTTAAGTATATAATTGATAAGGTTGCCCTGATTCATTCGGTGGACAGTGTTGAGCTTGCTAAGGAGATTGATAAACAGGCAAAGAAAACAGGCAGGATTCAGGAAATTCTTCTTCAGATAAATATTTCGGGTGAGGAAAGTAAGTTCGGGATAGAGCCTGATAAAACCGAGGAAATATGCAGAGAGGTTGCAAAGCTTGAAAATGTTAAAATAAAAGGCTTTATGACAATGGCACCAAGAGAAGCTGACGAAAATGAGCTTCACGGTATATTCGGCGGACTTAGAGAACTTCTTGAGAAAATAAAGAAACTTGATATAGAAAATGTTGATTTGAAAGAGCTTTCAATGGGAATGTCAGGGGATTATGAAATCGCCGTCTCGGAGGGAGCAACACTTGTCCGTGTGGGGACAGGCATATTTGGAACAAGATAATAATTAAAATTTATATATTTTTGGAGGTATTATTATGAATTTTGTAAACAAGCTTTTAACGATGATTGGATTTAACGGCGATGACGATTTTGATGATGAATTTTTTGATGAGCCGGCTGTGGATGATAACGACAAAATGAGCAGTAAGATTGATACAGAGAGTGAACTGGGAGCAGACGGAAAGAGAAATAAGGTTGTTAAAATACATACAACAGCTCAGCTTAAGCTCGTTGTTATGCAGCCTGAAAGCTTTGATGATGCAAGAGATATTGCAAATCATTTGAAGAATAAAAAGCCGGTTGTTATGAATCTTGAATTCGTTGAAAAGGATATAGCAAGAAGAATTGTTGATTTCTTAAGCGGAGCGGTTTATGCTGTTGACGGAAATATCCAGAAGGTTTCAAACGGAATATTCATTATAACACCTTATAATGTTGGAATTATGGGCGACTTTAAGGACGAACTCCGCAGTAAGGGTATATTCCCCTGGGGCAACTAATAATGACGCAAAATGATGACTTGAAACTTCTGCTTTCAAAGGCAGACGATGCAGTAACCATATCAGAGAATAAATATATGGTTAAAGCTGTCGGTTTTCTGACTCCGTCTGAAAGGGTTTATCTTGAGAAAAACTGTAAAAAGCCTATTGACGGAAGAATTGTGTTTTTTGGCGGATATGACGAGGCGGAAAGAACACTTATGCTTGCCGTTCCCGAATATGTAAGCGACGAGGATGCGAAAAGCGAAATTTCTGCATTACTTGTTAAGGCGAGAAACCTGAGCGAAATGAGCCACCGTGATTTTCTCGGCAGTCTTATGGGGCTTGGGATAAAGCGTGAAATGGTCGGGGATATTCTGGTCTTTGAGGATAAATGTATTATCTTTGTCAGGTCGGAAATAAGGGAGTATATCCTCTCAAACCTCGAAAAAATCGGCAGACACGGAATAGAAATCTCGGCTATGAATGTTGATGAGATTGAAATTCCGCAAAGGAAAACCGAGGAAATTGACGGAACTGTTGCAGGAATAAGACTTGACAGTGTTTTGTCAGTTGCGCTTAAAACATCAAGAAGCCGTGCGGCGGAACTTATTGTCGGCGGTTTAGTCAGTTTGAACTGGGAGGAAACGGATAGCGTTTCTAAAAATCTCTCTGAGGGGGACATAATTTCAGTCAGAGGAAAAGGTAGATTTAAAGTGAGCCGTATTGGCGGTCTTACCCGTAAGGGAAGATACAGCATTTCGGTGGAAAGATATATTTAGGAGGTGCAGAGCTATGCTTATGCCGCTTGAGGTTGAAGAAAAAAAGTTTACCAAGCAGATGCGAGGTTATAACAGAGATGAGGTTGAAACTTTCGTAAGTGAGGTCGCAAGAGATTATGAAAAGCTTTATAAAGAAAATCTTGCCCTGAAAGATAAAACCGCAACTCTCTCTGAAGCAATAAAACAGTATAAAGCTATGGAGGATACGCTCCAGCAAGCCATAATTGTTGCACAGAGTGCAGGTGAAGAAGTTAAGAAGAATGCGTATGCCAAAGCTGAAATTATTATCAAAGACGCAGAAAACAGAGCGTCGGAGATTGTAAGCGATGCGGGGAAAGAGGTAACAAAGGTTTCTTATGAATATGAGGAAATGCGCAGAAGTGTTGAAATATTCCGTACAAGAATAATATCTCTGCTCACCTCACAGCTCAGTATCGTTAAAGAATTTGCTATGGCGGACCCTGGCATAAAGAAAGCGTATGAGGAACAACCCAAAGAGGTGCCGGAGGTATCTTCTGAAATCGAAGAAGCAACAGATAACAAAGATGAAATGTCGGATATTATAAAGACTTTGGAACGAGTGACAATGGAGCTTCCTAAGCTTGTTTTAAATGAAAACGGCGAATATGTTGCTGCTGAGTAAGAAAATTGAAAATGTTCAGGAAGTTCCTTTCTGAACATTTTTTCGTATTTAAAAAGAGGAAAATAGTATGTATATTTTGATTGGACTTGCCGTTTTGGTACTTGACTTTGTCACTAAAGTTTTAGTAAATACCAATATGGAAATCGGTGAAAGAATAGGAATAATAGACGGCGTTTTTTCCCTGACATATATAAGGAATAAGGGAATGGCGTGGGGGCTTCTTCAAAATCAGCGGTGGATTTTTATTACGGGGACAGTTATAATTGTTGCCCTGATGCTGATTTATATTATCAAAAATAAGAATGTGCATTTTACGGGAAAGCTGGGAGTAACCCTTAGTGTTGCAGGTGCTTTTGGAAATCTGATTGACAGACTTTTCTATAAAGAGGGTGTCATTGATTTCTTAAACGCAGAGTTTATTGATTTTCCTATATTCAATGTTGCGGATATTTCGGTGTGTATCGGAATGGGAATTTTGGTAATATATATTTTGTTTTATGAGCAGAATAGTAAAGAGAGTTAAAATGGAACAGTTGTTTATAAAAGTTGAGGAAAATAACATTAGAATAGATAAATTTCTGTCAGATAAGCTTGAGGAAATGACACGGTCAAGAATACAAAAGCTTATTGAGGATGGTTGTGTCCTTATTTCGGGGGAAATGGTCAAGACTAACTATAAAGTTAAATGCGGAGACGAGATTGAAATAAATATCCCTGAGCCACAGAATATGGAGGCGGTTGCTGAGGATATTCCCCTGGATATTGTCTATGAGGATGAGTGTATGCTTGTTGTCAATAAGCCTCAGGGTATGGTTGTCCATCCCGCGGTTGGGAACTATTCGGGAACTCTTGTCAATGCCCTGCTCCATTATTGCCCTGACACTCTGTCGGGGATAAACGGTGAAAAACGCCCGGGAATTTTACACAGAATTGATAAGGATACAAGCGGATTACTTCTCGTTGCGAAAAACGATATAGCACATCAAAGTCTGTCGGAGCAAATCAAGGCACATAGCCTGACGAGGGAATATAGAGCG
This sequence comes from Clostridia bacterium, assembly GCA_045646365.1. Lineage (GTDB taxonomy): Bacteria > Bacillota > Clostridia > Monoglobales > Monoglobaceae > SIG454. The sequence goes on from JAZRKP010000076.1 coordinate 25,430, forward strand.
TTGGTGCATGGAAATATCAAAACCGACGAGGGTACAGTTAATGCTCCAATCGGCAGACATCCAACGGACAGAAAGAAAATGACTATAACCTATAAAAATTCAAGAGAAGCAATAACACATTATAAGGTTCTTGAGCGGTTTAAGGGTTATACCTTTATAAGTTGCCGTCTTGAAACGGGGAGAACTCACCAGATAAGAGTTCATATGTCGAGCGGAGGGCATAGTATCGTTGGGGATAAAACTTACGGAATAAAGGATAAGTTCAACCTGAACGGTCAGCTTTTGCACGCCTGCAGGGTTGGGTTTATTCACCCGATTTCAGGGGAATATATGGAGTTTATGCGTGATATTCCCGATTATTTTGAAAAGGTTATAGATAAGCTCAGGAGGGAAATCTGATGGCGGAGTTACATAAGGACCACAGAAAACGAATGTATAGAAAAGTTGAGGAAATGGGACTTCAGAATCTGGAGGAACACGAGGTCCTTGAAATAGTTTTATATGCTATCGTTCCGCAAGGGAATACAAACGGAATTGCAAGAGCACTTATTCTGAAGTTTGGGAATATCGCAAATGTATTGAAAGCGGAAGAAAATGAACTTATGGAAATTGACGGAATAGGGAGCAGAACTGCTAAATTTATTAGAAATTTGTATGATGTTCTGGGCGTTGTTGAAAGAGCCGCATTAGTCCCTGATAAGAAGATAAAAACTCAGCAGGATGCGGTTAATTATATGAAACCGTTTTTTAACGGCAAATCCTCGGAACAGTTTTATATGGTCAGCCTTAATAAAAGCGGAGGGATTATAAATGCTCATAGAATTTCCGAGGGAGTGAGCGATGAAGTTCATATCTATCCGCAGATTATTGCGAAAAAGGCCCTCCTGGACGGGGCGTATTCTGTCCTGATTGCCCACAATCATCCAGGTGGAAGTATGACAGCATCTTTTGCAGACGAGGATGTAACAATGAAGATTTATAAATCACTTTCAGCAGTCGGGATTGAGCTTTTTGACAGTTTGATAATCGCAGAGGGAAAAGGTGCAAGTGTTACGGGGAGAACAGATTAGCGGAGGAAAGGTATGGATTTTAAAGTTGTTTCGGAATATAAGCCGTCAGGCGACCAGCCTAAGGCGATAAAGCAGCTTGCCGACGGAATAAATGGTGGCAGGAAGTTCCAGACACTTCTTGGGGTAACAGGTTCGGGCAAAACCTTTACAATGGCAAATGTTATTGAAAAGGTTAATAAACCAACCCTTGTTCTGGCTCATAATAAAACTCTGGCGGCACAGCTTTACGGGGAATTTAAAGAACTTTTCCCTGAAAATGCGGTGGAGTATTTTGTGTCATATTATGACTATTATCAGCCTGAAGCGTATATCCCACATTCGGATACCTATATTGAAAAAGATGCACAGACAAATGACGAAATTGATAAGCTGAGACATAGTGCAACAGCGGCACTTTCCGAGAGGAATGATGTTATAATTGTTGCCAGTGTGTCCTGTATCTACGGACTTGGCGACCCTATCGACTATCATAATATGGTTATATCTCTTCGTCCCGGAATGATAAAGGACAGAGACGAGGTTATAGACAAGCTTATTGAAATAAGATACGAAAGAAACGATGTGGCTTTTGAACGAAATAAGTTCAGAGTCAGAGGCGATGTTATAGATATATTTCCGTCATATTCAAGCGGAAATGCCCTGAGAGTTGAATTTTTTGGTGATGAGGTTGACAGAATAAGTGAAATAAATACGACAACGGGCGAAATTGTTGCAAATTTGAAACATTGTGCTATATACCCTGCCTCCCATTATGTTACAACAAAGGATAAAATGGAGAGAGCGATAGAGAGTATCTTAAAAGAACTTGATGAGCAGGAAAAATATTTTATCGAAAAGGATTATCTCATTGAGGCGCAGAGAATACGCCAAAGAACAATGTATGATATTGAAATGATGCGGGAAACAGGCTTTTGTTCGGGGATTGAAAATTATTCAAGACATATAAGCGGACGGGAAGCCGGGTCTCCGCCATATACACTTTTAGACTATTTTGGTGACGACTTTTTGCTTATGATAGACGAAAGTCATGTGACACTTCCTCAGGTCCGTGCTATGTTTGCAGGAGACAGAGCGAGAAAGGATAACCTTGTCAGATATGGATTCCGTCTGCCGTCTGCCTATGATAACAGACCGCTTAATTTTGACGAATTTTATAACAGAATAAATCAGGCGGTGTTCATTTCGGCAACTCCTGCGGATTTTGAAAGAGAACAGTCGGAGAAAATTGTTGAACAGGTTATAAGACCAACGGGACTTTTAGACCCTGAAATCGAAGTCCGCCCCATTGAGGGACAGATTGATGATTTGTATGGGGAAATCATTGAAAGAGTTAAGAAAAACGAGAGAGTTCTTGTTACAACGCTGACAAAGAAAATGGCGGAAAGGCTTACGGATTATTTTGAGGAAATGGATGTTAAAGTCAGGTATCTTCATTCCGATGTCCAGACCATTGAAAGAATGGAAATTATCCGTGATTTAAGGCTTGGTGAGTTTGATGTTCTGGTTGGAATCAACCTTTTAAGAGAGGGACTTGATATTCCTGAGGTTTCCCTTGTCGCAATTTTGGACGCCGATAAAGAGGGTTTTTTAAGAAGTGAAACATCCCTTATCCAGACAGTCGGGAGAGCGGCGAGAAATGCAGAGGGCAGAGTTATAATGTATGCCGACACGGTAACAGGCTCAATGGAAAGAGCGATAGCTGAAACCAATCGCAGACGGAAAATTCAGATGCAGTATAACGAAGAAAACGGAATAACCCCTGAAACAATAAAGAAAAATGTTCATGGCGTTATAAGTGCAACAATCGGTGAAAATATCTCAAAACAGGAAAAGATTGAAAGAGCGGACAAAGAAAGAACCATAGCGGAACTTACTGTTAAGATGAAGCAGGCGGCAGAACTTTTACAGTTTGAGCTTGCGGCAAAGCTTCGTGATGAAATAAAGAGGATACAGGAAGGTTAAAATATGCAGAAAAATATAATTATAAAGGGAGCAAAAGAGAATAATCTCAAAAATATTGATGTGGAAATCCCCCGTGATAAGCTCGTTGTTGTGACGGGACTTTCGGGGAGCGGAAAATCCACTCTTGCCTTTGACACAATATATGCAGAGGGGCAAAGGCGTTATGTTGAGTCTCTTTCTGCCTATGCGAGACAGTTTTTAGGTCAGATGGACAAGCCTGATGTGGAGAGTATAGAGGGGCTTTCTCCTGCTATCTCCATTGACCAGAAAACAACAAGTAAAAACCCCCGTTCAACAGTTGGAACTGTAACAGAAATTTATGACTATATAAGACTTCTGTTTGCAAGAATCGGTGTTCCGCATTGTCCGAAATGCGGAAAAGAAATTAAGTCTCAGTCAATCGACCAGATTGTTGATGCGGTTATGACCCTGCCTGAGCGGACAAAGCTTCAGCTTTTAGCACCAGTTGTCAGAGGCAGAAAAGGTGAACATAACAAGATTGTTAAGGATGCGTTCAAGAAAGGCTTCGCAAGAGCCATAATTGACGGTGAAATGCTTGAACTTGACGGCAGTGAAACAAAACTTGACAAACAGAAAAAACACACAATCGAAATCGTTGTTGACAGACTTGCAGTTAAAGAGGGGATGGAGCGACGCCTTACAGACTCCCTTGAAACTGCCCTTGAAATGGCGGAGGGAATAGTGGTTGTTGATGTTATAGATGGCGACAGAATAACATTCAGCACAAACTACGCCTGTGATGATTGCGGAATAAGTATAGACGAACTGACCCCAAGAATGTTTTCGTTTAACACACCTTACGGTGCATGCCCTAAGTGTATGGGAATTGGTTCGCTTACAATGGTTGACCCTGATAAGGTTATCCCCGATAAAACAAAGTCTATTGCCGAGGGAGCTATTTTAGCCACAGGCTGGGGGAATGCTGATGAATCAACGATTGCAGGGATGTATTATGAGGGCCTTGCAAAACGGTATAATTTCAGCCTTGACACCCCGATATGTGACTTGTCCGAAGAGACGTTGGACGCTCTTTTGTATGGAACGAGAGGTGAAAAGCTTAAGCTGAATGTTGACAGAAGATATACAAAAGGGATTCAGTATGCCTCCTTTGAAGGGCTTGTGAATAACCTTACAAGAAGATACGATGAAACAAGTTCAGAATGGGCGAAAAAGGAAATAGAGAGTCTTATGATAACACATCCGTGTCCCGAATGTCATGGTGCAAGACTCAAAAAAGAAACTCTTGCCGTAACGGTTAAAGATTATAATATCAATCAGGTTACAAATCTGTCGGTAAAAAATGCCTATGAGTTTTTTGACTCACTGGTGCTTTCGGAAAAGGAAAAGATTATTGCAAAAGCAATCCTTAAGGAAATAAGAGAAAGACTGCATTTTCTCGTATCTGTTGGACTTGATTATCTTACACTTTCAAGGTCAGCAGGAACTTTGTCGGGCGGAGAAGCACAGAGAATAAGGCTTGCCACACAGATTGGCTCAAGTCTTATGGGCGTTTTGTATATCCTTGATGAGCCAAGTATCGGTCTTCACCAACGAGATAACGAAAAACTTATAGGAATGTTAAAGCGTCTCCGTGATTTGGGAAACACCTTGATTGTGGTTGAACACGATGAAGATACAATGCTTGCCGCTGACCATATTATAGATATAGGCCCGGGGGCAGGTGTCCACGGCGGAGAAATCGTGGCAGAGGGAAACGCTCAGCAAATAATGAAATGTAAAAACTCCATAACGGGGCAGTATCTTTCAGGGAAACGGAAAATCGAAGTTCCGAAAGAACGACGAAAAGGAAACGGTGAATTCCTTGAAATAAAGGGAATGACACAGAATAACCTTAAAAATGTCAATGTTAAAATACCCCTTGGTACATTTACCTGTGTAACGGGGGTGTCTGGGAGCGGAAAGAGTTCGTTTGTCAATGAAATTCTGTTTAAATCCCTTGCGAACGAGCTTAACCACGCAAAACAGCACCCGGGGAAATGTAAAGAAATTATCGGGTTTGATAAGCTTGATAAGGTCATAAACATCGACCAGTCGCCAATCGGAAGAACACCTCGTTCCAACCCTGCCACATATACGGGACTTTTTATGGACATCCGTGAGCTTTTTGCCTCAACTGCTGATGCGAAAAGCAGAGGGTATAGTGCAGGACGATTCAGCTTTAATGTTAAAGGCGGACGGTGTGAAGCCTGTACGGGTGACGGAATTATAAAAATTGAAATGCACTTTTTGCCTGATGTGTATGTGCCTTGTGAGGTCTGTGGCGGAAAGCGGTATAATCGTGAAACTCTTGAAGTGAGGTATAAAGGGAAGAATATTTATGAGGTTCTTGAAATGACCGTTGAGGAAGGCCTTGAGTTTTTTGAGAATATTCCGAAAATTGAGAGAAAGCTCAGAACACTTTATGATGTTGGACTTGGCTATATCAAAATAGGTCAGCCGTCGACAACCATTTCAGGTGGTGAAGCACAGAGAGTCAAGCTTGCAACAGAACTTAGCAAACGGAGTACGGGAAAAACCATATATATTCTCGACGAACCAACAACAGGACTCCATATGGCGGATGTTGAAAAGCTTATTGAAGTTCTTATAAAGCTTGTTGAGGCAGGGAACACAGTGGTTGTTATTGAGCATAACCTTGATGTTATAAAAACTGCGGATTATATAATTGATATGGGCCCTGAGGGCGGTGACCGTGGCGGTGAAGTGGTTGCAACGGGAACACCTGAAAAGGTTGCAAAAAATAAAAATTCTTATACAGGACAATTTCTTAAGAAAATATTAGAGAGGTAAAAAAATTATGAAACCAATAAAATTATCACCTGCATTTAAGGATTATCTGTGGGGCGGAACAAAACTCAGAACTGATTTTAATAAGGACTGCGATTTTGATAAAATTGCTGAAAGCTGGGAACTTTCAACACATAAAGACGGACAGAGTGTTGTTGCAAACGGTGAATTTAAGGGAATGACACTTGGTGAATATGTAGAGAAAAACGGAAAAGGCGTTCTTGGAAAGAATGCTGAAAAGTTTGACTATTTCCCGATTTTGATTAAGCTTATAGATGCCAAGGACAACCTTTCAATCCAGGTGCATCCCAATGACGAATATGCCCTCAGAGTTGAGGGTGAATACGGGAAAACCGAAATGTGGTACATTGTTGACTGCGAAGAAAACGCGTTCTTGTATTACGGCTTTAACCGAGATATAACGGCAAAAGAGTTCAGAGAAAGAATAGAGAATAACACAGTTTTAGAGGTTTTGAACCGTGTTGATGTTAAAAAAGGCGATGTGTTCTTCATTGATGCAGGGACAGTTCACGCAATCGGTGCAGGAATTATGATATGCGAAATTCAGCAGAATTCCAACACAACTTACAGAGTCTATGACTATGACCGCCGTGATAAAAACGGAAATCCGAGAGAATTGCATATTGACAAAGCAATAGAGGTTTCAAACACGGTTAAGGCTCCCGAAATCAGCGGTGGTAAAGTGCTTGATGATGTAACAACAGTTCTTGCTGACTGTAATTATTTCAAAGTTATTAAGGCTGAGATTTCAGGGGAGAAAGAATTCACTGCAGATGAGAATAGCTTTAATTCAGTTATTATCATTGACGGCGAAGGGAAGATTTGCTGTGACGGAGAATGTCTTGAATTTACTAAAGGAGACAGCATCTTCGTTCCTGCATCAACAGGGAAGTACATATTAAAAGGTAACTGCACTGCAATAATTTCAATGGTGTAATATATTTTCAAAAACTATTGTATTTTAATTATATATGTGTTATAATAAATTTGATTGTGTAGTGATTTAATTTTCCGCCATATTTATGAGAAGATTGCGAAGGCGGACAAAGTGTTATTGATAAAATTGATTTATTAAAATAAATGACGGGTATATTAAGAGTATGCTCAAGTAGGGTCAGGATAAGGAGATGGTTTTGTGGACCCGTTGCCTCGAAGTAGGAACATAAAGGACTTTGAAAGAGATTTTTATAAGTTTATAAGCTGTATTATAAGACGGCGTTGCTGACAATTTTAATTATTTCGGAAAACTTATGAAATTCGGAGGACTTTATGAATATATTTAAACAATTACTTTTGCAATTTATATTGATTGCGCTTAATGCTTTTTTTGCCGCGACAGAGATTGCTGTTATCTCTCTGAATGAGAAAAAGATAAAAGCAAGGGCTGAGGACGGAGATAAAAAGGCAAACAAAATGCTTAAAATGATAGAGGAGCCAACAGGGTTTCTCTCAACAATACAGATTGGAATAACTCTTGCAGGATTCTTAGGCTCAGCTTTTGCTGCAGACAACTTTGCAGATAAGCTTGCAGAGTTTATGATAAATACTCTGGAAATTCCAAATGGCTATATCGGAACAATTGAGACTGTTTCGGTTATCTTGATTACGCTTATTTTGTCATTCTTCACCCTTGTTTTAGGTGAACTTGTTCCAAAACGAGTTGCTATGCGCCATAAGGAAAAGCTTGCTGAGGTTGTTTGTGGGTTTATAACAGGACTCTCTGTTATATTAAAGCCTATTATCTGGCTCTTAACAATTTCCACAAACGGAGTTATAAGACTTTTTGGAATTGACCCAAATGAAAAGGATGAAACTGTATCGGAAGAAGATATAGTTATAATGCTTGATGCGGGGGCCGATGAAGGGACTTTTGACCAGGACGATATAGAATACATAAAAAATGTGTTCAAATTGGATAATCTTACAGCGGCAGATATTATGACTCCAAGAAAGGCTATAACCTTTATATCAGAGGATTCAACGGAAGAGGAAATCCTTGAAACTATCGAAACAGAGGGGTATTCCAGAATCCCTATCTATTCTGATACGGTTGATGAAGTTGCAGGTGTCTTGTATGCAAGGGACTATCTTCTCCATTACAGAAAACCCGGCTTCAAACTAACAGATGCGGTTTTTCAGCCAACATATGTTCCTGAAACAATACATCTTGATGTCCTTTTTAAGGATATGCAGATTCAGCATAACCATATGGTCATAGTTGTCAATGAGTTCGGAACTCCGTCAGGTATTGTAACTATGGAGGATATTATAGAGGAACTCGTTGGTGAAATATGGGACGAGAGCGATGAAGCAATAGAGAATTTTATCAAAATAAGCGATGAAGAATATCGTGTTTTGTCGTCAACATCAATGGAAGATTTCTTTGAATTTTTCGAGCTTGAGCCAGATGAAGAGTCGGAGGCAACAACGGTTAACGGCTGGATGCTTGAAAAGAGTGAAAATATTCCTGATGAGGGATATTCCTTTGAATATGCAAACATTACGGCAACGGTTACAAAAGCGGACGATTTAATGACCCACGAAATCGTTGTTAAAATAAAAGAAAAAGTTGAAGAAGATTAAAGTTATCGGGCTGTGGCTATGTGTCACAGCCCTGTTTCCCCAATAAATCTGGTACAATAAGGTGATTTTATGAATATTATTATTGTTGGATGCGGTAAGGTTGGAAGAAAGCTTGCCGAACAGCTTAGCTACGAAAATGAACACAATATAACCGTTATTGATATTAACAGAGGTTTCGTAACTGAAACAACGAATAAATATGATGTTATGGGTGTTGTCGGAAGCGGGACAAATCTTGAAATGCTTGAAGAGGCAGGAACAGATAAGGCGGATATTTTAATTGCAGTAACCGGCTCTGATGAGGTAAACCTCCTTGCCTGCCTTATGGCGAAAAAACTGGGAGATTGTAAAACTATAGCAAGAGTGAGAAAGCCTGAATACAGAAAAACAATCGGACTTTTGAAAGAGGATTTGGGACTTGCTATGATAATAAATCCAGAATATGCAGCAGCGACTGAAATTGCAAGACTTCTGCGTTTCCCCTCTGCAATACAGATTGACACATTTGCAAAAGGCAGAGTCGAAATTCTGAAGCTCAGGATTCCTGAAAATTCTCCGCTTGACGAACTTAAAATCTGTGACATTTCGTCAAAGCTTAATTGTGATGTCCTTGTCTGCGGAGTTGAAAGAGGTCACGAAGCGTTTATCCCAGGCGGTAACTTTGTTCTCAGAGCAGGCGACGAAATAAGTATAGTTGCCTCTATAAGAAACGGTATATACTTCTTCAAAAAAATAGGTATTAAAACAAATCGTGTTAAGGAAACAATGATTGTTGGCGGTGGTGAAACATCGTTTTACCTTGCGGACTTGCTTTTGCAGACAGGCTTTGATGTTAAAATTGTTGAGAAAAAGCCTGAAAGATGTGACGAACTCTGCGACCTTTTGCCAAAAGCAACAATTATAAACGGTGACGGAACAGAAAACAGACTTCTGCTTGAAGAGGGTCTTGAAAATATTGGCTCATTTGTATCTATGACAAATATAGATGAAGAGAATGTTATGTTATCTCTTTATGCAAAGAGTAAAACCGAGGGCAAGGTTATAACTAAAATAAACCGTATGGAATATGACGATGTAATCGGTGCACTTGACTTAGGCACGATTATTTATCCGAAGGATATAACTGCAGACCATATTGTTAAATTTGTTCGTGCAACAAATAACTCAATCGGGAGCGACATTGAAACAATGCACCGTATACTTGACGGTAAGGCGGAAGCATTGGAATTTAAGATTAAGGAAAATTCTCCTGTTTTAAATAAGACTTTAGAAAGTCTTAATCTTAAACAAAATATAATCATTGCCTGCATAAACAGAAATGGTAAGATAATTATTCCAAGAGGTCAGGATGTCATAATGCCTGGTGACGGAGTAATTGTTGTAACAGCACACGAAGGATTTAAAGATATCAGCGATATTCTTAAATAGGGGATAAGGTTATGAATTATAAAATGGTTTCGTATGTGCTTGGATGGGTACTGAAAATTGAAGCGGGTTGTATGCTTCTGCCCCTCCTTTGTGCATTCATATATAACGATTCAGGGAAAACAGCTATAGTAGTCAGCATAATATTGTGCCTCTTTTTCGGCTTTTTATTGTCTGTCAAATCTCCGAAAAATAAAACAATGTTTGCTAAGGAAGGCTTTGTTACAGTTGCTCTTTCGTGGCTTATTATGAGTATTTTCGGGGCAGTTCCTTTTTATCTGTCAGGATATATAAATAATTTCATTGATGCAGTCTTTGAATCAGCATCAGGGTTTACAACAACAGGTGCATCAATCCTGAATGATGTCGAAGTACTTCCTAAAAGCCTGCTTATGTGGCGAAGCTTTACACACTGGATTGGCGGAATGGGAGTTCTGGTATTCTTTGTTGCCTTGCTTCCGTCATCGTCAGGAGATAATATGTACCTGATTAAAGCGGAAAGCCCGGGGCCGTCGGTTAGTAAAATGGTGCCAAAAGTCCGAACAATGGCTAAGATTTTATATCTTATATATCTTGGAATGACGGTTATTCAGTTTGCCCTGTTAAAGCTTGGCGGAATGGAAACATTTGATGCCATAACCATAACATTCGGAACGGCGGGAACAGGCGGATTTGGTGTAAGAAATTCGGGACTCAATGACTACACTGCTTATCAGCAATGGGTTATAACTATATTTATGATACTGTTCGGAATTGACTTTTCGGTTTATTACCTGATTCTTATGAGGAAATTTAAAACCGCATTTCGTTCCGTTGAGGTAAGAACATATCTTCTTATAATTATTTTTTCAGTTTTGCTCATCGTGTCAAACTGCCGTAGTCTTTATGTAAATTTATCGGATGCTGTAAGACATAGCTCTTTGACAGTCGGCTCGATTATAACAACGACGGGCTATTCAACGGTTGATTTTTCGAAGTGGCCAATGTTTTCGCAGACAATACTCTTGGGACTTATGTTTGTCGGTGCCTGTGCAGGAAGTACGGGGGGCGGAATGAAAGTTTCAAGAATTATGATTTTGTTTAAAAGTATTTTAAAGGAAATCAAGGTTGCGGTACATCCGCAAAGAACGGTTAAAATAACAATGAACGGAAGAATGGTTGAACACGAAACAGTCAGGGCGGTTAATGTGTATATGGCGGCATATATCGCAATTTTTGCAACCTCCTTGTTGATTATCAGCCTTGATAATCTGGATTTGACAACAAATTTCACTGCAATCGCCGCTGTTATCAATAATATAGGACCAGGACTTGCGGGTGTTGGACCTGCTGAAAACTTTTCAAAGTTTTCGGATTTATCCACTCTGACTATGACTTTTGATATGATAGTAGGCAGACTTGAAATATTCCCGATTTTAATTCTGTTTTCAAAGAGTACCTGGAAGAGATAGGCTTTATAAAAATATAGAAAGTAAGGGTCTTATGTCGACCTCCCAAAAGTTAGACCAAAAATCTAACGATTAGGGTGGGCGACATAAGACCTCTCTTTTTTTATTGTTCAACTTTATTTGATTTAAGTAATTTCAAAAGGATAATGACCATTAACGGGAAAAACACCGCAGTTAAAATTCCGACTTTTAAGCCTGCCTGTTCGGGAGAAACCTTGAATAGCTGGTCAAGATTAGAAAAACCCTGAACAAAATCTGCAACAATCCCTGCAATGTAAGGTCCGAAAGTGCATCCTAAATCCCCGAAAACTGCCAAAAGACTGAAAAGCGCCGTTCCCGCAAGAGGAAATCTTTCAGATGCAAGAGAGATGAATCCGGGCCACATAAGGCTCGATGCAAGCCCTGCCAAAGCACAGCTTATGAGAGCGATAACAGGTGATGGAGAAAGAGCGGTCAGAAGATAGCATAAAACGCCTAAAATTCCGCACGCCATCAGGCTTACCTTAAGATTCATTTTATCTCCGAAGAAACCGTAAATAACTCTGCCTGAACCCATAAATAATGCGAAAAGACACGGACCGAGTAAGTCGCCAACCACCTTAGTAACACCCAACCCTTTTTCCGCAAAAAGCGATGACCATTGTGACATTGTCATTTCTGTTGCCCCGGCACAAAGCATTAAAAACAGGAGAAGAATAAAGGTTTTTGAGTTGAGCAGTTTTTTTAGAGGTGTTTTATCAGTTTCTGAAACCATAGGAGCAAGCGGAACACGCATAAAATTGATTGTGTTGACCAAAGGTACAATCGCCCAGAGAATCGGGAGAATAAACCAAAATCTCGTTCCCGTAAATTTCATAATAACGGTCGATAAAAGAACAACAACTAACTGTCCCCAACAATAAAAGGAATGAAGCAGGCTCATAGCGGAAGATTTATTATCGGTTGGTAGTGCCTCAACAATAGGACTGACCAAAACTTCAATAAGTCCGCTTCCATAGGCATAAATAACAATGGCGATTATAAGTCCCAGATATGGTGAAGGCATAATTTTAGGAAGAATACCAAGGCACACAAGACCTGTAAAACTTGCAATATGGGCGAAAACAACAGATTTTCTGCATCCTAACTTGTCGGTCATATAAACGGAGGCAAGGTCAGTTAAAATCTGCACACCGAAATTGATGAAAATCAGCCAGCTTATTTGTGTCAGAGAAATATTATAATCCTGCTGAAATATAACGAAAAATACGGGTGCAAGATTATTTATGATTGCCTGAGTAAAATAGCCTGTGTAACAAGCTTTCATTGTTGATTTATACGAATTCATTTTTTATCTCCTAATTAAAAATTCTGACTATATCGTTCCAGGTGGCAAAAAGCATCAAACCGAACAGGAAAATAAGTCCTATAAAGTGAACAATTCCCTCTTTTTCAGGCGAAACTCTGCGCCTTGTTATAAGTTCTATTAAAATAAAGAAAATTCTTCCGCCGTCAAGGGCAGGGAATGGAAGAAGATTCATAATACCAATGTTAACTGAAATAAAGCCTGCAAGAAACAGTAAATTCAGGAACCCCGCAAGTCCGCCCCCACTACTGGTTGCGGCATTTTGCATCTGGTCAACCACGCCGATCGGACCTGATAAATCCTTCATTCCTGCCTCACCGTTTATAAGCATAGAAAGGCTAAGAAATATGAGTTTTCCCATATAAACCGTCTGGAAAAACCCTTCCCGTAAAACGGAGAAGAAGCCACGGGGCGTTACCTCAGATATTACGCCGACAAGTTTGTATTTTACGCCCTTTTCTTCAAATTCGTGTGGCTTTATATATTTAAATTCAAGAATTTCGTCCCGACGCTTAACCTTAATATCAAAATGCTTTTCGTCGCCTAAGGATATGGCGAAAGGTATTTCCTGCTTAATATTTATACTATGTCCGTTAATTTCAACGATTCTATCCCCAGGTTTAATATATTCCGAAATGGGTGAATTGGGAACAGCTTCTTTTATGGTTGTTGTGGCAATTCCGTTTCCTGATGTGACAAAAACCACAATAAGGCTTACAATAAACCCTAAAACAATATTCATAAAAGCACCTGATGCAAGAATAACAAAACGGGCAAACTTTGACTTGTTTGAGAAAGAGCCTTCGGCATCTGAATCGCCGTCCTCACCCTCCATCTTGCAATATCCGCCAACGGGAATACAGCGGATAGAATATTTTGTCCCAGATTTTGAATCTTTTGACCATATAGCAGGCCCCATTCCTAAAGCGAATTCGTGAACGGTGACCTTAAATATACGAGCGGAAACAAAATGCCCCAATTCGTGTATAAAAATAATCAAGGAAAAGAACAAAACAGCAAATAATATTACTAAAAATGTCATTTAAAACGCTCCCTTACATCCATATCAATTCTTAATATATCATCTATTGTGGGATTATTTATGTTTTTGTATTCCAAAAGTGTTTTTTCAACCATATCGCCTATGTCGAGGAATCCGATTTTACCATTTAAGAAAAGCTCAACTGCCTTTTCGTTTGACGCATTCAAAACTGTCGGCATAATACCGCCGTCTTTCCCTGCTTTTTTTGCAAGACGGAGACATTTGAAAGTATCTTCATCAGGCTCAAAAAATGTAAGTGTTTTAAGGCCTTTAAAAGAAACTCTTTTATCAGGTGACGGAAGCCTTTTCGGATAGGTGAAAGCGTATTGAATAGGGTGTTTCATAGACGGAAGAGAAAGCTGGGCAATGACGCTTAAATCTTCGTATTCAACCATAGAATGAATAATGCTTTCTCGCTGGATAACAACCTCAATATCATCAATATCAACTCCGAAAAGCCACTTCGCCTCAATAACCTCAAGACCTTTGTTCATAAGAGTTGCACTGTCTGTGGTGATTTTAGCACCCATACTCCAGTTAGGGTGATTAAGAGCCATTTCTCTTGTAACGGATTTAAGCTCGTCAGCCGTTTTTCCAAAGAACGGTCCGCCTGAACAAGTCAAAAGAATTTTATGAATTTTATTGTGTCTGTTCCCCTCAAGGCTCTGGAAAATAGCACAATGTTCACTGTCAACGGGTAAAAGACGCACCCCTTTTTCGGCGATTTTATCCATAAAAAGCTGACCTGCAGTAACAAGAGTTTCCTTGTTGGCAAGCGCAATATCTTTCCCCTCGTCGATTGCACAAAGAGTCGGAACAAGTCCTGAAAATCCAACAATAGAGGATAAAACCATTTCGGTATCCTTGTGTGTTGCAACCTCAATAAGACCGTCCTGACCGCATACGACTCTGCAGGAGGTATCAGAAAGGCGGACTTTTAAATCCTTTGCAGATTTTTCATCATAAGCCGCAACGATTTCAGGCTTATATTTTCTTGCCTGTTCCTCTAAAAGACCGACATTTTTGTTTCCGCTTATAGCTTTAACAGTTATGTCTTTTATTCCTTTCAAATCATCAACGACCAAAAGTGCCTGAGTTCCGATAGACCCGGTTGAGCCTAAGATTGATATGTTCATAAAATCAGTCCTCCGTATAAACAATCTAAAGGGGCAGAAGCAAAAGCTTGAGCCCCGATTTATCAATATGTATAATTATGATTTTAATTAAATATTCCTATGTAAACAACATAAACGAACAGAAGAGGTGCAACGAAAAGAATACTGTCGCAACGGTCCAGAACTCCGCCGTGTCCGGGGAAAAGGTTTCCGTAATCCTTGATACCATACTGTCTCTTAATGCAAGAAGCAGTAATATCACCAAGCTGAGCACCCACGGAACAAATAAGACCGAGAATAAATAACTTAATGAAATGCACATCAACTCCGCAGCAACTGCTGACTATATAACCGAAAAGCATACAGGAAAGTCCGCAACCGATAACACCGCCGATTGCCCCCTCGATTGTCTTGTTAGGACTTAATGCGGGACAAAGCTTGTGTTTGCCTATTGCCTTACCTGTAAAGTATGCACAGGTATCAGTAAGGAATGCGCAAACAATGACCAGCCAGATATAATATTCTCCATTGGTTAATCTTCTTAACCCGATAATATAAGTGAGAAGATAAGGTATGTAAATCACGCTGAGCCAGGAAAGACCAAGCTGATTTGCTGAAACCTTGTTATTGGAGAAAATCATAATAAGGAACAGAATTGCCGCAAACCATAAGGGAAAAGGTATAATAGAAATATCCTTAAACCAGGTTATAGTAAAGTAAAGCGCAGTAATATATCCGAGGATACAAAGTGCCTTGCAGTCTTTAAGTCCTGTGGCTTTATAAAATTCGTAAAGTCCAACCACGGACGCAGCAAATGCAATAATTCCCCATACCCATAAATACGGCTGAATTAAAGCCAAAATAATGAACGGAACACCAACAAGCGAAGTTAAAATTCGTGTTTTCATAAGTTAAATTTCCTTTCTCAAATGAGATTATACTCTGCCGAAACGACGGTTTCGTTTCTGATAATCAATAATAGCCCGTTCCATATCTTTTTCGGAAAAATCAGGCCAGTTTATATCGCTGTACCAAAACTCCGCATAAGCCGCCTGCCAGAGAAGAAAGTTGGAAAGACGCTTTTCACCGCTTGGCCTTATGATAAGGTCAACGGGCGGAGTGTCGGCTGTATACATAAGCTTGTCGAGGTAATCGTCATTAATTTCGTCAGGCGAGATTTTCCCTGACTTAACATCTTCTGCCGCAATCTTTGCCGCACGAACGATTTCGTCACGCCCACCGTAGTTCAGCGCCATATTAAGGACAATTCCCGTGTTTCCGTCAGTAACACTTATTGCATGGTCGATTGCCTCGTTGATTTTATCCGATAAAGCCGACCTGTCACCGATAACACGAAGAATAACATTTGTTCCTGCAAACTTTTCCTCAGCCATAAGCAGATAATTATAAAGCAAATTCATAAGATTATCAACTTCAGCCTTTGGTCTGTTCCAGTTTTCGGTAGAGAAAGCATAAGCAGTTATTGCCTTAACTCCGATTTTATCACAATACTTAACGATTTTCTCGAAAGTATCAGCCCCTGCACGATGTCCTGCACTCCTTGGGAGATGTCGTTTTGCCGCCCATCTGCCGTTTCCGTCCATAATAACACCGATATGAAGGGGTAAATTATTCGGGTCAATAGCCTCATGAATATGCTTGGTTTTCTTTTTGAAAAGCATAGAGAATCCTCCGCTTAAACTTCCATAATTTCCTTTTCTTTATTAGCAACGATTGTTTCGATTTCCTTAACAAACTTATCAGTAAGCTTCTGAATATCGTTTTCAAGACCTTTCAAATCGTCCTCTGTAAGCTCGCCATCTTTTTTCTGTTTCTTAAATCCTTCAAGGGCATCACGACGAACACCGCGAACAGCAACCTTTGCATCTTCGCCACGCTTAGAAATTGACTTAGCGAGTTCCTTTCTTCTTTCCTCAGTGAGCGGCGGGAAGTTAAGTCTGATGCACTTTCCGTCGTTATTTGGAGTAAGACCTAAGTCAGACTTTAAAATAGCCTTTTCAATTTCATTAACGATAGACCCGTCCCAAGGCTGAATAACGATTGAACGAGGTTCAGGAACAGAGATTGTTCCAACCTGAGCCAAAGGAGTTGGAGAACCGTAATATTCAACTGTAACTTTGTCTAAAATAGCTGGGTTAGCGCGTCCTGCACGGATTGCCGCAAAGTCGTTATTTAAGGCGATAACTGCCTTATCCATTTTCATTTCTGCATTTTTCATAATATTATATTTCCTTTCTGTGTTGAAATTTTTAATAAACTAATGTACCGATTTTTTCGCCCTTTAATCCTCTGATAATGTTATCAGGGTTATCAAGACCGAATACGAGAATCGGGATATTGTTATCCATACAAAGCGATGTTGCTGTGGAATCCATAACGCCGAGTCCCTGACTTAAAACATCTATATAACGGAGTGAATCGAATTTCTTTGCATTTGGATTTTTATGTGGGTCGCTGTCATAAACACCGTCAACTGCCTTAGCGAGAAGAATGATTTCAGCATTTATCTCAGCCGCACGGAGTGCCGCTGCAGTATCAGTTGAGAAGAATGGGTTACCGCTTCCGCAAGCGAAGATAACAACCCTTGCTTTCTCTAAGTGTCTGACTGCTCTTGAACGGATATACGGCTCTGCAATCTGACGCATTTCGATAGCGGTCTGAACACGGGCAGGAACACCCTGTTGTTCGATTGCATCAAGAAGGGCAAGTGAATTTATAACCGTTGCGAGCATTCCCATATGGTCAGCTCTTGTTCTGTCCATATTTCCACCGCTTCTGCCTCTCCAGAAATTTCCGCCTCCAACAACAATGGAAACTTCAACCCCCAGGTCAACAGCCTCTTTAATTTTCTCAGCAATGCGGTCAATAGTTGGTGTGTCAAGCCCGAACCCTTTTCCGCCGGACATAGCCTCACCGCTTATTTTAAGCATCACTCTTTTGTATTTACTTTCCATTTTGTTCACTCCTTAATTTATATGTTAATCTTTTGTTATATCTCTATAATTGTTTCATCTTCAACCGAATTATCTGAGCTTGAATCACTGTCATCATATGAGTCAGTATCGCTTGTGTCTTCTTCGGTATCTTTTTCGTCATCAGTATCATTTTCATCGGATGAGTCTTTTGAGTCTTTTTCTGAACTGTCCTTCTCAGAGGAAGAGGATGAGTTACCGCTTGGTTTATACATAGGAACAACCTCAACAGAAGTTCCGTCATCACTTATTTCAATATATTCCTGAATTTGCTCAATATCATCAACAACAGAGTCCTCCTGTTGTAACTGCTCAATGCTTGGCAAATATTTCCACCCAAAAACCGTTCCTACAAAAGAAAGCAGGAATGTCAGAATACAGGAAAAAACAATACCTATTATAATAAGCGTCAATGCAGTGGACGAAAGCTTTTTTCGTTTCTGCGGAGCAGGAGTTGCTTTGTGAGGAGTCTGAGGTTTTGGAATTGAGGATTTTAATGCAGAGTCAGGCATAGGAATCTCAATCTCAAACTCTTTCTTTTGAGGAGCAGAACCACTTTTTTTAAGATAAACCTCATCGAAAGCATCTTCTTTATCAAAATCGTAAAAATTATCACTCATTTCAACTTATGTCCTTTCAGTTATTTTACGAGAAAACCGAGGAAGCCAAGACTTTCAGCTCCGACTTTACAAAGAATAATCATAACAATTCCCGCAGTTAAAATTCCAAGAAATATAGGCGGAAGAGAACGACGGAGACGCATATCAAAAAGTCCTGCAATCATCGAACCTGTCCAAGCCCCGGTAGTGGGCAGAGGAATTGCAACAAACAGATAAAGTGCAATAGGCCCGAGATTTGAGATTTCTCCTGCCTTTTTGTGAGTCCTGTTCTCAAGCCAGTTACACAAACCGCGAAAAATACGGAATTTCTTAAAGAATTTCAAAAGCGGTCTGAAAAGTAAAATGATAAACGGAACAGGGAGGAAATTCCCAAACACCGCAATCAAATACATCAGGAAAAGGTTAAACCAGTCAAGGTTTTGAGTAAAGCAATATATAATTGAGCCTCTGATTTCGAAAATCGGAAGCAGAGATATTCCAAAATTATACAAAACCTGTTCTATGGTCATAAAAATACTCCTGATAACTAAATTTATTCACTATATAAGAAATAGTATAACACAACCTGTATTTTAATTCAAGAGGTTTTTTGCTTTTCTGACATAAAATAATTAAATTCAGACAAAGTGACAAATTTCTCTTGCATATTCTTCGGTCAAATGTTAAAATAAAAAGGAAACACTCTTTTTTATGTTTTGCATAAAATGTGGAAAAGGAGTGGTTGTATGCTGAGCAGTATTTTTATGACTGTTTTATGTGTTTTTGCGGTATACGGAGCGGTTAAGCTTGTTTTTTATCTTTACGGATATTTCTCGGTTATAAAAGGTGAAGAAAACATAAAAAGACATACTGTTTTGTTTTTTGAGAATAATCAGGACGAAGCAGAGGTTGTAATCCGTGAGGTGGTTTTAAGCCACAATCCGTTTTGTGGCGAAATAATAGCGGTTGATTCAGGTTCAGATGATGAAACACTGATAATTTTAAGACGGCTTGAGAAAGAATACGATATTCTTCGGGTTATGACTATGGAAAACTATATTGAATTTATAAAGGGTTAAAAATGGAAAATACACAGGAAAAAATTTCAGGAACAGTTGAAGATATAATTTATTTCAATCCCTCAAACGGGTATGCGGTCTGTGATGTTTCGGCTAATGGGACGCTTATAACGCTTACGGGGATAATGCCTGATATTTCCGAGGGGGAAAGCATTGAGGCAATAGGACAATATAAAACCCACCCCGAGTATGGTGAGCAGTTTTCTGTTGAAAGCTATCAGAGGTATACCCCGTCTGATGAGGCGGAAATTGAGCATTATCTGGCATCAGGTGTTTTTCCCTATATCGGGAGAGCAACGGCACGGGCGATTGTTGAGAAATTTGGGAAAGACTCTATTTCGGTTATCGAAAATGAACCTATGCGTCTTATGGGGATAAAAGGACTGAGCGAGGGAAGAATTGAGGAAATCCACGCCGCCTGTATGAGTCAGGTGAGTATGAAAGAGCTTAATATGTTCTTTCAGAAATACGGGATTTCCCTTACATATTCTGCAAAGGTGTACATGTTTTTCGGAATGAACGCTATGCACATAATAAACGAAAATCCATATGCCTTGTGTGAGTTTATAAATGGAATAACATTTGAAATATCCGACAGAATAGGTCTTTCTATAGGATTTCCTAAAAACCACAGATTCAGAGTAATTTCTGCAATTCGTTCAACCCTTAAAAATAATGCGTATCTTGGCGGACATACTTTCCTGCCCATACAAATTCTTGTAAGTCAGGTCTCGGCAATGGCAGATATAGGAGCAAGGGATGTGGAGGATTGCATTTCGGAAATGCTCCTTTCAAATCAGCTTGTTAAGGAAAATATTGGGGATTATGACGGAATATATCTTGACGAATTTTACGAATCGGAAAGCTATGTAGCCCAAAGACTGAAAACTCTTTCGGGGGTTATCTTTGATAATGTCGGAAAGCGGGAAGAAAAGTTGATTGAGCAATTTGAAACTTCCTCAGGTCTGACCCTTGCAGAGAGCCAGAAAGAGGCGATTGTATCGGCAGCGGAAAATTCGGTTATGGTAATAACGGGCGGACCGGGAACGGGAAAAACGACTATTATCCGTGGTATAATCGATGTTATGCAGGGTATGGGGAAAACTGTTTCCCTGACAGCACCAACAGGCAGAGCGGCAAAGCGAATGGCGGAAATATCGGGACTTGAGGCAAAAACTATCCACCGTCTTTTGGAGTGTAAACCTGGTGATGATAAATCCCCGTATTCGTTTGTGAAAAATGAAGCCAACCCACTTGATTGCGATGTCCTGATAGTCGACGAGGCATCAATGGTCGATATAGTTCTGATGGAAGCCCTTTTGAAAGCATTTCCGACAGGGGCAAGGCTTATTCTTGTCGGGGATGTGGACCAGCTCCCGTCAGTTGGAGCGGGGAATGTTCTTAAGGATATAATTGAAAGCGATAGCTTTGTCTGCATAAAGCTTACGGAGATTTTCCGTCAGGCGAGAGAGAGTATGATTGTCGTAAATGCCCATAAAATAAATAATGGAGAGCAACCTTATCTCTCGGAGAAAGATAACGATTTCTTTTTCCTGCCCAGAAACAGTGCGGAGGAAATTTGTAATACCATTGCAGATTTGTGTAAAAACCGTCTGCCTAAGTTTTATGATGTGGACAGTATAGCACAGATTCAAGTCCTATGCCCGTCGAAGAAAACGGAGACAGGAGTCCGTGTCCTGAACGGACTTTTACAGAGCGTTTTAAATCCGCTTGAAACAGGAAAAAGCGAAAAAGTTCTTGCCCATTGCACATATCGTCTCGGCGATAAAGTTATGAGTGTTAAAAATAACTATAACATACATTGGAAGAAAAATGACGGAAGCGAAGAGGGAGACGGAGTCTTTAATGGCGATGTTGGATTTGTCACATCTATCGACCATAAAATGAAACGAATGGCAGTGTGCTATGATGACAGAACGGCGGTTTATGAATTCAGTCAGCTTGACGAACTGGAACACGCCTTTGCAGTTACTGTCCATAAAAGTCAGGGGAGCGAATTTGATATTGTTGTTATTCCAATATGGGATGTCCCACGCCCGCTTATGGCGAGAAATTTGCTTTATACGGCTATAACAAGAGCGAAAAAGGTTGTTGTCTTAGTAGGGAGCGAGGATTTGATTTACCGCTATGTTGAGAATAACAGCGTCTCAAGACGGTATAGCGGATTAAAAGAAAAACTAAGGTTTTAACAGCTCTGTCACAATTCTGTAACCATAAATTAACATAAATTACAAAATAAAGGTATTGAAAAAATTGTCGTTTTATAGTATTATTGATATAAGTGATATTGTAGGGAAATTTCACTCAAAATCAGTAAAGGAGAGTATAAGGCGATGATACGGACAAGCATAAAAGCAGTTTTTACATTTATATTAGTGCTTTTTATGTCTGTAGATGTATGTGCTAAAACCTATCCTGATGTTGATAAAAAGTCAAAGGCTTTTGAGGCGGTTGATTATCTTTCCGATATAGGTGTTGTTGCAGGGTATGAGGACGGAATGTTCCTGCCCGATAAGCAGATAACAAGAGGTGAGGCGGCAACTCTCCTTGCAAGAACTCTTGGATTTGAAGAAAGTTACGAAATTAAGGCGATGCCTTTTGAGGATGTTGCCGAGGGTTATTGGGCAGAAAAATTCATCTCCTATTGCTGGGAGGGCGGACTTGTTAACGGAATGACAGAAAATTCCTTTGCCCCTGCAGACAAGGTGACTTACGCTCAAATGATAAAAATGCTCGTGTGTGCGTCAGACCTTGAAAACTCTGTTGAGAAGATTGATGACGGGAAATGGTATGATGGCTACATAAACACCGCAAATAAATATGGGATAACAAAGAATGTTGATGTGTTTGCCGACGAAAGTGCATCCCGTGAAGATGTAGCAATTCTTGTATATAACTGTATAAAAAACAACCTTATAAATAATAGCGATAAGACGGATAATGACGAAAAAGAGGATAAAACTGAAACCACGGAAACTGTAAATGATAATACAGAAGAAAAAGAGGAAATTCTTCCCGCTATTGCATACAAGGAGGATGTTGTTGTAACATCAACAATTCCGGAAAATTATAAATTTGCAAAGGGGATAGTGTATAATCCGATTTTTGCCGACGAAGATGTTGATTTTGACGGTCTCACAGAAATTTCAGATGATGAAAGAATGCTGATTGTTATTGACCCGGGACATAATTTCAAAGGAACAGATGCCGGAGCACACAACGAAACATACGAGGTCTGGGAACAGAATATAACCTGGCCTGTTGCAGAGATGCTTAGAAGAAAGCTTGAATATATGGGCTTTGATGTCGTTATGACAAGAGATAAGATAAACGATAGCATCAAAGGTGAGTCTGTTAAGGAAGCACTTCTAAACCGTGCAGGGATTGCAAATGGACTTGAGGCAGATTTGTTTATCTCAATTCATTGTAATGCAGGTGGAGGAAAAGGTGTTGAAACCTATTGTTATAAAACAGGGACAAAAGCGGAAACTCTTGCTGAATATGTTCAGGACTGCCTTGTTGAAGAAACAGGACTTTATGACAGAGGTGTAAAAACGGCAGGGTTTGTTGTTATAAAAGAAACACTGATGCCTGCAATCCTTGTTGAAACAGCGTTTATCGACAGAGCGGACGAGCTTAATTTCCTGATAAGCATTGACGGACAGAATAAGCTTTCCACAGCCATTGCAAAAGGTGTTTATGAATATGCCGCTTGCAAAACGGAGGAGTAAAAAATGAAGAAACCTGAACTTCTCGCACCTGCGGGAAATCTTGATAAATTGAAAATTGCCTTTTTGTATGGGGCGGATGCCGTTTATATCGGCGGAGAAGAGTATTCTCTCCGTGTGGCGGCGGATAATTTCACATTGGATGAAATGCGTGAGGGTGTCAGATTTGCCCACGAAAGAGGTAAAAAAGTATACCTCACAGCAAATATTATCCCACATAACGACGATTTAAGAGATTTCAGAGAGTATCTGGAAGAAGCAGTCGAAACAGGAATTGATGCAGTAATAATTTCTGATTTGGGACTCTTTGCTATTGCGAAAGAGGTTGCTCCTGATTTGGAAATTCATATAAGCACCCAAGCAAATAATGTTAACTATGAAAGTGCTAAAATGTGGCATAGTCTCGGTGCAAAAAGAGTTATTATTGCAAGAGAAATGTCTTTTAAAGAGATTGCGGAAATTCGGGAAAACACTCCTGATACTCTTGAACTTGAAGCGTTTGTTCACGGTGCAATGTGCATTTCCTATTCGGGAAGATGCCTTTTGAGCAACTATATGACAAACCGTGACAGTAACCTCGGTGCGTGTTCGCATCCTTGCAGATGGAACTACTATTTAATGGAAGAACAACGCCCGGGGCAGTATATGCCGGTTTTTGAAAACGAAAGAGGTACATTTATATACAACTCGAAAGATTTGTGTATGATTGAGCATATTGATGAGCTTATAAAGAGCGGACTTGACAGCTTTAAAATTGAGGGCAGAGTTAAAACTGAATACTATCTTGCAACAGTTGTTAAGGCGTACAGGGATGCTATTGATTCATATTTTGAAAATCCTGATGGCTATGAGTTCAAAAAAGAGTGGCTTGATGAACTTCTAAAAGTCAGCCACAGAGGATATACAACGGGGTTCTATTATAAAAAGCCTGACGGAAATGAGCAGAATTACGAAACAAGTTCGTATATAAGAAACTATGAGCTTGCAGGTATTGTCTGCGGATACGATAAAGAGAAAAAACTTTTATCGGTGGTCCAGAAAAACAGGTTTTTCAAAGGCGGAGAGGTTGAATTCCTCTGCCCGGACAGACCGTTTATAACTCATAAGATTGAATATATGACAGACGCAGACGGGAATGAACTTGAAGTTGCCAATAGACCGCAACAGATTGTTCATATCAGATTTGATGAAGAAATACCAAATGACAGTATAATGCGTCAGGTCAAAGATTAAATCAGTAAAATAATTAAAACTTTATATATAAACTTTAAGGAGGTTTATTATGAAAAACTTTAAGAAATTTTTATGTATGTTTCTTGCGTTAACTCTTATTGTTACAAGCTTTGCAGCGATAAGTGTTATGGCTGAAGAAACAACAGAAGAGACAACTGAAGCAGTTGAAACAACAAAGTTTCCTGATGTTCCAAAGTCAGCGAAATATGCAGATGCGGTTGAAGTGCTTAACAAACTCTCTATTATCAACGGATACGAAGATGGCACATTCAAACCGGAAAACAATGTAACAAGAGCAGAGTTTGCAGCTCTCCTCCTCCGTATGCTTGGAATGGACCAGTCAATGGCTCCAATGCAGGAACCATTCCCGGATGTTCCGACTAATTTCTGGGCAGCAGGGACTATTGATGCAGCTAAAAGACTCGGTATCATAACAGGTTATGATGATGGTACATTCGGACCGGGAAATAATGTTGCTTATGAAGAAGCGCTCACAATGATTATCCGTGCTATTAACTATTCAAACTACTCAGCACCGGGTGAAATGTGGTATTCAACTTATGTTGAGTCTGCTAACCGTCTTGACATAACAAAGGATGCTATCGGTAATGTAGGAAATCCTGCATCCCGTGCTTGTATCGCTCAGTTCATTTTCAATACGCTTGAAGTTAATGTAAGAGAAAATGACATCATAAGAGACAACACAATTATGGAAAAGCATCTTGGTATCGAGAGAAAAGAAGGTATCATTGCTTCTAACTCATACACAAGCCTTAAGACTCCTGATGTAAACCTTAAGGAAAATGAAGTTATGATTATGGATGTTGTTACAGGTTTAACTGAAACTTATAAAGTTGAAAACCTTAACGAGTATGATGATATGATTGGTGCAAAGGTTACTTTCTATAGCCGTGCAAGCAAGAATTCTGCATATGATGAACTGGTTATGTTCTCAGTTAAAAAATCTGTTGAAAAACAGACAATCGACGCATCTTTACTTGAAGAGAGTAAGTGTGATGACACAACAATCTCTTATTACAAGTCAAAGAAAGCAACAACAACTTCATCATTTAACTTAGATTCCAAGAATGTTGTTATATTTAACGGTAAGCTTTATGGTGACACACCAACACTCAGTGGCTTTGCAGAAGTTTTGGCAGACGGTAAGTTTCCGAAAATCGGACAGATTTCTGTTCTTAACAGAGATAATGACAACGATATTGATGTAATATTCATTGATGCTTATGAGCATTATGCTGTATCTTCTGTTGTAAGCTCAACTTACACAGTTACAGATAAAATTACATCAACAGAAGGTAAGTCGGTAGTTCTTGACTATACAGACGATGACCAGCAGATGGCATTCGTAAATACAAACGGTTCTAAGCTTTCTTTCAGTTCTATCAGAAAGAATGTTGCTATTGCTGTTAAGGAAAGTAATCCTAACAGCGGAACAAAGCTTGTAACAGTTGTTATTATGGATAAAACAGTAAGCGGTGAGGTTTCTGCTATTTCTTCAAGCGGACTTAAGATTGGTTCAACAGAATATGAATATTCTTCAATCGCAGCATGGAAGAGAGATAGCGAACTCAAAGCTCCTGAAAAAGGCGGTAAATACACATTCTTCCTTGATGTAAATGGTAAAATATTTGCTTATGTAAAGAATGAATCGGCAGAAGATGGAGCAAAATACGGCTTTATTATCGGATTCAGAGGCAATAAAGATAACGCAATGTCAGATGAACCGATTTATCTCCAGATTCTTACACAGACAGGAACAAAACAGTGGATTCCGTTTGCAAAGAATACAAAGATTAACGGCCATAGCATAGAAGGCGATTACGAAGGGGCCGAAAGGACTCTTATGGAAGAAGCTGAAAAGCAGAACAAAGCAGGCCTTATAAATCAGGCTGCAAGACAGCTCGTTAAGTATACACTTAAAACATCAAGCGGTACAACAGTATTTGACGAAATTACAACAGTTACCGATGAAGAAGATACAACCGGTAGCAGTGAAGTTGATGATGACGAACTTAAGATGTTTGGCGGATTCAAGAGTGATGTAGAAGCTAAATACACAAGCTCAAGTAAGGTATTTAAAGCAGGTGGAACAAACCTTTATCTCGGTAGTGCCATTGTGTTTGTTGTTCCGGAAGATATGAGTAAGGCTGATAACTACAAGAAGGGTAGCAGCTCAGACTTTAAGAATAACAAAAACTACTATATCGAAGCGTTTGATATTTCAACATCAAAGACCGCAAAGGTTGTTGTTCTCTACGGCGGTAGCAGTGTAACAGAAGTTGATTCACAGACTGCGGTATTCCGTGTTGAGGAAAGCTATTCAGAAGAAAATCCTTCAAAGGGAGAAACAATGCTTAAGGTTACCGGTTACGAAAATGGGTCAACAACACTTAAGGAATACTGGGTATCTCCATCGTCTGAGGATGATATAGAGGCTCTCGCGACAGGTGATATGGTAAGATTTGGTCTCGATGCAGAAGGCTTTGTAACTCTTGCTGATGAGGATATTCTTTACACAGAAGATACGGATCCATACTATTTCGCATGGGATCACGATTTTAACAGTGGAAACAGACCTGTAACAGAATCAGCAATTAAAACGGCAAGAGAATATGACAGTGCAGAGTTTAAATTTATTTATGGTACACTCTATTCAGTTGATGATGACCATGTAATTATCGTGGTTGATACAGATGATGATGTTTCTGATCTTCAAATTGCATTCAGAGCAGATGTTTCTAAGTTCAGCGGTACAAAATTCTATGAATATGACACAGAAGAAAGTCCTGTAGAAGTTAGAGCTCTTGAAGGTGATTATAAAGAAATTCTTGATAGCTTAGCGAATTATACAGAGAATGATGATGCAGCAGCTAAAGTTATAGTGCATTCAGCATTTTCTTCAGTTAAATCATTAACAGTTATTAAATAAGTAATAACAAAAAAATAAATCCGTCGGATAATGCCAGGGGTTCTTAAAAACAATAAGTAGAAATACGGGCATTGCGAGGTAAGAAGAGGAAAACTCAGTAAAATGGGTTTTCCTCTTTTTTTATCCGTAGACGCGTCAAAGTAAAAAAGGAGTAGCTATGAATGGCTACTCCTCAGACTGCCTAAAAACTTGCTCTACCGCCAACGAAAACGATTTTGCAAAATATATCTGCGTTTTTAGACATATGGATCAGCGTGTCGACTTTATCGTTATCTTTCAACTAACCCATATTTAACTTTTATTCTTTCAATTTTATCTATCATTGTCTCGGATATAAACCACAGGAAAATGGCTGTTCCAAGTGCATGAATAAAATCAAATGGTATTCCCATAATATAGGCGGCTTTAATCATATCCCAATTTATTTTACTTTGCCACATAATAACGGATGCAGGGTTCATAATACCGCCGTAGATAACAAAGGTTGCAATAAATCCAAAGATGCAAAGAGATGCTTTTGTCTTTCGCAGAAATCCCTTTTTGAAAAGAATTCCTGCAATAAAACCGATGATGCCGAAGGCAAACATCTGCCATGGTGTCCACGGCCCTTGTCCAAAGAAAAAGTTTGAAACAAATCCGGTTATGCTACCAACCAAGAATCCCGTTTCTCCACCGAAACAGATGCCTGCAATTATAACAAGTGCGACAACAGGTTTAAATTGCGGAAGCATAAAGAATGCCGCCCTGCCTGCAACGGCTATTGCACATAATACGCTTATCACTATAAGCTCTCTTGCTTTTGGTTTTCTCGACTCAAATACCATCAGAAACGGTATCATCGTTTCAAAAATGATAAGTAAGCTTATAAAATAATACTTTCTGTCGCCCAGGAAGAAAACACCGATATAAATAGTAAACGGTATTAAAAGCAGTATCAGGAATGTTGAAAAAAGAGTTCTTTTTGTTAGCTTTCTGTCGGACTTTGGAACTTGTATTACCTCTATTCCAATATCTTTTTGCGGAAATAAGCAGAAACAAGCGATTGTAACCTCAATTACTGCAAGTATCTGCAGGGCTTCAAGGCTTAGAAAGTACGATTTTGCAAGACCCAATATGTCAATATCAGCTATAAATGATAATGATGTTAATGCAAAGAGTAATAAAAATATACTGCCGACAATAATTCTTGCAGGTGTCAGCTTTTGTACTTTCTTTTTTTGTGGCTTGATTTCGTTCTGAGCTTTATGTAATTCTATGTGTTGTGATTTTCGTTCTTTATTTTCAACAGTGCCACCGCAGGCAAGAATAATATCTTCTGCTAAAACTGCATCAGGTAGCCTTGTTCTTGCCATACGGTTTGCTGATGTTGTATAGAAATTCTTACCCTTAAAAAACTCCCTCGGTGTGTCAACTGATGTTATACTTCCATCAAACACAAGAGCGCATCTGTCGGCGAATTCAGCACAGAATTCTATATCGTGAGATACCATAAGAATTGTAACACCGTTTGCTTTTAAATCCATAAGAATATCCGCAAATTCTTCTTTGAAATGTGCGTCAATGCCTTTTGTCGGTTCGTCAAGGAGCAGTATCTTAGGCTCCATAAGAAGTATCTTTGCAAGAGCGGTTCGTTGTTGTTCGCCGCCTGACAAATCGTAAGGATGGCTTTTTAATAGATTTTCTATTCTGCAAAGCGTAGCAATGCTTTGTACCTTTTGCTCTTTTTCAGTCTTGGTGAGCTTCTTATCAGAAAGTATTTCCATCAAATCAAGATAAACTGTTTTCTTTACAAACACGCTTTGCGGATTCTGCGGAAGAACACCGAGCAGTCCGTCATACAAATTCCTGATTTTAGAAATACTTTGTCCTTTTATCAGAATGTCGCCTCGGTATGGCGTATTAAGACCTGATATAAGCGAAAGTGCCGTAGTCTTTCCTGTGCCGTTACCACCCACAAGACAGAATAGCTCACCTTTATTTACTCTTAAATTAAATCCCTTCACTACATCAGGTGAGTCCTTTTCGTATCTGAACCAAGCATCTATAATTTCAATTACTGCATCAGTATTGCCGGATTCCTTGTCTTTTGGAATAATATCCGTATTCAACACATTCTCTTTTGAAAATTCTTCAAGCCAAGTTCTGCCCTCACGAACTGTCAGCGGACACGGCAAAATATTTTCTACTTCGCCGTGAACTCGCATAGGAGTTGGAAGTGCTTTATACATAGTGTGATTTTGAGTTTTCAAAATCTTGCCGACTTCAGTTGGTGTTTCGTCTGCAATGATTTTGCCGCCATCCATAACGATAACACGGTCTGCTATCGGAAAAGCATCTTCCGTGCGATGCTCGGTGAGAATAACGGTTGTTCCAAGCTCACGGTTAACCTTTTCGAGTGTTTTTAAAAATTCACCTGCAGCAATCGGATCAAGCTGACTTGTTGGCTCGTCCAATATAAGAACTGACGGCCCTATAGCCATAACAGATGCAAGATTGAGTAGTTGTTTCTGACCGCCCGAAAGCTCGCATACTTTCTTATAAAACCACGACTGCAATCCGAAGAATGATGCCATTTCGGAAACTCTTGTCCTGATTTCGGATTGCTTATATCCAAGACTCTCTAAACCAAATGAAAGCTCGTGCCATACCTTATCAGTTACAATCTGATTGTCTGGATTCTGCATTACAAAACCAATGCCCGATGCCTGTTCTTTTGTATCGTAGTCTGCAAGAGGTTTGCCGTTAAAGAGAATAGTTCCGATTATCTCTCCGTATGGTGATAAGGAAGATTTTAATAACCTTAAAAGTGTAGTCTTACCACATCCTGATTTTCCGCAAAGTAAAACAAACTCCCCCTGATTAACCGTGAAGTTTATATTATCAAGTGCTTTTTCCGTTTTGTTGGGATATGTAAAACTTAAATTTTCGATCTTAAAGCTTTCCATTTTCTCACCTCCCACAGTTCAATTATTATAGGGCATAAACAAAGTAGCAGATATGCCACAAATACGCTTATACCAAATACAGAAACTTTCGCCATTTTCATAGACGGAAAGAATCTGAAAGCTGTTTCTCCCATTAAATTTCCAATAAATGTATATGTACCTAAAAGTAAAATACAAATTAGTGCTTTTTTATCTCTTTTATCAAATGTGAATATTGAAAATGCCGTTCTTCCGGGGTTTCCATAGCCACGGGATTTCATACTGTCAGCGGTTTCAATGGCATTTTCGAGTGACCAAGTTGTCATAATCCCAAGAATATTAAGTCCGTTCTTTGCACGCTTTATGATACTTCCGCTTGAAATATCACGGCCCATACATCTTTGAGAATTTATTACTACTTTAAGCTGAGATGCAAACTTCGGTACAAAGCGGAGTGTCATTGATATAATAAGCGACATTGCAGGTATAATTTTACCGAACAGATAGATAAACTTATCGCTTGTCATAACCTCGTTGTAGCAAGAAAAATGACAGATAACACTCGCAAGCATTATAGCCGCACAAAGTCCGTAAATTATGGATTCAAGCGTCAACGGATTTCCGCTCGGCAGATAATAAATAATGGTTACTCCCTCGTGATTAAAGGCAGGGTTTATAAGTGCCATCATAAGTAGCATCGGAAGCATATATATTAAGTTTGTTTTGATTGCTTTTTTGCCCTTCAGTATCACAGAATATGTAAACCCGCTCGCAAGTGAGATGCAAAGACACACAGGATGCATAAAAAAGCAGGAAAAACCGATTACAAATACGAAGTACACAAAATTTACAATCGGGTGATAAGTTTTAAATTCGTTCATGATAATATAATCTCCTGACTTAATTTCCATTTCTTGCAGAATAATGACCACCCACATCATTTCCTAAGTCGCAGGTATATACCCATTCCACCTTGTCACCTGGTTTAAGCTGATAACGGGAGCATCCGTAATTGGGAAACCAGTCGTTGACCTTATACATCCAACCTGAAAGCTCACCACAGTCAAACTCATAAAGGTTTGCTATGCCTTCAATATATGCACTGTTATATATTGGCGTATTCTCAAATTCCATATGAATTTTGTTTCGCTTCATTTCTCGCATAAGCACATTGAACACACTTTCGCCTTCGTAGAATGTGACGGTCTGTTCTGCGTATATCACACCGTCTTTAGGGACAATATTAACCTTCCCACTATCAAGCCAACCTGTGTTTTGTAAAATCGTATCGCATCTGACAGATAGTGTGCAGGTAAGCTCTTTATCTGTAATCACGGCATTTTCAGGCTCAATAGGTACGGGTTTCCCTTCAGGGACAGGGTCAGTTTTGTATTGGTCTTTTCCTGTCCCCTCGTTTATAACCATTCCTTGTTCTTCGGAATATTCTTCGTTGCTTTCGGCATCATTGATTTCTTCTTTAGAAGGCTCGGAATTTTGAACTACTGTTACATCATCTTTAGGTTCAGGTGTCCAGCTTCGGAGTCCCGGTGCATCACCGCCATACCAAAAGACAAATGCTAAGACAATCGCGATTATAACACCTGTTATTATTTTGTTCTTATGTTTTTTCATCCAATTACTCCTTACAGAAGTTTTGCAGACAAAAGCATACTAAAAAGCATAGATGCTATTTCTGCTCTTGTAACAGCCTCTTTAGGCTTTATATCCATAACGCTGTCGTCAAGGATTTTTTCATTATAACAAAAAGCAAGTGAGCTTTGCGACCAATCAGATGCTTTTACATAGTCAAAGAACTGTGCCAAAATATCACGGGTTGCAAGAGTGCCCATTTCAGTATCCATTCCGCAAAGCTTTGCTGCCCTTGTAACCATAACTGCCGCCTCTTCGCGAGTGATAGTTCCGTTTGGATTAAATTCATTTTCGGATACGCCTTTTATTATCCCGTAAGAATATGCAGTCCACACATAGTTATAAAACCAATCGGTTGCGATTACATCTTTGAAAATATTGTTGCTCTTTCCCGGAAGTCCAAGCCCTCTTGTGATAATTGTTGCAAATTCTGCTCTTGTCATAGTGCTGTTTGGCTCAAAACTGTTTTCTGTCTTGCCATTTATAATTCCTCTTGATGCGAGTGTTTCAATGACTGCTTTATCTTTATGCCCGACAATGTCTAAAA
Organism: Clostridia bacterium; assembly: GCA_045646365.1. Classification (GTDB taxonomy): domain Bacteria; phylum Bacillota; class Clostridia; order Monoglobales; family Monoglobaceae; genus SIG454. The sequence continues at coordinate 57,994 of JAZRKP010000076.1, forward strand.
AGGTCTTGCCAGGATTTGAGATATTCATTTTCTTAACATCTGGATTTTTTTCTGCAAGTCCTACCGTATCTGAACTGACATTAAGATTTTTGGCATCGCTCATATCATAAAGGGAGTTCTTGCCTTCGCTTGCACGCTTCAGAGCAACAAGAGCATAAAAGCACTGTTCTGTTGCCATTAAGTTTGTAGAATCTTCGTGTATGTGTTTAAAGCCTTTTTCGTTATCATAGAATGAAAAAAGATTATCAAGCACAGACTTTCTGTTTTTCGCAAATCGCTCATCATCAACCGAAATTCCAAGCTCGCAAAGGGCAACAAGCACCTGAACACAACTCTCAGAGGTTTCAATATCGAAGCTATCAAAACCGCCGTTTTCTTTCTGCATACAAGATAAGCAAATAAGTGCTTTTTCTGTTGCAGATTTAACCTTGTCATTGTCCTGATATTTTGACAGTGCCTGAAGAGCCATACCGGTAACATCGGGATCAGCCACATCGCCTGATAATGCCCATCCGCCATCGGAGGTTTGTTTTTCGAGAATATGATTTATATACATTTCTCTTGTTGCCTGAACCTTTGCATTTGGGTTGTTTGGAATATCATAGCTTCCGCTGTCAAGTGCAATGAGTGCCCAGATTGCTCCATTTACACCTTGCCATATAGTTTTTTCGTAATCGGAAAGCGGGGTTAAAAGATTGTAGCCTGCAACATCTTCTGGGTTTTTGCCGATAGATGTGAGAGCAAGAATCACCCTTGAATATTCGGTGTATTTCTTGTTATGAAGTATGCCACCGCAGTCTTTTACATATTTTGTAACCCTCTGATAGTAATTGTCAAAATACTCATCGGGAATAGCCATATTACTTCGTGCAAGTCCTAAAACCGCCCATTCTCCGCCAATAGAACCGATTGTTGGTTCTTTTACGGTTTCGTATAAATAATTTCCAACGCTCTTTAAAGTAACATTCACTTTATCAGAATCAAAAGCAAATGCCGACAATGAAAGGCTGAAAAGAATTGCAAAAGTTAAAAGTATTGATATCAGTTTCTTCATCTTCAAACACCTCGACTTTTCTGCACATTCTCACAAAAACGCATAAGAAGTGTTGCAACCTGAGCACGGGTTGCCGTAGCTTTGGGGGAAAGCGTGATTTCGCTTGTACCATTTACAAGCTCTGTTTTGCTTGCCCATTTGATTGCATCAAGTGCCCAATCACTTATATCATCTGTATCTGCAAAGCTTGATATGTCTGCAACATCGCTTACATTAACCCCTTGCATTTTTGCAAAGCGATAGATAATAAGTGCCATCTGTTCACGGGATATATTATTATCGGGTGCAAATTCTGCTTTACTGATACCACTTACAATTCCATTTGAAGCTGCCCACGCAACTGCATCAGAATACCACTGACCTTCGGGAACATCTTTGAAACTATGGGTATTTTCATCATTTTCAGGCTTTGCCATTCTGTAAAGAACAGTTACGAGCATAGCCCTTGACATCATGCTTTCAGGCTCAAAACCGTTAACTGTACCCTGCATAAGATTATTTTCATACACATACTTTACGGATTCATAATGCCAATCGTCTTTTTTAATATCTGCAAATGTAGTTTCTGTGAAAGCAGGTTTTTCATGGATATCGGTTTCTTTGTTAGTATCTTCTGTTTTTGTTTCCTCTTTATCGTCTTTCTTGTCATCCTCGGTTTTGTTGTTCGTGTTTGAAGAAGAGGAAGAAGATGAAGAAGAGGACCCTGAATAGAAAGGATCACCTATATCAGCACCTAACTGACAGGTGTATTGCCACTTGATTGTATCGCCGTTTTTCACTTCAAACTCTGATGCACCATATTCAATAAATGTCTTATTGAGTGTAATCATCCAACCGGAACCGACACCCGCATCAAATTCAACCATAGAATCGTATGGTGTGCCTTTTAATTCAAAATTACAAATCGCACCCAAATAGAAACCGCGTTCAAGCGTACCCGTGTATTCCATTCTTATTCCGAGGTGATCTAAAAGTCGTTTAGTAACATGAGTAATTTTTTCACCATCTTTATACGGAACTTTGGTAGCTTTTATAATAGTTCCCAAGGCTTTTGGATATTTTAGTCCCGTTTCACCCTTTACTCGCTCGCCGTTGTCTGTAAAGCTTATGGTTACATAGCCTGCAATTTCGGATGCACTAAGACCGAACTCATCATCCGAATCAGGAGTGCCTTG
>JAZRKP010000077.1:0-9842 GCA_045646365.1 Clostridia bacterium
TGCGAGATAAACTTCTCTACCACAAAGTTAATCGGTTTCTTTTCTTTCTTCATCAGTTCTCCTGCTGATACAGGTTTTGTTGTTAAATTAAACATTTAGATTCCTCCAATCTTTCAAAAAATTTTCAAAAAAATATCTCCCGCAGGCCTTTGGGAGATTTATTATAGCGCGGTGAAAAATCCGCGTCAACGCACTTTTTACGATTGCAGCCAAATTGCAGCGAAAGTGCAGCGGATTTGTAATATAACCCCTGCTTTGTAATAAAAGTGCAGCAAAAGAAAGTTTTTTTGATATGAAAAAATCCGATGCAAACGCATCGGATTTTGGTTATTTATTATTGAATTTTTATATTTTCCTGTCTTCAAATACTTAAAGTTGGATCTGCACCGAACCAAGTTTGTGTATCTCTTGCTATCATTTCCTCGCTTTGAACATCGATGTCTATATTATCTATCCAACTGATACCAAAAACATATTTTTGTGTTTGAGTCGCAGGTAATATTACATATTGCATACCGTTATCAAGATACTCAACATCATAATCATAGTCTGTATCAAAGTCCGTTTCTCCCTCTGTTCCTATTGATAACTTTATACAGTTATTATCATAAAACCCTTGACACTCTAAATATTCTCCTGATTCTACATAGCCTTTTATTGAGTTATCGTAAGGAAAAACACACGAAATAGTATGCTCCTTGCCATCAGGAAGAAAATGAATTTCAATTTGATATCTGCCTATAACATCAGGACATAAATTTTCAATAGGAGCACCTTTTATTGGCACATATTGTGTTTCAACATCATCTATTAAAATTTTTATTTCACCCATAGGTGTGATTATTTTATCATTCATTTTCGTTACCTACCTAAACTCATACAAAGTTTTAGTTTCTCTATTCCTATACTCATGTTTTTCGTAATAGCCAATTAGTGTGCCGTCATCATCACGAAGAGCAACCATATACACATCCTTATTTTCCTCGTCATTGCGATAGGTGTATATGATGTTGTTATCCTTGCTTTCCATAAACCACGCAACCACCTTGTCAATCATTTCATTTGCCTTTGGCGGATGGCAGTCTTTAATGCTTTTGCCCGTCAAATCCTTGTGATAACGCTTTATGGCACACGGATTCATATATACAATAATATCGTCTATATCGCAAACAACCACAGGGGCAAGGTCTTGGTCTAATACACTTTTTAATAATTTATATAATTTCATTTTTAAACCTCTCCAATTGCAAGTTATGTTATTATCCCTTAAAAGTTTGAGTAAGACTCCTAATTTTCATTATACTCTTCTCTAAAATAATAAAACAACATACTTTCTATCCAGCCATATCTTTCATACATTTCTTCTTCCTTTGTTTTTTTACGATGCCAATTGTCTAACAATGGGTCCCACCAATCAGGCGGTTCTTCTGAACTTAACACTGCATAAGTTTCCAAGTCACATAATATATCGAAAGCTTTTTCAACTTGTTTTTCTGTCATTTCAAATTCCACGATACAGGGAATATGCTTTGAAAGTCCTAAATTATACAACGCTTCATCCATAATAACAGAGATTATCTCAACATCAGGAATATACATTTCAAAAAACTCTTTCAATATCAAAAATTCCTCTTTTGATAACTCAATTTTCATTTTTTCCTACCCTCTTTTCAATTCATAAAGTTATGCTTTAATAATTATACTATATATTCATCGGAATTTCAATAACGCCAAAACAACCCATAATTTTTTCTAACAATTTTCTAGCACTTTTCTAACGAAAACCCAAAAAAATGCATCAAAATGTGGCAATACGAAAATCGCGAGAACAGCAAAGGCTTTGAAGGATTTTAACCCCTCAAAGCCCTTATTTTATGCGGTTTTTATTGCTTTTTAAGTTCCTTTATCTTCCGCTTATTTCGTCTATCTAAAAAGAGTGTCTAGGAGCTCGAAATGCGTTTGCCTTAACGGGCACTTGGGTTCTAATCCCACCTTCTCCGCCAGTGAGCCAACAGATACTATATCTGTTGGCTCTTTTTCTTTGCCCTTATCCCCTCAAAAACCGTTATTTTCGTGCAAATAATTCGCAGGTGGTTAACTCCCCCACCTGCGTACTGATTTATTCTGAGATCGTTGAATCATCCATTCATTTCTAAACTGATAACATGTAAAAATTTATTCCAAATTAAATGTTTTGTAAAACTCCTCAAAACCGCACACTATTCCATAATCCGCAAAGTTGAAAATAGGCGCATCCTTATTGGGGTTTATTGCAATTATTGTATCCGCACCCTCGATTGCACAAGTATGCTGAGCCATTCCCGAAATGCCGATTGCAATATAGATTTTCGGGCTTATGGTTTTGCCCGTTAGTCCCACCTGCATTTCATAAGGTACAAGATTTTTATCAACCAAAGCACGGGATGCACAAAGTTCTGCATTTATTTCTTTGGCAAAGTTTTCTACCAAATCAAAGCACTCATAAACTCCCCGACCGCCCGACACAACAACATCGTCTGACTTTTGTCGGCATCTGACTGTTGCCATTTGCGGATTAGTTCTGCACTCAATTTTAGCAATTATATTTCCGCTCTTTGCAGGACGATACATATAAAGCTTCTCCCCGTCTGTTTCAAGATGAGTGCAATCCGCACAGAGTCCTGTTTTAAGGAGTGCTGAAACTATGGGAGCATTTTTCCTCCCCCATAAATCCGCATTCCAAAGTATCACCGTCGGCTTTTCCTCTGATGCCAATTCCGCTATTTTATACGGATCTTTTTCCTTGATTATCTCAACACTTTCTGCAATTTCATAAGCCTTTTCAGCGACCGTTTCTCCAATCGCCCAGACAGATTTAAACTTCACAGAAGATTTGGGAAATTCTATCTCATTTCGCTCTTTTTTCAAAAGTTCCTCAAACAACGCCGTAAATTCAGAGGGCGAAATAAATTTGCATTTTCTCATTCCCGAAGAATTTTCAAAGGTTTTAAGAACTTTTGTCGGCGAGCCACTTAGACCGCATTTTGATGCATCTGCACCAACCGAGGAATTATCAACCACCTCTATTTCCCCTAATTTTGAGAAAATCGAGGGAAATCTTAAGTTATTTATTCTTTCAATGGTTAAAAGGGCGGGAAATTTTGCCTCTTCGTCGCCCATTCTTGTTTTACATTTTATGCTGTCACCAATTTCGGTTATTTCCATTACATTTGTAATAAGGTTATATCCGAGCATAGTCGCAAGACAAGGACCGACCTGAGCCGTGTCCCCGTCTATGGTCTGTCTTCCGCAGAAAATCATATTAAAGCTATGATTTTTTATCCACTCCGATAAAATATATGCTGTTGCAAGGGTATCTGATCCTGCATAAATGCTATCCGAAAGCATAAACACTTTCTTAACCCCAAGACGGGTAAGAGAATGTAGCTTATCCTTTGCGGACATTGGACACATTGAAACAACATAAACCGAAGACTCCGGAATTTTAAGTGCCTCCTCCAACGCACATTCATCAAAAGGATTTATCTCACCCTCAACCACTTTAACACACACTAAAACATTCATTTAATATTCTCCGTTATATATTGGCTCGAGTGCCTTTTGCACTGCTTTATATTTCCTGAATAATTCCTTGTATTTCCCGTTATTATCCATATTCGGCTTTGTCACAGAAACAATTTCGTTGCACACTTCAACTGCCTTTTGGGCGCTTTCAAAAATACCCACTGCAATCCCTGCAAGCATAGCACTTCCAAAAGAGGAATCCGCATATTTCATCTCTATAAGCTCAATCCCGAGAGCATCCGCAATCATCTGTCGCCAGAGGGGACTTTTTCCGCCTCCGCCGATGATTACCGCACTGTCATTATGAGGAATATTCATATTATCAAGAGCGCATTTGCAGTCAAGCATACTCATTGCAACGCCCTCTAAAACCGCTCTTGTGAAATGTGCCTTCGTGTGAGAGGCGCGAACACCAACAAAGTCCGCGCAAAGGTTTGGATTTGCATAAGGAGTCAGCTCACCGTTAAGATATGGGTGGAAAACAAGACCATCAGAACCAATTTCAACGCTTTCCGCCATTTTATCAAGCTCTCCATAATCCCCTTCAAAGGTATCCCTGAACCATCTATAAGACGCGGCGCAGGATTTTGTTGCCGTTCCGGGATAGAAATGTCCGTCAATTATATGTGAATAGTTTATTAAATTCTCATCAGGATATGGCTTATCGGTGATAACACAAATTCTGCCTGCGGTTGCAAGCTTTAGTGTCATTTGACCTTTTGATACTGCACCTGACGCAAAAACCTCCATAACTGTATCGGTTGTTCCGCAAAGAACAGGTGTTCCCTCTTTAAGTCCTGTCAGTTTTTCTGCCTCTGTCGTAATCTTACCAACAATATCCGTAGGTTTGACGATTTTAGGCATCATTTCTGTGTCAATATCAAGAACGCTGCAAAGCTCACGACTCCACTCCATTTTGTTTATATCAAACATCATAGAGCCTTCCGCTTCAATATAGTCCGTCACATGATCCCCCGTCAGCTGATGCCTTACATAGTCCTTTGCAAAAAGGATTTTCTTAACCCTTTTCCAGTTTTCAGGTTCATTATTTTTTATCCACAAAAGTTCAGGAAGAGACCAAATCGTATCCGCCTTATGAAGAACCTGCTTATCAATAATTTCTCCAAAATTCTCCTTAAGGTAGGCAACCTCTTTCGTGCTTCTCGTGTCTGTCCAATAGATTGCAGGGCGAATAACATTAAAGTCCTCGTCCATAATAACCGCCGTATGGGTTGCCGCATCAAGAGAAACAGCACAGATTTCATCGGGGGAAATCCCGCTCTTTTTAAGGACTCCCGAAATATTTTCGCAGGTTGCACTAACCCAGTCATCAGGATTTTGCTCTGCATAACCGGGTTTCGGATAATATGTTTTATATTCAGTTGTATTCGTTGCGAAGATTGTGCCGTCCTCACCAAGAAGAGTCGCTTTTGACGCACCTCCGCCAAAATCAATTCCAAGTAAATATTTCATATCTATTTATTAAGCCACGCATGGTCTTCGTCTGTTGTCATATAAAAGCCTCTGTCTTCCCCTGCCATTATCCAGAGATAATAGTTGTCATAGCCGGGAGCTGCATGGAATGGGTGGTATCCTCTTGGGATTTCAACAAAATCGCCTGACTTAACTGTATAAGTTTCGTCAATATCCCCTTCCATTGTATAAACCTTCTGAATACCAAAGCCCTGTGGCTCTTTAAATTCATAATAGTAAATCTCTTCTGTCTGTGCCTCTTTAGGCATATTATCATCATCGTGCTTATGTGGCGGATAGCTTGCCCACTGACCGCCTTTAACAAATGCCTCGCCGATATAGAGCATATTCGCATCTACTCTTTCGTCAAGGATGAAATGAGCCTCTCTTTCCCAGCCTGGTTTGCCGAGATTTTTGATAACAACATCTTCAGGGTTTACGATTGCAGGCTTAAACGCCTTATCTGACGGGGATTTACAAACCGCAATCTGTACCTCGCCAACACCCTCTACTGTAAACGGGGTGTTTGCAGGAATATAGATACAAGTTGCAGGTCCGTCAAAAACATCTTTTCGCTTACCTGCATTTTCAAAAGCAAAGTTTGCACCCTTAACCGTACATTTTCCGCCTAAAATAACAAGGGCATACTCCTTATCCTCTTCTCTGTAAGACTTTGTATCGCCGTCAGCGAGTCTTAACATATCCATTTCAACTTTCTGGCAAAAGCTGTCTTCAAACTTAAATATTTCGGATTTACCAAACTTTTTATTCCAACTTCTTTTAAACATCAATTCCACGCTCCTTTAAGAAATTTATTGTTTCAGCAAGAGTCGGCACGCCCTCTCTTGCACCTACCTTCGTGCATTTTAAAGCCGAAACGGCACTTGAAAACACGCACGCTTTTTCATAATCCATTTTATGTGTAATTGCAAATGCAAATGCGCCGTGGAAAACATCTCCCGATCCATTTGAGTCAACTGCATCAACTAAAAATGCGGGATATTTTTCCACTGTTTTGCCGTCAAAAATAATTCCGCCCTCTTTTCCTTGTGTTATAACAACGACTTCAGGGGAATATTTTTCATACAGAACTTTTGCCGCATCTTCAACATTTTCCGCCTTCGTATGTCCCAGAGCAAACTCTTCTGACGGAATTAAAATATCTGCATAAGGCAGAAGATTTTCAACCCCTTCATAGAGTCCTCCTGCATCATAAAGCACCTTTGTTCCGTTTTCCTTTGCGATTTTCGCACCCCTTATTGCGGCTTCCATATCGTTTCCGTCAACCATCAAAATTTGGGCATCAGCAATAGCCTTTGCAGAAAGTCCGTCAATCTCGGTTGGCGGGACATTTCCGCGAAAGAAAACACAGGTTCTTGAGGCATTTTCCTTTGCAAGCCATATACAGGAGCAAAAGGAATCGTATCCTGACTTAATTTTGATATATTCTGTGTCAACGCCGTATTTCTCGAAATCATTTTTAAGAAATACACCGCCGTTATCGTCACTTAAGTTACCGATAAAAGCACAGTCCGCACCAAGCTTTGATGCAGCAACAAGACCTGTTGCTGTGGGTCCGCCACCGCTTACTTTAACGCCATCAGCACGCATTTTGGTATCCTCTGTCGGATAAGTTTCGACAGTATAAAGGGTATCAAAAACATTTGCACCGATTCCAACTATCTTTGCCATATTTTACGCCTTTCCGTCTGCGCCAACAAGCTTAATCTTTTCAACCGCAAGCTCTTTAACTGTTTCAATCGGGTGTTTCATAAATAAATCAATAGCAAGGCTTCTGTTAGGGTCATCTAAAGTTTCCTTTGTTCCCTTTGCAAATGCACAGCATACATCCGTTCCGATATTCATCTTGCGGATACCCGCCTTAATTGCCGCTTTAACCTGCTCATCAGGAATGCCGCTTCCGCCGTGAAGAACAAGAGGAATTCCGCCTGTTGCCTCTCTTATAGCCTTAACTCTTTCTATATCAAGCTTTGGCTCTTTTTTATAGTGTCCGTGTGCATTTCCAATAAGAACTGCAAGACAACAAACATTCGTTCTTTTAACAAATTCTGCAGCTTCTTGTGGGTCTGTAAATTCTTCCATCGCATCATCATTAACGCTTCCCACATGACCAAGCTCGCCCTCAACAGAAATATCAATAGCTCCGCAGATATCAACGATATGTTTCGTATTTTCAACATTTTCTTCAAAAGGATGAACAGAGCCATCATACATTATTCCCGTCGCACCCCAACGGAGAGCCTTCTGGACTTCCAATTCTGATGGGCCGTGGTCAAGGTGGAAACAAACAGGAACAGTCGCTTTTCTTGCCGCTGCAACTATGGCAGGGCAAAGGTAATATCCGACTTCTTCATTTAAAAGTCTTGGATAAACCTGAATAATAACGGGTGCACGAAGCTCCTCTGCCGCCTTTACAACGCCCATTATGGTTTCCGTGTTATACACATTAAAAGCAGGAATGGCAAAGTTGCCTTTTTCCGCCATATTGATAATCTCTTTAAGAGTTACAAGCATTCTGATACAACCTCCTCGATTGTTTTAAGCTCCATATTTTCAGGCTTTGTCTGAGATAACAACATATATTCCGCAGGACTTACGGTTACAACTGTTGTTGCACCGATATTCTTTGCGTTTATCCATCTGTTTTCCGCAACCTTTTTCATAACATCAGGCATATACTCATTCATAATGAGGTTTCCTGCAAGCTGTGTATATTCTTTATTTAAAAGCATTTCCTTAACCTGACCGCAGGATGAAAGAATTTCACGAATTGGCTCTGTTTCTTCCAAATCTCTTGCAAGGATTGGGCTATCTTGCGGAGTAAATTCTTTACCGCTGTTCTTTACATTAAGCTTGCCGTCTTTAATAAGCTTTGCTAAAAATTCAGTAAAGGTTACAACTTCGGCTTTTACTTCAATGCCCCATTCCTTATATTCACGCTTCATAACTTTAGCGTCGGCAGGGTCATAGCAAACAACCATTTTATATTCATTCAAAACTTTAGCACAGTTTTCCATAACTGCCTTTGTTTCAGCCGCCGCACCGATTAAAAAGTCCATTGAATAGCCGCTGTTTGGCTCGTCTTTTAAGAGAGTAAATCCAACCCCTGCTTTTGTAAGAAGCTCAACTGCAGTTTTAGCGCAACCTTTCGCTCTTACATCCTCGCCAGTGAAGAAAAGAATGTCGCCGTTTTTAATTTCAGGTATATTTTCATTTTTCTCCGCACCGTATACATTTCCTTTTTCTGCAATGTTTTGCACCATTGTCATTATGTATTCAGGGAGTTTTCCGTCAAGAGCCGCGCCGAGTCTTGCCTCTTTTGTAAACATAACAGGATCCCAACCTGTCACACAGTCTGTCATACAACCGCCACAAAGGGAACATTCATAAACATTATTTATAATATCCTCTGAATATTCAATAGTGTCTCTCATTACTAAAGAAAGTCCTAAAGCTCTTGCTCTTGCAGTATTTCTTTCAAGGCCTGTTGCGTTTCCAATTGGACATACATGGTGACACATCCAGCAGAAACGACAACTATCTATATGTTCTTTTGATTTCTGAGTAAATTGCATATCTGTTTCCTCCCCTTAAAGTCCTAATTTAAACGGGTTCATAATTCCGTTCGGATCAAGCTGTTTCTTGATTCCCTCAAATACCTGCATTGCAGGGCCATACTGCTCTTTCATAAGTCTGCCAAGCTTTATGCCTACGCCGTGGTGGTCATTTACAACACCGCCGTTTGCAAGGGCAGTTCTTACACCGCAGTTCCAGATTTCCTGATGGAGTCTGAATGCTTCATGGGGATCTTTAGGAACATATTCGCCATCAACAATAAATCTGTCATAAATCATGCAGCCCCATTCATACCAATGTGAGAAATGAGCAATAAATCTTGCAAATGGGAAGTTTGTTTCAATTGCTTTTTTCATTTCCCAATAAATCTTTTCAATCTTATCATAGGGAGCAATTGTATCCATAGTACCATAGCACTGTGGAAGATCCATCATATGACCGGGATAGAAGAATGTGATTTTTTCTTTCCACCATTTTTCGCCATATTCGGAGCCTAAATCTTCAGCACCGTATTTCCCAAATGTATCAAGAAGGATTTTCATTTCTAAATCTGCTATTTCTTTTACACCTTCAACTGCAATATTCATAAATGCGCCTTTTTTCTCAACACCAACAATCTTTTTAATAAGTGTTGCTGTTTCAGCTTCATCATAAAGACGCATAACTGATGGTTTAAATTTCTGCAAGAGTTCTCTTGCTGCATTAAATGCATCTGTCATATTATGGAACAAGAATCCTCTGAACTGACGGGATTCGGGCTGTTCGTATATTCTCATCTGCGCTTTAGTCATAACACCAAGTGTTCCTTCGGAACCAATGAATATCTGGTTGAGGTCAGGACCTGCAGCGTGCTTTGGTACAGGAGATGTTTCAATGATATCACCGTTTGGAAGAACAACTTCCATCTGCATTACCATATCATCAATTTTGCCATATTTAGTAGATGATACACCAATACCTCTGTGTGCCAAAAAACCACCAACTGTTGAACATGTAAGAGATGAAGGATAATGCATTGTTGCGTAGCCCTTTTCATTTGCTGCAAGTTCAATATGTTTGTAGATAGCGCCTGTGCCACATTCTATGTACATAGCCTGTTCATTTAAATCGTATATTTTATTCATACGTTTGGTATCAAGCACGATACCACCACAAACAGGAAGTGCACCACCCTGTGAACCACCACCTGCTCCCCATGTTGTAACGGG
>JAZRKP010000078.1:0-1096 GCA_045646365.1 Clostridia bacterium
ACCCCTTACCGTTTTGAAAGTCAATATATTATTGTGTTTATGTATTTGCAATTGAGCCGTTTGGTGTAAATCCCTCTTTCTCCGCCAATAAAAAAAGCACTGCAATGCAGTGCTTTTTCTGGGAACTAACCCTATTTTTAATACAAATGCACCCCCTTTTGAGGTTAGGGGGTGCAAAGTTTTTTAGGGGGTGCAATTTTTATAATCCAAACTGCTCTTTTACCGCTTGTAGTTTTTCGGCATGCTTCGGATTGCGCAAGTCTCTATCAACCCAATGCGGATAATAATGTGACCAGTATGGATTGTTTGATCCTTCAACTACGCATTGTTGCAAAATATCTAAGGTGAAATTCAGATTGAAGGAAACTCCGTTATTTACGAATCCTCCACATATCGCTGTTCCGTTATCAATTTTACGAAAGTTCTTTCCACATTGATAGCAAACTGCTTTTTCACCCATATGAATACTGTTGCCATACATTACGGGATAGTCCTCATTTTCAGTAACCGGCAGATTACCTATGATTTTATATTCGCCATAAAACAACGAATTATCTGCGATAATTGTTGAAGGTAGTGAGCCAAGATGCTGCAACTCGTCAAGCGAAACATCGTCCCGATCCGTAACAATATGATATACGCTACAAACCAAAGGCTTGCTCATAAGGATATCCCAGAAGGGTTCCTTCTTTTTCCGCATCTTGTCATAATCAAGAAGGATTCTTCCGTAGCCATATAACCTACGACCAATCTTGAAGCGGAATACATCGCCTTCTTGATAACGAATGTGTCTGCGTTCTTGCTGAGAAAAACGAACAATATCTGCAATGTCTGTGTCTGTTGTTTCTTTACACCAGTTTTCAACCCATCGAGAGAATCCGTCTAAATCGCAAACATCATCATTCAAATAACTGTTGAAGAAATATGAGCATTCAGTTTTTTCGTTGTATAAGTGAAGGCTTTTATTCTTATAATTCAATCGCATTCCAATGCCGTTGCGTTTTAGAATGGTAGAAGAAGACAGAAGCGTAGGCTTCCCCTTTGTGGTTTTAGGCAACAAGTATTTCCTATCCGGACTAACCTTTTCAGATAATTC
>JAZRKP010000079.1:0-1681 GCA_045646365.1 Clostridia bacterium
TCGGGATATTTGGGAATTATAAACTCTGTTTCAACAGGAGCTTTTTCCATAGCAAAAGTATATCTTCCTCCCTGGAAATGTTCATGTGTTAGAATTGAACCGCCGACAATCGGCAAATCTGCATTTGAACCGACGAAATAATGAGGAAGAAAATCAACTATATCAAATAGTTTTCCGAACACCGCAGAATCAATCTTCATAGGAGTATGGTTTGTGTTAAAAACTATGCAATGCTCGTTATAGTATCCGTAGGGAGAGTATTGCATTTCCCATTCTTCTCCGCCGACTGTTATCGGAATAGGACGCAGATTTTGCCGCGCAGGATGTTTTGCTGTTCCTGCAAAACCTGCATTTTCGGGACAAAGCTGACATTTGGGATATGATGATGTTTTCTGCTTTTTTGCGGCTGCAATATCTCTTGGGTCTTTTTCCGGTTTAGAGCAGTTTATCGTTATATCTAATGTACCATATTCGCATTTGAATTTCCATTTTAAATCTTTGGCAATTCGTTCGGCTCTGACATAGTTAAGGTCTTGGTTAATACGGTAATACCACTGAGTTGCTTTTTCGGGACTTTCTTTATACCGTCCTGTAAATTGAGCAATTATCTCTCTCGGCATAGGAGTTAAGCATCCCATCAGCTTTGTATCGAACAAATCTCTCGAATTAACGGTGTCTGCGATTATTCCTTGTCTGCAAGCATAATCAACAAGCGGCTCAAGAATTGTTTCAATTAGTTCTGTTTCTTCAACAGGCTCAGAAATCTTCCAATCAGTTAAATGCAGAATCTCCATCAATTCATTGCGTACCACCAATTCATCCGCTTCGGTAATAAGATTTTTTTTGATACCGTAGTTAATAAGTTGTTGGACAGCTCCACAAATCATTTTTTCACCTCCAATCTTATAAAATTTCAATACCGCCAACCGGTCTGATTCTCATTTGATGACATGTTCCGTCACCAAACACTCTTTCTATTTCTTCTTTATATTGTTTTACCATTTCGTTTGGAACAAAAGCCTGTATTGTTCCTCCGAAGCCACCGCCATGAACTCTGACTGCTCCTGCACCTTTTAATATGTGTTTGCTCAGTGCTAAAGCTAACGGTATGGCTTGGTTTGTCGGTGTTTTGACCGAGTACAGATTCTGAAGTAAATTTGCTGAGGATTCTCCTGACATATTTACTAATCTGAGGAACAAATCAGTATCATTTTTCTTCAGCGCCTCAGCTTCCTGCTTTGCTCGTTTTGTTTCATCAAAGAAATGCATAGCTCTGAGTATTGCACGGTCAGAGCAAAAATCTCTCATATTTTTAAAGCAGGAATAAAATACTTTTTCTTCAACTTCACTTAAAACATTACGGTCAAAGTAGTCGGCAACCTCTTTCATATCTTTTCTAATCTCAACATAGTCGTCTGTCAGATTTTCATGACTGCTGTTTGTATCAACTATGCAGAGAGTGTATCTTGCTTTTTGAAAATCAAATACGATATGTTCGATTTCAGGGTTATCTTCGTTGGCAAAATCCACCGTAACAAGACCGCCGTAGGATGATACCGTTTGGTCAATTATACCGCATTTTTTCCCAAAGAATTTATTTTCTGCAAATCTTCCGATTTTTGCTATTTCAATCGGACTGCATTTACCTTGGTTATAATGGCTGTTTTTTGCTGTTGCAATT
>JAZRKP010000080.1:0-21140 GCA_045646365.1 Clostridia bacterium
AGTCCTTATCAACCTCAACAACTGCTCTTACCGCTTCAACAAAATCTTCTTCAGGAAGCTGTGGGATACAGAGTCTCTTATTTGTTGCGTTTGTTCTCTTAGCGTTCATATCAGGGCGGAAAAGTCTTGCCTTTCCGTCTGCACCCATATATGCCTTAAGACCTTCAAACATTTCCTGACCGTAGTGGAAAACCATAGCAGATGGGTCAAGAGTAATCTTCTGATAAGGAACGATTCTTGCATCCTGCCAGCCTTTGCCCTCT
Organism: Clostridia bacterium; assembly: GCA_045646365.1. Taxonomy (GTDB): domain Bacteria; phylum Bacillota; class Clostridia; order Monoglobales; family Monoglobaceae; genus SIG454. Next base: position 264 of record JAZRKP010000080.1, read on the forward strand.
GTGTAGTTCATCATAAACATATGGTCAGTAAAAACTTTACCGAAGCCAAGCTTACCTGTTGGTTTTGCTTTTGGAGTTGATGTTTTTGTAATTTTAATTTCCATTTTTATCATCCTTTCCCGATTATTCGGCAACAATGCCGTCAACCTTTTTAATATTTAACTTTTTCTGTGCGTCTTCACGCATTTTATATTTCAAAATTTTACCTGCGGCGTTCATTGGGAATTCCTTAACGAAATCCACATATTTAGGACATTTATGTTTCGCCATTCTTGCACGGAAGTAATCCTTCATTTCTTCTTCAGTCATACTTTCTCCGTCTTTCAAAATGACAACCGCCATAATTTCTTCGCCGTACTGCTCGTCAGGGATACCTATAACCTGAACATCCTTAACCTTGTCATTGGTGTATATAAATTCTTCAAGTTCTTTCGGATAAATATTTTCACCGCCACGGATAATCATATCCTTTAGTCTGCCTGTTATTTTATAATTACCCTCCGGAGTACGAAGTGCCAAATCCCCTGTATGGAGCCAGCCATCTTTATCAATCGCCGCCGCTGTGGCTTCGGGCATTTTATAATACCCTTTCATAATGTTATAGCCTCTCGCAACAAATTCACCTGTTACATTATCTGGCAAATCCTCGCCCGTTTCAGGGTCAACGATTTTACATTCAATTTCAGGGAGTGCTCTGCCCACCGTTGCAACACGAACTACAACGCTATCGTCCGTACTGCTCATAGTACAGCCCGGAGAAGCCTCTGTCTGACCGTATACAATGGTTATCTCTTTCATATTCATTTTTTCGATAACCTGATTCATAATCGGTTCAGGACAAGGAGAACCTGCCATAATACCTGTTCTCATATACGAGAAATCCGTATTTTCAAAATCAGGATGCTCAAGCATAGCTATAAACATTGTCGGAACACCGTGGAATGCGGTAATTCTTTCTCTGTTCACGCAGGAGAGAGCTGGCTTTGGTGAGAAATACGGCAGAGGCAGGATTGTTCCGCCGTGGGTCATTGTTGCGGTCATAGCAAGAACCATTCCGAAACAATGGAACATAGGAACCTGAATCAACATTCTGTCCGCCGTTGACAAATCCATTCTGTCACCGATACATTTTCCGTTATTTACAATATTATAGTGTGTCAGCATAACACCTTTGGGGAATCCCGTTGTTCCTGATGTATACTGCATATTGCAGACATCATTAACATTAACTGCCGCCGCCATTCTGTATACTTCGTCAAGAGGAACGCTGTCCGCTCTTGCAATGGCATTTTCCCATGTTATACAGCCTTTTTTCTTAAATCCAACCGTTATAACATTTCTGAGGAACGGAAGTCTCTTTGCGTGGAGAGGCTCGCCGTCTTTTGTATTTTCAAGTTCAGGGCAAAGCTCACCGATAATTTCCGAATAGTTTGAATCTCTGTATGAGTCAATCATAATAAGAGTATGAGTATCCGACTGTTTTAAGAGATATTCTGCTTCGTGGATTTTATAAGCGGTGTTCATTGTAACCAAAACCGCTCCGATTTTCGTTGTCGCCCAGAATGCTATATACCACTGCGGAACATTTGTTGCCCAAACCGTAACATGGTGCCCCGCTCTTACGCCGAGGGCAATAAGGCTTCGGGCGAATGTGTCAACATCGTCTCTGAACTGGGAATATGTTCTTGTATAGTCAAGGGTTGTATACTTAATCGCATACTGGTCAGGGAATTCCTGAACCATTTTGTCAAGCACCTGCGAAAAAGTTTTCTCAACCAACGCATCTTTCTTCCACACATAATTTCCTGTCTTTGCCTTATTTTCATAAAGAGTTGATTTCCCTCTTGAAAGGTTTTTATATCTTGACATAAAGCTTACAAAATGTGGAAAAATAATATCAGGCTCGCTGATTTCATCATCCCATAAAGGATTCCATTCTATTGAGAAAAATCCGTCATAGTTTACACTTCTGAGTGCTTCCAGGAACTTTGAAACAGGGAGCGTTCCCTCACCGATAAGGCTCTTTGTTTCAAGACTCTGTGAATCCTTTATATGAACATGCTTAACATAAGCACCAAGATTTGTTATACTGGTTTCAGGACTTTCACCGTGCATTCTGTATGGATGGTGGAAATCCCAAAGTGCTGCAAGATTATCGCTTGCAAACTCAGTAAGAAATTCTCTGAGTTTTGCGGTATCTGCATACGCTCCTGCGGTTTCCATAAGAAGAACTATATTCTTCTTCTCCGCAAGTGGGAGTGCCTCCTTAACAAAGTCATAAGCCCCATCTTCTGACATAGCTTTGAGTCTTATATAAGGAACACGAAGAATATCTGCAATCTCCACACATTTTTCAAACTCAGCTTTTGTCTCATCTCCTCCTTTTGATATGTCGTTTACCATATCAATACAGGAAATTTTAAGACCGTATTCCATAAGCTTAAACGGAGCATCAACAATATCTGCTTCCTTGAGTTTTGAAACATCGTGGATTTCAAATCCGTCAAATTTATATTCTCTCGCCAAATCAAAAAATTCAGCTAAAGTCAAATCGTTCCATTTATTTGTTGAAAATGATAACTTCATCTTACATCCTCCTCAAAATATATTTTATTGAGGGCGTTTATATAGGCATTTATACTCGCTCCTATAATATCGGTCGAGATACCTTTTCCCGAATAAGGTTTCCCGTTATGACGAAGCTTAACGATACTTGAGCCCATAGCTCCCCGACCTTCTGTAACAGACTGAATCTGGAAATCGTCAAGTTCAAAATGGTGACCTGTTATCTGCTCTATTGCAAGGAATGCCGCATCAACCGGTCCATCTCCAATACAGAATCCCTGAAGAATCTCGCCGTCTCTTTCAAGTTCAATGTGAGCAGTTGGTGTTATAATATTACCATTATTTATAACATAGCTTTTAAGTTTATATGTAGGAACAACCTGCATTGCAACCGAAGCAACAATAGCGTCAAGCTCCTTTGAGCCAACTTTCTTGCTCTTTGAAATCTTTAAGAATTCATCATAAACCCTTGCATTATCCTCGTCGGAAAGTTCATAGCCGAGCTTTTGAACTGCAAGCTTAACTGATGAAATATCGTCATTTGCAGAAAGAACGATATTCTCTTCATTCCCCGATGATGTTCCTGCATCAAACGGCGAATAGGAGTTTCCGCCTCTTGTCATAAGCTTGATTTTCTTAACTGAATTATCAAGCACTGTCATATTTATCTTTGTCGTAACCCCTAAAGCATCGCCCTTTTCACGGAAAACTTTCGCAACCGCATTAAGGCGTGGATATTCATTTGAAATAACAGATGTTTTAATCTGTGTAACTCCGCTTCCGATACAGGAAAGAGCGCAAGCTGCCGCCATATTAAGAGAATCCGAACACTCAACGGAAACCTTAACCTCTTTCATTCTCGGAACAGCATCATAAATACTCTTTAAAAATCCTTCAAACTCTGACGGAAGCATTTCTCCGGCACTGTCACAAAGAGTAATAGTCCCTGCCCCGCAATCAATAGCCTTTTCGATAACCTGACACAAGAAGTCTTTCTCGGCTCTTGTTGCGTCCATAAACGAAACCTCAACATCAGGGCAAAGTGACTTTGCATGGCTTGCAATATTCTCAACAACCTCAAGCATAGCCTTTGGTTTCTTACCAACAAGATATTCCATCTGCACTGTTGAAACAGGAATCATAATATGAAGTCTTGGCGACTTTGCCTCTTTTATAGCCTCATAAGTCTTATCAACAGATTCAATATCAAGTCCCACAGGAGTTGATAAAACGCTGTTTTTAATAAGCGGAGCTACGGAATGGAGATATAATATATCAGTTTTCCCATTCTTAATAGGAGCAGTTTCGATAACATCAACATTAACCTTATCAAGAATTTTTGCAATTTCTATTTTTTCTTTAAAACTAAGGGAATAACCTTTCCCCTCTTCTCTTAATGTAATATCAGATACAGCAATTTCAATCATTTTTTACACCTCTCCATTTAATATACGCATAGCGTTATCGTGTAGAATCAAACGGTTTTCATCTTCCGTAAGCTTCATATCGTAAAATTTGTTAAGTTCCTCTGAAATGCTCCACATAGGGAAGTCAGAACCAAAAACAACCCGCTCTGCACCATATAGTCGTATAAGCTCCCTTGCCCGTCTTAGTCCAAGCATCCAGTATGAACTGGATGTGTCAACAAAGCAATTCTCATTCTCGAGATATTCATAAGCATAGTCACACATAGACCAGCCTCCGAAATGTGCTCCTATTGCCACAAGTCCGGGAAACTCCTTGAGAATTTTCTTAAGCCGTCTCGGATGTGAAAAATCATACCGATAATCCCCGCAATGAATCAGCAACGGAATTTTATTCTGTCTCAGATAATCATAAAGTTCATTCATCCGCTCATCATCCATATTGAATTTCTGAGTATCAGGATGAATCTTCACTCCTCGAAGTCCCATTTTCCGTATTCTTTCAACTTCATCTATCTTATTTTCAAAGTCAGCGTGCATAGTTCCGAAACCAAAAAATTCACCGTGTTCCATGCACTGAGACGAAATATAGTCATTTATAGCCTCAACTCTTGATGCCGTAACCGCAACAGAATGAACAACATAATTTGTTACTCCACATTTCCCGCCATCTTCCAATAGCGCCGAAACAGTTCCGTTTCCATCCATAGGGATTCCGTAAAACTCACCAACAGACTCAACTGCCTTTTCCGCAATCTTTTCAGGATATATATGTGTATGAAAATCTATTATATTCATTTTATGCCTCCGTTAAATTCTGATAAAACTAAAATGCGGCTCTGCCCGAAAAAGCAAAACCGCAACACATAAACAAATTTCTCAAATTGCCTCGCTCAGAGTTCGCTTTTTCCCACATAGTCGGCTTATAATAATTATAATGTTTAGAATAATTATAATTCCAATTATGTCAATTAGGCTAAGGGCACAAATCAAGCATAAAAAAACAGACACTGCAAAAACAATGTCTGCAAAAAAAACACTATTAACTGATTTTCCAGCAACACGAAAACAAGGTGCAACGGTCTTTGCATCTCTCGATGATTTTCTTGAACTGTTCTTCATAAAAAACATCATCTTCGCCTCCTGAAAAAATCTTATATAAGTTTACCACATTTTTCGCCATTTGTCAAGCATTATTTTGTATTTATCTAACTTTGTTCACCAGATAGTTTTTTCCGTCGAAACAACTAAATTTAATTTTAGTGTACGAAACACATATATAAATTGCTGACGGAATTTATATCAACGAAAAAAGCGTACTGAATTTTCAGTACGCTTTTTTTCTGGTCGAGGTTACAGGATTCGAACCTGTGGCCCCCTGGTCCCAAACCAGGTGCGCTACCAAACTGCGCTAAACCTCGCTACCAACTTTTACATTATACACCCTTTTTCTGAATTTGTCAACCCTTTTTTTAATTATTTTACAAAAATTATTTCTCTGCCCATTTCAACGGCATAAGTCACCGTATATGCCGTCCCGCCCGACATTCTTGTCAGGTATGCAACGCACGCACTGCTTTCGTCTACCATAAACCTGTTTCGCTTCTTCATACATTCAGGCGTATACTCTTCCGAAACATATATAACTTCGTCTGCCTGATTTGCAATTCTTTCATATGTATCCACATCCGTCTTTTTCCAGCCCTTGCATTGATTTTTACAAGGCAGGGCAAGAATCAGCCTGATATTCCTATATCTCTCCTTAAGAGCAAGAACACATTCGGCAGCAATGGTATCAAACCCCAGAGCACCACCTGCCACAAAATCGGTATACCCTTTTTCTGCCAGCATTTCGCAAATCTCATATGTTTTATTTTTCACAAACAGTTTTTGTTCATTCCCTATCATTCTGTGACCTGTGAAGCAACAGGTTTTATCTTTTATCCGTGTCATATCAGCACCTCACGGATATTTTACCATATTAACCACCTTTCGTCAATATTTTCCTTACAGGTTATTGCTTTTTCAAAATCGGTGCGTTATTCTAAATAATTAAAAAATTTTATTGAAATAAGGAAAAATTTATGTTATAATAAGTTTCGCCTTATTTTAATGTAAAAAAAGGGTATAATAAAGCAATCACAGACATTGGAGATAAGTATTATGAACATAATTTTTCAATCGGCATTATTTTTTGGAATTTGTCTTGCCGGAGACTTTATTTCTTCCGCATTACCTTTCCCATTCCCCGGCTCGGTTATAGCAATGATAATCCTTTTCATCCTGCTTATAACTAAAGCGGTTAAGACAGAAAAAATAAACAATATTTCAGGTTTTCTCCTTGAAAATATGACATTCTGTTTTATTCCTCCAACCGTTGGAATTTTAAATTATGTCGACATAATAAAAGATATATGGTGGCAATTCATTCTTATCTGTTGCATAACAACTGTTCTGACATTTTTTGCAACAGCCTACACTGTTAAAGGAATAATGTATCTTATGGATAAAGGAGGACAGAAAAATGACTGATATTCTAAATAATTTTTCCGCATTGACACAGACGCCGTTTTTCGGAGTATCAATCGCGTTGATTATGTTCAGTATTGCAAAGCTTATAACAAGCCGTTTTTCAACTCCGATTATGAATCCGCTTTTGATAAGTTCTGTTCTAATCTGGATATTCTATTTCTCACTTGGTATTCCTGTTTCAAACTTTGATTCAGGCGGACAGGTAATCCTTATGCTTCTTCCGCTTTCCACGGCGGCATTAGCGGTTTCTATGTATAATAAGCGAAAGCTTATCAGTAAAAATCTCATTCCGATTCTGGCGGGATGTATTGTCGGAGTTGTGGTATCGGTATCAAGTGTTCTTATCCTCTGCCGATTCTTTGGTATTAACGAACCTGTTACCAAATCTCTCATTCCAAAATCAGTTACAACCGCTATCGCCTTACCTCTTGCAGAAAGTCTTGGCGGATATTCCCCAATCGCATCTGCGGCAGTTTTTGTTACGGGTTTGTTCGGGGCGATTATGTGTCCATATTTCATAAAGTGGACACGGCTTAACAATTCCGTTGCAGCAGGTCTTGGAATTGGAGCCTCCTGTCACGCTCTCGGCACTGCCCAAGCAGTTAAAATTGGCGAAACAGAAGGTGCTATGGGTGGAATCGCTATTGGAATTTGCGGACTTTTAACAGTTATTGTTTCACTTTTCATATAATAAAAAAACGGCTTTATGCCGTTTTTTATTTTTTCCCTTTTTCTCTGAAATTTTCGAGAATAGTATTGAGTTCTTCCATATTCTTTGCCGTATTATAGATAACATACGAACCGCCGTTTATCATTTCAGGGGTGTTCGGAAGAACATACATTGTCACCTTATCCGCAGTAAGGTTTTTAATTGTTCCGAAGCTCTCCATAACTTTTTCAAAACTATAATTAGTTCTTACATTCTCATTAACAACCTCATAGATTTCATCAATCTTATTAAGGTTTGAAACTGTCAGTTTCTGCCTTATAAGTTCCTTAATGAAATTCTGCTGAGCATCAACACGGGCAAGGTCCGCTCTTCCGTCTCTGTAATTACGGAATCTGACGAAATCGTGTGCCGCCTTACCGTCAAGGTGTTGCATACCTTTCTTTAAGTGAATATGCAAGTTCTGGTACGGGTCGTCATAGTTCATATTCTCAGGTACTTCAAAGTCAACTCCACCCAAAGCATCAATAATATTTATAAAACCCTCAAAATCGACCGTTGCAAAATAGTGAATTGGCAGACCTGTTATTTCCTTCACTTTTCTTACGACAAGCTCTTCAGGAACCTTAATATTACCTTTTGCAACCTGTTGTTTACCTATTGCCATATACGAATTTATCTTGTTATATACAGGAACACCGCTGGAATTATAAATTATTGAGCCATTACTGTTTCTTGACGCAATCGCCGTATCACGGGGAATCGACAAAATATTAAGTTTTCCCGTTTCTCCGTTTAGATTCACGAGCATAATGGTATCACACCTGTCGCCACCGTCGTCAGTCCCCATAAGAAGAATATTGACAACTCCGCCAGGTTCATGTGAGTCAAGGGCAAGGTTTATTCTCTCACCTATATCCATCGTCATAAGCTTAGCTCCTGCAAACACGCCAAGCCCTAAAGAGACTATAACAAGGAAAATCCAGACCTTGTATATAAATCTCATCCTTTTCTTTCTTTTTCTATTTCCAGACATATTAAAATCTCCCTGATTATATAAGTACACAACTATTATAGCTTATCTGTCGAAAAAAATCAATAGGGCTACCCTTACAAAAGGATAGCCCTAATATTAAATTTATGTTACAAATTCACTAATTCAGAATATAAACAGTAACATTTCTGCGTCCCCACTGGATAGCTTCTGCGGTTGAGTCCATATAAAGGTCAATTATATTTCCTTTTATAGCACCGCCCGTATCTGCAGCGATTGCATAGCCATAGCCTTCAACATATACCCTTGTTCCCAAAGGAATAAATCTCGGGTCAACGGCGATAACACCTCTTTGAGCAATCATACCCGTTGCAGTTCTTGCCTCCCCGGGTCTTTTTCCACAGCTTACTGCATCATAAGCCGTTGCGTTACACTGAACAACTCTGCTGTATGACAGTGTTCCGCTACGGGATGTTGTTACTGTCCCGTTATAAGCGAGGGTATAATCATCAAGCATAACTCGTTTTGTTCCAACCTCAACAACCTGTTCTTCAGGTTTGGTTATAACTGTTTCTTTAACAACTGTTCTGCCCGTCTCTACTCCATCAGCATAAGAAATCTTGTATGTCTTTACACTCTCACCCTTTTTACCCTTCTGAACAACTTTTCTTACTCCGCTGTTCAAAGAAGCATTAGGCTTTTCTGTGCTTGCAAACTCGGTTTCTTCTGTCATTGTAACTGTTTCCGTTGTGTTTTTCACCAGAACGATTTTCGTATCAGCCTTAGCAATTTTAGTCCGGTTCGGCGTAACATTATCCTCGTCTGTTAATTCATATCCAGCATCAGCAAGTATATCCGAAACAACTCTTTTTGTTGTTTTCAAAGCACGGGTTTCCCCATTCGCTGTAATATACACCTGCATAGCACGGTAAACTTCAATGGTCATATCATCACGAAGGTCAGCCTTTTTCCCATAGCTCACTCTGTCTCCGTCACGGAGAACGATACCCTGTTCAAAAAGAACTTCCTCCACTGTGTTCTTAAATGTTAAAACTTTTGTTTCCTTGCTTCCGCCATCAATAACAGTAACACTTTTACACATAACATCGAATGTAATTGCTGACGCAATCATAATAATCAGTGCAACCATACTGCTTATAACGGCGATTTTTGCTGAAAAGGATAAATTAACCTTCATATCCTTTCGGCTAAATATCATCAAATCACCTCTCTTAAATTTCAGGAAAACACTCCTGAATTACGCTGAGATTTATCGGAAATTTCTTCCTTTTAGCGCCCCCAGCGACCTGTTAATTATACCAAAAAATTGAAATTTGGTCAAATCAGATTAGACGGATTTATTCAACCTCAGCCAACTTAAGACGGGATTTCGAGCCGACTTTTTTACCAAAAGTCCTTTTTTCTCCCGTTTCCTCTCGTTTCCTCCCGTTTTCATTTCCCAAAGCAAGCTCGTCTCAACATTGCTCCGCTCAGAAGATATATGAGAATATTGGCAGGATAGCCACCCGTTTCCGTTAAAAAAGTGTAAATCGAAAAACCTATAACCGAGCCAAGTCCCGCTCGTAAAATTTTCTTGTCTCCTCCGTCTTTTTTCAGTATTTTCAAAACCGCTTGTCTAGACATTCTCAAAACACACCAGAAAAAAACAAAAGCGGAGATAGAAAAAACCAACGATGCAAAAATTCCGTAATCACCAAAATCTATTCCCTCATAATTCAAAGCCACCCCTTTAAAACTGCGACTCCAGAAAAAATACCCCGTTTCAAAAATCTTTTCGCTGAGTATCCCATTCCTGATAATCCTCAGTCCAATCCCCACAATCCAGGGTGAGACTAACGCAATGGGAAGTATCATCCGCCACTCCCCAAATAAAACCATAACCAGAATCCCAATCCCACCACAAAGAAGAGCAACTCCTCCGCTTCGGGACAGGGCATAAACTCCTGTAACCAACAAAATAATTCCTGCCACATAATATCTCCGTTTTCCAACCGATAAAACGCTCAGAGCATACGGCATAAACGAAATTAAAACAGAGGCATCCCCACCTTTACCGAAAAAGCATTGAACCGCCCATAACCTTGTTATTATTTTCAACATTTTTTCATACTGCTTTTTCTCCAGATTTCTTACAATAAAGAACAAAATTACGGCACTTTCTACATATATTATATATACAAGTGCTTCAAGCTTTACAAACGGGGCAAATAACACCGTTAAAACAGTTTCATAAAATACTACATATTGTAGTTTCCCCTGTTTCATAAACCATAGTGCTAAAACCACCGTCAATAAAATTATATGCCACATTTCTCCATTCCATAACCCCAAAAACGGACAAAACCCTAAAATCCATATCGTACCGCTCCATTCCGTCTCGGGAAAATGGATATTTAGCCTATCCCCAATCCGTTTTAAAATAATATCCGTCTTATTTTTAATATAGCTTTTTTCCCACATTTCCGATGTATAATCAAAATCAAAAAACACCTTTACGGCAGGAATGTCCTTTATATAAACATAAATTTTCCCGAAAACACTTTCAAAAAACAGTTCTTTTACTCTCTTAATAAGGTGAATTTCCGTTCTCCCCTCTCGCAATTTACTGCTTTTTTATTATTATTTTGGTTATTTTTACGCAGTTTAATACAATTTTTCCTATATTATTAAATTTTTACAAAATTACTAAACTTTTTTTCGAAAAAGTATTTACATTTACCACAATATATGTTATAATAGTTTCATTGAGACACAAGCTATTGTGTTTGTAAGTATTTTACATAAGAGGTGCCAATAAATGGACAACAAAAAAGAATTAGATAAAATAAAATCAGACCTCAAAGATAATATCGGAAGCAAAATTAAGTTTGCATCAAAGAAAGGCAGAAAAAAGCGTACTGTTCGTAACGGGGTTATCGAAAGCACTTATGCTAATGTTTTCGTAATCAAAATTGATTCCCTTAACGAAGATGAAACTGCCGAAAGACGAGTTTCTTATACATATGCTGACATTCTTACAAAGAATGTGGAACTTGCACTCTGTAAGTAAATTTTTCGTCAATTTAAGACTGTAAATAGACAGCTTGTAAAAAATGCTGTTTGTTTGCAGTCTTTTTGTTTGACAAATTCATCTTCTTGTGATATACTATATAGGCTATGTTAAATCGGGGCGGTAGCGGTGCCTTGTAACCTTCAATCCGCTAAGTAGGGATGACAACTTGAGCTGAGGGGCATATTTGTCCGGTCTGTTTCCGGTAAGTGGTGTTGACGGTCCGGTCCTACGCAATCAAAACCTGTGAACCATGTCAGGGCAGGAATGCAGCAGCATTAAGCAGTTCTTTTTGATGTGCCGTAGGGTAGCCGGGCTTGAGCTAACTGCCGTGTTTCCGCGGGTAGGTATGCTTCAAACTCAAGAACATAGCTTTATTTTTTAAAGGAGGTTTGTGATATGTCCGAAATGTATCAGGCTTTATACCGTAAATGGCGTCCTATGATATTTGAAGATGTTGTGGGTCAGAGCCATATTTCCGAAACGCTGAGAAACAGTGTTTTATCCGGGCGTATCGCGCATGCCTATCTTTTTTGCGGTACAAGAGGAACAGGTAAAACTACCTGTGCTAAAATTCTCTCCCGTGCGGTCAACTGTGAAAATCCGCAGGACGGGAATCCTTGTAACGCCTGCCCATCTTGTCTCGGGATTATGGATGGCTCAATTTTAGATGTTTACGAAATGGACGCCGCAAGTAACCGCGGTGTCGGTGATATTCGTCAAATCCGTGATGAGGTCGATTATGCCCCATCAAGCTGTAAATTTAAAGTTTACATTATCGACGAAGCACATATGATTACAAACGAAGGTTTCAATGCCCTTCTTAAAACTTTGGAAGAACCGCCCGAATATGTTATTTTTATTCTGGCAACAACGGAGCCGAACAAAATTCTCCCAACCATTCTTTCAAGGTGTCAGCGTTTTGATTTCAGGAGAATCGGTGTCGATGATATTTCCAGCCGTATAAACAAAATCTGCAGTGCGGAAAATATAGAGATTACACCTGACGCATCTGAGCTTATAGCTGAACTTGCTGACGGGTCTATGCGTGACGGCTTGAGTATTCTGGAACAGTGCACAGCATCAGTTTCCGGTGAAATCAGAAAAGATGATGTTGCGGAAGCCGTTGGTATTGTTGATGACGGAATCTTATTCGATTTGGCTGACTATATCGCAGCAGAGGATACTCTTTCCTGTCTTAAAACTGCTGACGAATTTTTGAATAAAGGTAAAGAGGTAGCAAGCTTCTTTGATGATATTATCGACCATTTCCGAAACCTTATGTTCTGTAAGGCTACGGAAAACCCTGCAGAAATCATTGAACGAAGCCACGAAAAAATAGAAAAATATAAAGCTCAGGCAGATAAATACTCTGTCGAACGACTTTTATACTCCATAACAACCCTTTGCGAATATCTCGCTCAGGCAAAATGGATTGCAAATCCGAGAATATCCGTGGAAATGGCGCTTTTAAAGCTTGCCAAACCCCAATACGGTGAGGGAAGCGAGGCGCTTTCAGCGAGAGTTTCTGCTCTTGAAAACAAAATTGAGTCAGGGAATATAACAGTGTCCCCTGCGAAAGCGAAAATAACCCAGAAAGAGCCGACGAAACCCGTATCAAAACCAAAAACTGATGCGCCAAAGGAAAGTGTTCCTGATGGTAGCAAATGGGATAAATGGGAGGAAGCCCTTAGTATTATCAAAAACGAAAGCAAAAAGCTATATATGTTTTTGTTCCGTGCTCAGGCTTATATCACGGGCGACTCCATTGAAATTATTCTCTCCAATCGTGAGGCTTACGAAAGAATTGCAACCCCGCAAGGGAAAGCTTATCTCTCAGAACTTTTTGAAAAAGTTGGCGGAGAGAGTTATAAAATCATTGTATCAGAAAGCGGAAATCGTCTGAACAGACAGACAGAGGCAAACTCAATTTCTATTGCCGATTTGGCTAAGAAAAAGGATTTGCTCGGCGATGTTATGACGGTTACTGAAAATTAAAATATAAAAAGAAAGGCTGATAAAAATGGCAAAAGGTGGATTCCCAAGAGGAATGGGCGGCGGTCCTAATATGAATCAGATGCTCAAGCAGGCACAGAAAATGCAGGAGCAGATGCTTAAAATGCAGGAGGAACTTGAAAATAAGACTTATGAGGCAAGTGCCGGCGGCGGTGCTGTCAGCGTTAAGATAAGCGGAAAGAAAGAACTTATGGAAATCAATCTTTCCGAAGCAGTTGTTGACCCTGACGATATTGAAATGCTTCAGGACCTTATCATTGCAGCTGTCAACGAAGGTCTCCGCAAGGCTTCCGAAAGTTCCGAAAATGAACTTGGTAAACTTACAGGCGGACTTAATATCCCCGGCTTATTCTAAAAAATTTAAGAGGTCGATTTTATCGACCTCTTTTAATTTCTAAATCTTTTTACTCTTATAATAATTTCGGTGAGTTTTCGCTTTCACGGTAAAGCACAAATTTTCTGCCGATAACCTGAACACATTCCGCCCCTAAAAGCTCTGTCATTTCGATTGACGCTTCTCTTGCTGTATACGGTGCAGTTTCAAGAACATGAATTTTAACCAATGCGTTTGCATCAAGTGCATCACTGATTGCACTAACAAAGTTATCGCTAATCCCGTCTTTTCCTATCTGGTGCAAAGCGTTTATTTTACTACCAAGACCTCTTAAATAGGCTCTTTGTTTACTTGTTATCATTTTATTTCTTCCTTTCTTCTATATAATCAGCAATTTTCGCGAACTCCGCAAGAGTCAGCCTTTCTCCTCTTATATCAAGGGGAAGTCCTGCCGATTCAATAGCTTTTGAAATTTCTTCTTTATCTATACTTATATAAGGACTTTTTGAAAGTGCATTAAGGAGTGTTTTCCTCCTTTGCCCGAATGCTGACTTAACAATTTCAAAAAATAATTTCTTGTTCTTCACCTCAACTGACGGCTTATCCAAAACTTTCAGATTTATTACCGTTGATGCCACCTTTGGCTGAGGCATAAAACAATGCGGGTCGGCGTGGCAGATAATTCTCGGCTCCGTGTAGAACTGAACCGCAACAGACAAAGCACCGTAATCCTTTCCGCCAGGTTTTGCAACCATTCTTTCAGCAACCTCTTTCTGAATCATAACCGTCATAGAACGAACACGACTGCATTCCTCTAAAACTTTCATTATGATGGGAGTTGTTATGTAATAAGGAAGATTGGCACAAACCGCAACATCCATATCACCAAACTCATCCGCAATAAGACGGTTTAAATCAACCTGCATAACATCTTCGTTTATGACTTTTGTGTTCCTGAAATCGTTAAGAGTATAACCGAGCATTGGAATAAGTCGCTTATCAATCTCAATAGCAACCGTTTTCTTACTGTTTTCCGCAAGAGCACGAGTAAGTGTCCCCGCCCCCGGCCCGATTTCCAGGGCACCCCAATCTTCGTTGACACCTGAGCCTTCTATTATTTTATTCAGTACATTTTCATCAATTAAAAAGTTCTGACCAAGACCTTTGGAAAAGGAAAATCCATAAGCTCCCAAAACATTTTTAAGTTCACTTGGATTAGTTAATTTCATTTGTTTCTCCTTATTTCTGAACGAGAGCCTTTCCTATTTTAAACACATCCCCTGCCCCAACTGTCATAACCAGGTCGCCCGGCTGTGCGTTTTTCAGAACATACCGTTCTATTGCACCAAAGTCATTCATATAAACCGCCTTGTCAATAGCCGCCGCTAAATCACAGCTATGAACCGTTCCGTCGTATTTCTCTCTTGCCGAATAAACATCAGCAACAATAACTTTATCCGCAAGCGGCAGCACCTCAACAAACTCGTCAAACAGGTTATATGTTCTCGAATAAGTGTGTGGCTGGAATATGCACCAGACATTGTTATACCCCTGAGCCTTGGCGGTTTCTAAAGTTGCTTTGATTTCCGTCGGATGATGTGCATAGTCATCAATAACCGTAAACCCATTTACTTCGCCCAGTTTTTCAAAGCGTCGTTTTGTACCCGTAAAATTCTCAAGCCCCTCTTTTATGGCGTTTTTATCAATTCCGAGGCAGTAAGCCGCCGTTGCTGCAGCCAGAGCATTAAGCACATTATGCTGTCCCGCAACCTGCATATCAACCGTCAAAAACTCCTCGCCATTATGGGTAATTTTGAAAGAATTACCTCTATTTTCGTTAGTTTTTATACATTCTGCACAAAAATCTGCCGTTTTGTCATTTATCGCGTATTTTTTCACTGGAATTTCAATATTTTGCACAACGGAAGGTATATTTTCATCGTCAGAACAAACAATAATGTGTCCAAGGGGTGAATTAAGGCTTGCAAATTTTCTAAAAGATGCTATAATATTAGATAGGTTACCAAAATAATCTAAGTGGTCAGCTTCTATATTTGTGATTATTGACAAAAAAGGTCGAAAATTCAAAAAGCTCTCCACATATTCGCACGCCTCGCAAACGAGGTAGTCCGTGCCACCGATTTTATAGTTCCCCTCAATCTGAGGCAGTTCACCGCCAACCAGGATTGTCGGGTCGAGATTTGCGGCAAGGATTATAAGCGAAAGCATTGAAGTTGTTGTGGTTTTTCCGTGTGTTCCTGCTATTGCAAGCGGATAACGGTACATTGTCATAAGCTGACCTAAAAGCTGTGCTCGTTCAAGACAAGGGATGCCCTTTTCTTTTGCACAAACAAGCTCCGGGTCGTCTTTTGCGATTGCTGCTGTATAACAAACAAGCTTCGGAGATTGTATGTTCTCCGCCTTTTGCCCTTCATTAACCGTAACCCCAAGCTCTTCCAGCTTATCGGTAAGGTTTGTTTTTGTTCTGTCTGAACCGCTGACTTTAAAGCCCAGCGAAAGAAGAATATGGGCAATGGCGCTCATACTTATTCCGCCGATACCTATCATGTGTATATGTGAACCGGGTGCTAAATCTTTGATGTTAAATTCGTTCATAAGAAACCAGCTCCTTGGAAATTTTTGTTTATATTAACAGTATATCATAAAAGCTTATAAATATCAATATTTTAAAAGGGAAAAGAATTAAATTTTACATATTACCAAACCAAAGGAGGCTCCTCTAATGACTATTACAGACATTAAAGTGAGAAAAATCAACGCTAAGGGAAGAATGAAGGCAGTTGTTTCTGTTACATTCGATGACGCATTTGTTGTTCACGACATCAAAGTTATCGAAGGTCAGGAAAAGCTTTTTATTGCTATGCCAAGCATTAAGACACCTGATGGCGAATTCAAGGACATTGCTCATCCAATTAACAGCGAGATGAGAGAGACACTTCAGACAGCTATTCTTGACAAGTACGAAGAAATTAAGGCTGAAACACCTGAAGAAGAAGCAGAAATTTAAGCAAGACATTATAGATACGGGAATAATCCCTTCATGAAAAAGGGCAAAAGATATATTGCCCTTTATTTCTGTGTTTTAGTTCAGTTAACAAAAATGAGGCAGACACTTTTGTCTGCCTCGCTTTTATTTAATAATCAGAAGAGTCCGGTTATTACACCATTTTCGTCAACATCTATTTTTTCCGCTGCAGGAACTTTAGGAAGTCCCGGCATAGTCATAATTTCACCTGTCAGGGCAACAACAAATCCTGCACCTGCTGAAATCTTAACATTTCTCACTGTTACGGTAAACCCGTCAGGAGCACCGATTTTTGTCAAATCATCCGAGAAACTGTACTGAGTTTTCGCCATACAAACAGGGAGATTTCCATAACCCAAAACAGTCAGAGAATCAATCTGTTTCTTTGCCGCAGGCGTGAAACTAACCCCTGCACCGCGGTATACCTTTTTAACGATTGCATCAATTTTCTCTTCAATGGACGCTTCATCTTCGTAGGCAAATGTGAAATCATTATCCTTTTCGCAAAGACGAACAACCTCGTTTGCAAGGTCAACACCGCCATCGCCGCCTTTTGCCCATACATCAGACAAAACAACATTAACGCCGAGAGCCTTACACTTTTCAATAACAAGGTTAACCTCTGCCTCCGTGTCAGTCGGGAACTTATTTACCGCAACAACGCACGGAAGTTTATACACATCGGTTATATTTGAAAGGTGTCTTAACAAATTCGGCATACCTTTTTCGAGTGCATCAAGATTCTCACTGCCAAGCTCCGTTTTTGGAACTCCGCCGTGCATTTTAAGGGCACGGATTGTTGCAACAAGAACAACTGCTGACGGTTTCAAGTTTGCATATCTGCACTTGATATCCAAAAACTTTTCAGCACCCAAATCAGCACCAAACCCAGCCTCTGTAATCGCATAATCACCAAGCTTTAATGCCATTTTAGTAGCCAAAACCGAGTTACAGCCGTGGGCAATATTCGCAAAAGGTCCGCCGTGAACAAGGGCAGGTGTTCCTTCCAATGTCTGAACAAGGTTAGGCTTTAAGGCATCCTTCAAGAGCGCTGTCATCGCACCTGCCGCATTGAGCTGACCTGCTGTAACAGGCTTATCATCAAATGTGTAGCCTACAACGATTCTGGAAAGTCGTTCCTTAAGGTCACTTATTGAACCTGCAAGACAAAGGATTGCCATAATTTCCGACGCAACCGTTATGTCATATCCGTCTTCACGGGGAACACCATTAACCTTTCCGCCAAGACCGTCAACAACGAAACGAAGCTGTCTGTCGTTCATATCAACACAACGCTTCCATGTTATCTTTCTCTGGTCAATTCCAAGAGCATTCCCCTGATGAATATGGTTATCAAGGAGGGCGGCGAGAAGATTATTCGCCGCACCAATCGCATGAAAATCACCTGTAAAATGCAGGTTTATATCCTCCATAGGAACAACCTGAGCATAGCCACCGCCTGCCGCACCGCCTTTAATACCAAAAACAGGTCCGAGAGATGGTTCACGGAGGGCAACCATAACATTCTTGCCGATTTTCTTCATTCCGTCAGCAAGACCGATAGTTGTTGTTGTTTTACCCTCTCCTGCAGGAGTTGGAGTAATCGCTGTAACCAAAACAAGTTTTCCGTCTTTTCTGTCACTTTCTTTAAGCAACGAAAGGTCGATTTTAGCCTTATAGTTTCCGTATTGCTCAATATATTTACTGTCAATTCCTGCTGTCTTTGCAATCTCGGTTATATTTTCCATTTTTGCACTTTGTGCTATCTCAATATCAGTTTTCATTCTGACAACCTCCGATTATTTGAAATATTCAACAGCGGATTCAAACATACCCATTTCATACTGACCTTCAACATTCTTATAAAGACCTGAGCCAACTCGTTCGGAGTGTCCCATCTTACCCAAGACTCTGCCGTCAGGAGAGCAGATACCCTCAATAGCAAACGCAGAACCGTTAGGGTTATACTGAATATCGTAAGTCGGAACACCGCTCAAATCAGTATACTGGGTTATAATCTGTCCGTTTTCAGCAAGTTCCTTAATAAGTTCATCACTTGCAAGGAATCGTCCTTCACCGTGTGAAATCGGAACAGTGTAAACATCGCCTACATTAGTTTTCGCAAGCCACGGAGATTTATTCGATGCAATTCTTGTATGAACAATTTTGCTCTGGTGTCTTGAAATTGTATTAAATGTAAGAGTCGGACAATTTTCGTCTGTGTCGATAATCTTTCCGTATGGCACAAGACCAAGCTTAATGAGTGCCTGAAATCCGTTACAGATACCCGCCATAAGTCCGTCACGATTTTCGAGTAAATCAGAAACCGCATCCTTAATTTCAGCACTTCTGAAAAACGCTGTTATAAACTTACCGGAACCGTCAGGCTCGTCACCACCGGAGAAACCGCCCGGAACAAAGATAATCTGTGACTGTTTTGCCTTATCAGCAAATGTCTTTGCTGACTGGGCGATAGCCTTTGATGAAAGATTGTTTATAACGAAGATTTCAGCCTCCGCACCAGCTCTTTCAAAGGCTTTTGCAGAGTCGTATTCGCAGTTAGTTCCAGGGAATACAGGAATTAACACCTTCGGTTTTGCAACCTTAATCGCAGGAGCAACTCTGTCCTTTGCCTCATATGAGAACGCAGGAACTTCCTCATTCTTTGACTCAATGTTACATTTATAAATCTTTTCAAGCTTACCTTCATAAATATCATAAAGGTCAGAAAGTTCAATCTTCTCATTTCCGAGAGAAACAACTTCTTCCTCTGTTGTTTCACCGAGTAAAACGCCCTCTGAAAGTTCGTCTGTTTCAAGAATAAATCCGCCGTAGTTATAGCCAAAGATAGTATCTTGCGTAAGATTATCACTAAACTTAAATCCGTAGCCGTTACCCATTGCCATTTTGAGGATAGCCTCGGCAACACCGCCGTATGTCGGGGTATAAGCCGCATAAACCCTGCCGTCTCTCATAAGCTTTGTAACCTTATTATAAAGGGCAACCAAAGACTCAGCAACAGGGAGACCGTTTTCATCATACTCAGGCATTAAGAGATATACTTTATGGTTCGCTCCCTTAAATTCAGGGGAGATAATGTTCTTTATTTCGTCCTTTGAAACTGCGAAAGAAACAAGTGTTGGAGGAACATCAATGTTTTCAAATGTACCGCTCATTGAATCCTTACCGCCGATAGATGCGATTTCAAGGTCCATCTGTGCAGCAAACGCACCTAAAAGTGCCGCTGCCGGCTTACCCCAACGCTCTTTCTTGCCGTTTGGTTTTTCAAAGTATTCCTGGAATGTGAGATAAACCTCATTAAAGTCAGAGCCTGTTGCAATCAGCTTTGAAACAGATTCAACCACTGCGAGATACGCACTGTGGTAAGGACTCTTTTCAGCGATGAACGGGTTATATCCCCACGCCATAAACGAACAGGTCTTACTGTCCTTTTTCTCCATAGAAATCTTGTTAACCATTGCCTGAATAGGTGTTCTCTGATACTTTCCGCCAAACGGCATAAGAACTGTGCCTGCGCCGATTGTTGAGTCAAATCTCTCAGAAAGTCCACGCTTTGAACAGATATTAAGGTCGCCTGCTAAAGCCTTATAATTTTCTGTAAAGCTCTCACCTATTTCCTTGTCATAGCTTTCAACTTTCATAGGAGCAATCTCTGTGTGCTTTTCTGCCCCGTTTGAATTTAAGAATTCACGGGAAAGGTTGACAATCATATTGCCGTTCCATTCCATTGTGAGATACGGCTTTTCAGTTACTGTTGCAACAACTGTTGCTTCGAGGTTTTCCATTTCAGCGAGGGCGCAGAATCTTTCTGCATCCTCTTTCGCAACAACAACCGCCATTCTTTCCTGTGATTCGGAAATTGCAAGTTCTGTTCCGTCAAGACCGTCATACTTTTTAGGAACTGCATCAAGGTTTATTTCAAGACCATCTGCAAGCTCACCGATTGCAACCGAAACGCCGCCTGCACCAAAGTCATTACAACGCTTGATAAGTTTTGAAGCCTCTGCATTTCTGAAAAGACGCTGAAGCTTTCTCTCTTCAGGAGCGTTACCCTTCTGAACCTCTGCACCGCAACTTTCAAGGGATGAAAGGTTATGGGACTTGGAAGAACCTGTCGCACCGCCACAGCCATCTCTACCTGTTTTACCGCCGAGGAGAATAACGCTATCCCCTGCAATCGGGCGTTCACGACGAACATTTTCAGCTGG
>JAZRKP010000081.1:0-1550 GCA_045646365.1 Clostridia bacterium
AACTTGAATTTGTAGAAAGGTTTACCTAAAACCATCACGAAAAGGAGCGTTCGGTATGAGGCGATTGCTTATTAAGTACAATCTTGAAATCCTAACTACATTGATGTTTACCTTTGTTGCAATGGTTGCAATTTTTAATACAGCACCATCACTGACACAAAAAATGCTTGTAGCATATGTGTTTCTTTTTACACTACACGAGTGGGAAGAAAATAGATTTCCTGGTGGATTTGTAAACATCATGGAAGGAATGATAGGCAAGAAATTTAGTGAGGATGCAAAGGAACTATCACACATACCAGTAATAATTTTACTTCTGCTTATTCATATCATCCCATATTTTTTGGACTCAGTAGTATTTTTGACTCTGATACCTGTCTTTCTTGGCGTTTTTGAAGGCTTGGTACATACCATGGGTGTCAAACTGTCCAAATCAAAAAAATTTTATACCCCAGGAATGGGCACGGCATATATGATGCTGGCTTTATCTGTTTTCAACATTTACTATTTAATAACAAACAAAATGATAACAGGAAAAGACTGTCTGTTAGGTATTGTTTGTATGTTCGTGAGTTTTGCTGTTATGCAAAACAGAGTGCTTGCAATCAATGGAATCTCCTACAAGGATATGCTAAATATAATCAAATCCAAAACGTAAATTCCAATTTTATGAACAGAACGAAAGCCTCACTCTGACGAGGGAGGTGGATTTTACGAAGCAAAAGACGGAGGGAGAGAACACTACCCCTCAGTCACTTCGTGACAGCTCCCCTGACAAGGGGAGCCTTTCTTATTGTTGCTTGGATTATTCGCTAAATTTCAATTTGTCTAACTGATAAAGAATGCAAAGCCTCCCCCGGTAAAATATCCCGCGCCGACGCAAAAACCGACCTATGATTGTAACCATAGGTCGGTTTAATTGTTTTACGGATACGAGCCCGAATCGATGGGACTTTGTTGCTAGGGGGGATTACGTCATTTTCCCTCTCCTCAAGAGCGAGGAATTATAAAGAGAGTTTACTCTGCAATATACCCGTCAAAGCTGTTGTGTTTAGTTATCCTACTAATATCAAAGGTCCATCCGAGCACGGGTATGTTCATCATACGGCACAGCTTAACGGAAAGGGTAAGCTTTTCGTCGTGTTTATACGATATAAAATCCGGACGGAACAGAAAGTTAAACAGCAAGTTCCGCGAGAAAAATGAGAACATCTTACCACTCATACCGCGGCTGCTCCGCTTTGTAAGAAAGCCTAAGGGAATATCTTTTGATTTAAACCTTAATTTCATCAGATACACAGGATTAAAGGATTGCACTGCAACAACGCCATTATAATCCTTCAGAACGTTCCACAACGCCTCTGCACGAGCGCTCCCATC
This sequence comes from Clostridia bacterium, assembly GCA_045646365.1. Lineage (GTDB taxonomy): Bacteria > Bacillota > Clostridia > Monoglobales > Monoglobaceae > SIG454. Next base: position 1,381 of record JAZRKP010000081.1, read on the forward strand.
CCTGCCCTTCAGTTCTATCAGTAACGGAACTCTTCCTCTGACAAGCTCTAAAACCTTCCTGAGAGTCGGGATAGCTTCCCCACCCACAGTGAGACGGTATTTTTTCACTTCATCCGCACTTAGGGATGACAATAACACATCCGCCCCGCACAGCCTTAAAAGATAGTCGT
>JAZRKP010000082.1:0-3840 GCA_045646365.1 Clostridia bacterium
GGAACTTATCAAGATAATCAAATTTGGCCCCAATTGGTGCATCATCACATATTATCTAGGTATTGTCTTGTTTGCCGGTACGCTTATGAAGTGCAAGAAATATATCATAGAGAATGCGAGGTGTTAATCATGGCGGGAAGATCAGAATATAGCAGGTTGCGGGATATTGCCAGAAAGCGGAATATACGATTAGTTGAACAGGGGTTGACTGCTCCCATTACATTCCCCCGCTTGCGGGACATTCGGAACGATCCCATAAGGGTTGAAAAGGAATTGCAGAAGCTCCGTCAGTATGTGCAAGCGGGAGCCACCGTCCGGGCCGTAAAGAAAAGCGGAACAGGCTTTTATAATCCTCAATTTGGTATGCCTCCTTTCGGTTTAGAGGGAAAGGAAAAAGCCAGGGCAAAACGCAAACCATTGACTCCGGAACAGAGAGCGAGGAAGAACCAGAGAGCACGGGAACGGTATGCAGAGCGTAAAGCATTAGAGCAAATCCCCGCCCGGGATCAGGAAAGCATCCGGAAGGCTATCCAGAAATTCAAGCGGATGCGTGATCAGCTGCGGGGCATGAATATTCCCGGTTTGCGCTACGATCCTGAGAAGATGTTTCTTGATGCAAAGGGAACCCGTGATTTTGCTTTATATCTTGAAAATCGAATGGCAATGTTTGATCAACAGGTGTGGTATCAGCAGTATTTGGATGCTTTGGAAGATTATGCAGAAATGCAGACAAAAGGTTATAACTACGCTGACATTGCGAAAGATTTCAATGATTTTCTGATTGATCAATCCGGAATGGATGAACGTGCAGCGGATATGGCCGGAGTCTCTGGTGAGGAAATGCAAGATATTTGGACAGCTTATATAGACAGGTTGTGATGTTATGATAGTTAGCTGGAAGGGTGTGGACTGGTTTTCAGTTTTACAATCTTGCGGGGTATTGATTCAGCCGAAACATAAAACAAAGAGCAAGGTAAAACGGTTCAATTATATCAATTGTTACACTGCATTTGATATTGAAACGTCTACTATTTGGCTGGATCCGGATAAAAGCAAGTATAATGTTCATTCATTTATGTATGTCTGGCAATGGCAAATAGAAGATTATACAGTAATCGGGAGAACATGGGAAGAATTTTCCGAATTTCAGATTCATTTAGTTGATGTTATTGACCGTCTGCGGGATCACTGGAATTTGCGGGATCCCCCGCTTTTGCTCGTATGGGATCATAACCTTGCATTTGAATTTCAGTTTTTGTCCGGAATATATGACTTTGAGGATGACGAATGTTTTTTCCGTGATATACGGAAACCGATATATGTTCGGATGTATAAATCATTTGAATTTCGATGTTCGTATATTCAGACAAATATGAGTCTGAAAATGTTATGCAAGCAGATGAAGGTTCCACAAAAGCTGTCTGGGCAAAAATTTGATTATTCAAAAATCAGATTTCCGTGGACAGAATTAACCGAATTTGAATTGCAGTACATTATCACCGATGTTGAATCACTGGTTGCTGCCATGAAAAAGCGAGTTTCTATGAGCGGTGACACATTATTGACGGTTCCGATTACGTCAACGGGATATGTTCGGCGGGATCTGAAGGAAGCGTTAAAAAGCAAACAGGGGATTTTGATGTTACAAAAACCTATGAAAAGGGAATTTATGTTGTTGAGAGAAGCCTTCCGGGGAGGAAACACACATTCAAATCGGCAGCTAACCGGTAGTATTTTTCCTGATGTGTGGTCATATGATATCGCTTCTTCTTATCCGACACAGCAATTAACGCATAAATTCCCTATGGAAAAATTTGTATGGTTAGATTTCGCTGGTTCCAGATGGCAGAAACCGGGTGAAAAGATAAGACGGATATTGATGTTGGTTGGCTTAAATTATGCGGTGGTAGGACGGTATTCATTCAAGCATTTACGTTTAAAGGATCCGAAAGAACCAATACCGTATATCAGTTATGGACGCTGTCAGGCTAAACCATATCAACCGGAACCAGACAAGCCGGAATGGCCGTTGCTTCTGGATAATGGACGGGTACTTGAAGCCGGTTATTTAGAGGTTGCTGGAACTGAAATTGACTTGAAAATAATTATGGATCAGTATTATTTTGATGAAATTGATTGCCAAAAAGCAATGTATGCAAAGAAGGATTTTCTGCCGAAAGAATATTGTGATGTTATCATGAACTATTATCGGAAAAAAACTGAATTGAAAGGAGCGAAAACAGATGAAGAGGAATACATCTATACAAAAAGTAAAAATCTTCTCAATAGTATATACGGATGCAGCGTGACGAACCCGATAAATCAAGATATTTTTTATAATCACGGAGATTATCTCCGCTCGTCTTATGATTCTATGTCTGAATCCGAAATTGAAAAAGCCTTGCGGTTAGCCCCATTTCCGTATCAATGGGGAGTTTATACAACTGCTTTGGCCCGTTTACAATTGCAGAAGGCTATAAACTTCTGTAAAACGCAAACTAAAAAGACGGATGGAAACTGTAATCTTATGTACTGTGACACAGATAGTGTAAAAGTGATTGGACAGGTAAATATAACTGCTCTGAATGCTGAATATCTGGAAAACGCAAAACGGGCCGGAGCGTATGCCGATGATCGGAAGGGGGAACGACATTATATTGGTTTATTCGAGCAAGACGCACATTATAACAGGTTTGTCACCCAGGGCGCTAAACGGTACGCATACGAAAAAGACGGGCATTTAGGTGTCACGGTTTCCGGAGTGACAAAAGAGGTAAACGAAAAAACGGGGATCCCATTTGCGGTTGAGGAATTGCAGAAATTAGAAAATTTTGTACCGGGAATGTTATGGGAAAAGGCCGGGGGAACAATGGCGGTTTACAATGATAATGATGATTTTGATTATGTCGATCCGGAAACCGGGGCTATTGTTCATATCGGGAAAAACGTTTCTATTGTCGAGTCAACTTATAAATTAACGTTTACCCGTGATTATACGAAACTGTTGGAAAATATAAAATTATACGGACAGTACAAGAAGGAGCGGGAATGATGGGAAAAATATATGATGAGGCCGGTTGGGTGAATTGGGATTATATTTTAAGTCAGCAGGAAAGTTTTATTTGCGTTGTCGGTGCCAGAGGAACCGGTAAAACATATGGACTTTTGAAAAAACTTGTTTTAGAGGATCAGAAGTTTATTTATCTTCGGAGATTGAAATCACAATTAGATCAGTGTGGCCGGGAGGAAGGGAATCCATTCAAAAGAATAAATATTGATGCAAATTTAGATATTAAGCCTTTCCCATCACAAGGGCTTGTTTCTTTCCGGCGGGGTGAAAAAACCGGATCACTTGTTGCTGTCGGGGTTGCGTTGTCGGTGGTTGCCAATACCCGAGGAACCGATTTTTCCGACATTGATTATATAGTTTTTGATGAATTTATCGCCAGTGATGGAGAACGGCCTATTAAGAATGAGTTTTCGGCATTTCTTAATTTTTATGAAACGGTAAACCGAAACCGGGAATTGGAAGGGAAGGCTGCTGTAAAATGTATAATGCTTGGGAATGCAAACAAGTTAGCCAATCCGTATTTTGCCGGTTGGCATTTCATGCGGACAGCTTTAAAAATGATTAAAGGTAATCAGATGGTTTGGCGGTCGGATGATAAAACACGAATGATAATTATGTTGCTGTCATCCCCGATCAGCACACAGAAACAGGATACTGTCTTATATAAAAATGCTTCTTCCGATTTTATGTCAATGGCTCTTGATAACGCATTTCGGACAGACGCAACCAATATTAAATCTGAATCATTGAAAGAATATAAACATTTGGTT